>JBEEJT010000082.1:0-7565 GCA_041169085.1 Pseudomonadota bacterium | reverse complement strand
GCCAGCGGCGAAAGCGAGAAGTACACGTGGCAGAACGCGGCATACGCGATGGCAGTGAATATCAATCGCTCGTTCAAGGAATACGGCTGGTGCTCGCGCATTCGTGGCATAGAGTCGGGCGGGATTGTTGAGGGCCTGCCTGTTCACACGTTCCCGTCCGATGACGGTGGCGTCGACATGAAGTGCCCCACCGAAATCGCCATCAGCGACCGCCGCGAGGCCGAGCTGGCCAAGAACGGCTTCATGCCGCTGGTGCACAAGAAGAACAGCGACTTCGCTGCCTTCATCGGTGCCCAGTCGCTGCAAAAGCCCGCCGAGTACGACGACCCGGACGCCTCGGCCAACGCCAACCTGGCCGCTCGCCTGCCTTACCTGTTCGCCACCTGCCGCTTCGCCCACTACCTGAAGTGCATCGTGCGCGACAAGGTGGGCTCGTTCAAGGAACGCGCAGAAATGCAGCGCTGGCTGAACGACTGGATCATGAACTACGTGGACGGCGACCCGGCGCACTCTTCCGAAGACACCAAGGCCCGTCGCCCGCTGGCGGCCGCCGAAGTCGTCGTGGAAGAGATCCCCGGCAACCCCGGCTACTACAGCTCGAAGTTCTTCCTGCGCCCGCACTACCAGCTGGAAGGTTTGACCGTCTCGCTGCGCCTGGTGTCCAAGCTGCCTTCGCAAAAGGCCGCCTGACGCGACGAGCGCTTCGCTCTTTTGTAGACCCTCTGTGTTCGGTGGCCTGCGCGTGGGCCGCCGAGGACGACACATGCCGGTGGCGTGGCCTGACCGACCCGACAGGCCTCACCAGTCCGTACCGGCCCATTCATCCCTCGGGTGTTTTTCAACCCTGCAACCTGGAGAAACACTATGTCTCTCGACATGTTCATCAAGATCGGCGACATCAAGGGCGAATCGATCGACGCCTCCCACAAAGACGAAGTCAGCGTGCTGGCCTGGAGCTGGGGCCTGAGCCAATCGGGCTCGACCCACTACTCCACCGGCTCCGGCGCTGGCAAGGTCAACGTGCAAGACCTGTCGCTGACCAAGTGGGTCGACTCCTCGTCGACCGCCCTGATGGTCGCTGCCTGCAAGGGCACCCACATCAAGGAAGCCAAGCTGACCGTGCGCAAGGCCGGTGACAAGCCCCTCGAGTACATCAAGATCACCCTGACCGACGTGATCGTGTCGTCGGTGCAGACCGGTGGCTCGGGTGGCGAAGACCGCCTGACCGAAAACGTCGTGCTGAACTTCGGCAAGTTCAAGGTCGAGTACACCGCTCAGACCAAGGAAGGCGGCGCTGGCGCCACCTCCACCGCGGCCTGGGACATCCCCGCCAACAAGCCGCTGGGCTGATCGGCCCGGCTTGAGGCCTGCGCGCGCCACCGGTGGTCGGCGCGCGTTTTCACTGCATTTCTGGAACGCCCATGTCCCTGCTCAGCACCTACCTCAAGATCGAAGGCTCCCGTCAGGGGCCCGTCAAGGGTGACGTCACCGAGGCCGGCCACATCGATGAAATCGAGCTGGTCGGCTGGAGCTGGGGCATGGACGCGTCCTCGGCGTCCTTCGCCGCCGGAGCGACGAACACCACCTTGCGTCAGATCGTGCTGCGCAAGCGCACCGACCGTGCCACCACGGCCATCATGGCCGCCTTGCGCAACAACGAGGCGCTCAAGAAGGTCACGCTCACCGGCCGCAAGGCGGGGGGCAGCACCCCGGTCGATTTCCTCAAGATCGTGATGGAGAAGGCCCGCATCACGTCGCACCACATCGGCACGCCCAAAGACAGCGCGCCGGAATACATCGAAGAGTTCACCATCTCTTTCCTCAAGGTGGCCGTGACCTACGTGCCCCAGAACGCCATGGGCGGCACCAGTGGTGCCACCAGCTTCGAAACCGAAATCACCCCGAGTTGAGGCCAGCCATGAGCAACGCCGTTGCCGCCGCCGAACAAGCCCTGCAGCAGGGCAACCTGGACCTGGCCCTGCAGCAATTGCAGGATGGCGTGCGCGCCAAGCCGGCCGATGTCAAGCTGCGCATCTTCCTTTTCCAGCTCTTGTGCGTGAAGGGCGAATGGGCCCGCGCGCTCAACCAGCTCAAGGTGTGTGGCGACATGGACGCCAGCACCCTGGCCATGGTCAACACTTACCGCGAAGCCATCCAGTGCGAAGCGGTGCGTGGCGCCGTCTTCCAGGGCCAGACCACCCCCATCGTCATGGGCGAGCCCCAGGTCTGGGTGGCGCACCTGGTCGAGGCCCTGATGGCCGAAGCCCGCGGTGACCTGCCCCTGGCCGCTCACCTGCGTGCCCAGGCGATGGACGCCGCGCCCACCACCAGCGGCACGATCAACGGCCAGCCCTTCGAGTGGATCGCCGACGCCGACTCTCGCCTGGGCCCGGTGCTCGAAGTCATCGTCAACGGCCGCTATGGCTGGGTGCCCTTCGCCAGCCTGTCCAAGGTCACCTTCGAGGCCCCCTCTGACCTGCGCGACATGGTCTGGCTGCCCGCCGCGCTGGAGTTCCCCAACGGGGGCGGCACGGTGGCCCTGGTGCCCACGCGCTACGCCCCGCTGCCCGCGGGCGCCTCGCCTCAGCTGCAACTCTCTCGCCTCACCGAGTGGGAAGAGATGCACGAAGGCCAATACCGTGGCCTGGGCCAGCGTGTGCTGACCACCGACGACGCCGAGCTGGGCCTGCTGGAGGTGCGTGAGCTGGTGCTCAACGCCGTGGCCGAGCCCGAAGCCGCCGACGGCGACGACCAGGCTGCGGCCGCCTGACCCAGGCGCGCGCCATGGCCACCTCGGAACTGCGCGACCGCCTGCAGCCGGCCCTGCTGGACCGGCTCACCGACGAGCACCCCGAGGTCGACCGCGACCCCGAAGATCGCCGGGGCATGAGCAAGGCCCAGTTGCGGGCCGCCGTCTTGCGCGACCTCTCCTGGCTGCTCAACGCGGTTCAGCCCTTGCTGTCCGCCGAAGCCCAGGCCTACCCGCTGGTGGCCCAATCGGTGGCGAACTACGGCATGCCGCCGCTGTCCGGCCAGCTGGCCTCCAAGATCGACATGCCCAACCTCACGCAGTCGCTGCGTGAGGCCGTCTTGCGTTTCGAGCCGCGCATCCTCGAACATTCGCTGGAAGTCAAACCGGTGGAAGACCAGTTTTTCCTCGACGCCCACAACGTCATCGAGTTCGAGATCCGCGGGCTGCTGTGGGCCCAGCCCATCCCGCTCGAACTGCTGCTGCGCACCCAGCTTGACCTGGAAGCCGGGCAGGTGAGGGTGCGTGACATGGCCCCCACCACGATCGACGGAGGTCGCCGCTGATGGACCCGGGACTGCTCAAGCTCTACAACCAGGAGCTGGCCCACCTGCGCGAAATGGGCGCCGAGTTCGCCCGCGAGTTCCCCAAGATCGCGGCGCGGCTGACCATGGACGGCCTCGAAGTGGCCGACCCTTATGTGGAGCGCCTGCTCGAAGGTTTCGCCTTCATGGCGGCGCGCACCCAGCTCAAGCTCGACGCCGAATACCCGCGTTTCATCCACAGCCTGCTGGCCACGCTCTACCCCGACTTCCTGTCGCCGGTCCCGTCGATGATGATGGCGCGCTTCGTGCCCGCCTATGCCGACCCGGCGCTGGCCCAGGGCTTCACGGTGCCACGCCAGTCGGCCGTGCACAGCGAGCTGCCCCGCGGCCAGAACACGCGCTGCGAGTTCCGCACCGGCCATGCCGTCACCCTGTGGCCCGTCGAGCTGACGAACGTGCAGTACTTCAGCCACGCCCCCGACTTGCCGCTGGCGCAACTGGCCGTGGCCCGGCAGGTGCGCGGTGGCTTGCGCCTGCGCCTGAAGGTGCATGGCGGCCTCAAGGCACGCGAGCTGGCCATGGACAAGCTCAGCCTGGCCATCACCGCGCCCGACGACGCGGCCCTGCGCCTGTTCGAGTTGCTCACCACCGCCACGCTGGGCACCTGGCTGCCGGTGGATGCGGCCCAGGCCCGGCTCCAGTGGGCCCACGCCGACAGCCTGCAGCAGCAAGGCTTCGACGACGAGCAGGCCTTGCTGCCCGAGACCCTGCGCGGCTTCTCGGGCCACCGCGTCTTGCAGGAATTCGCGGCCATGCCCCAGCGGTTGATGTGCTTCGAGTTCACCCAGTTGCGCGAACGGCTGCGCCGCATCTCGGGCGACGAGTTCGAGCTGGTGGTGCTGTTGTCCAAGGGCGACCCGGCGCTCGAATCGCTGGTCGATGCGGGCAGCCTGTCGCTGTACTGCACGCCGGCCATCAACCTCTTCCCCAAGCGCCTCGACCGCATCCCCCTCCAGGGGCCAGGCAGCGCCGCAGCCGAACACCACGTGGTGGCCGACCGCACCCGCCCGATGGACTTCGAGGTCTACGCCCTGCAAGCCGTCAAAGGCCACGGCACAGGCGAAGTCGCCGAACAGGATTTCCTGCCGCTCTACACCGCCCACCACACCGAAGGCCCGCAACACGCGGCTTACTACACGGTGCGCCGTGAACCGCGGCTCTTGTCGCAGCGCCAGAAAGAGCAGGGCACGCGCTCGTCCTATGTGGGCAGCGAGGTGTTCGTCTCGCTGGTGGACCCGCAACACGCCCCTTACGACGAAGACCTGCGCCAGCTGTCCGTGCAAGCCATGGTGAGCAACCGCGACCTGCCCATGTTGCTGCCGGGTGCCGGTCAGCGCGAAGGGGGCGGGCCGTCGGCGTCTTCCTGGACGCTGGACGCCACCGCACCCTTGCAACAAGTGCAGTGCTTGCGCGGCCCCACGCCGGTGGTGCAGCGGTTGGTCCGGGGCGACCTGGGCTGGTCGCTGATCAGCCAGCTCACGCTCAACCACCTGTCCATTGCGGGTGAAGACCCGCTCAAGGCGGCGGCCGCCCTGCGCAGCCTCATGATGCTGCACGGCCACGAGGCCGACGCCGCCTGGCGCAAGCAAGTCGAAGGCATCCGCAGCGTGAGCGCACGCACCGTCACGCGGCGGCTGCCGGGCTCGGGCCGCATGGCCTTCGGCACCGGCGTGCAGATCGACGTCGAGATCGACGAACTGGGCCTGCAAGGCAGCGCCGCCACCTTGATGGGCTCGGTCCTGGAGCGCTACTTTGCGCGCCACGCCGCCCTCAACAGCTTCACGGAGACGCGGCTGTTCAGCGCGTCACGCGGGCAGATCATGGCCTGGCCTGCGCGCCTGGGCCAGGCCCCCATCCTGTGAGGCCGGCCATGGAGGACACCCGTCAGCCGCCCGACGCCTTCGACCCCCTGGCCCCGCCCTCCGTGCTGCTGCCGCCCAAGGCGCCCCAGCAGACCACCTCGCTGCAAGACGCCCGCTTGCAGCGCCTGTGGGCCGAGTTGCAGGGCACGCCCTGGGCGCACGACCTGTTCCAGACCCTGCGGCGCATCCAGGCGCTCAAGGCCGACGCGCCCCGCCTCGGCGAGGCCTTGCGCCCCCGTGACGAAGCCGTGCGCCTGGGCCAGGACGCCGAACTCGACTTCGCGGCGGCCAACATCCATTCGGTGCAGACCGGTCGCGCCGTGCCCCGCATTGGCCAGCGCGCCTTCGGCCTGTTCGGCCCCATGGGGCCGCTGCCTCTGCACCTCACCGAATACGTGCGCGAGCGGGAGCGTTTGCACAACGACCCCACGATGGCGCGCTTCGCCGACCTGTTCCACCACCGCGCGCAGCTGCTGTTCTTCCGCGCGTGGGCGCAATCGCGCCCGGAAGTGCACCGCGACCGCCCCTGGGACGACGACTTCGCCCGCTGGGTGAGCAGCCTGTTTGGCCAAGGCGGCAAGCCCTTTGCCCAGCGCAGCCGCGTGGCCGACGACGCCAAGCGCCTGCACGCGGCCTGGCTGATGCGCGGCCCGCGCAACGCCGAAGGCCTGGCCAAGGTCGTTCGCCAGTATTTCGGCCTGCCCGTGCGGGTGGAAGCCTGCGTGGGCCACTGGTTGCCCTTGAGCGAGCAGGACCGCACCCAGTTGCGCCCGTCCACTTCGCCGGCGCGCAACACGGCCCTGGGCCAGACCACGGTGCTGGGCCGCCGCGTGTGGGACCGCCAGTCCCACGCCCGCCTCCACATCGGCCCCTTGAGCCTGGCGCAGTTCCTGAGCTTGCAGCCGGGCCAGCCCACGCGGCTGGCGCTGCGCGACTGGGTGCGCGAATACCTCGGCCTCACGGTGGCCGTCGACATGCAACTCACCTTGCGCCCGCAAGACGTGCCGGCTTTGCGCATGCAGGCCGGTCGCCAACGCCCGGCGGGCGCGGCAGGCGGACGCCTCGGCCTGGACACCTGGCTGGGCCGTTGCCAGCCCGGTCACCCCCCTCGCTTGCGCCAACGCCTCACCGGCCCCGGCGTGGCCTGACGCCTTTCCCATTCCAAGAACAACCACACATCAACCCTTCGGAGCATCCCCATGGCAGAGATTTCACGCACCGCGCTGTTCGGCAAGCTCAACCCCCTGGCCTACAAGGCCATCGAAGGGGCCACCGTGTTCTGCAAGTTGCGCGGCAACCCCTATGTCGAGCTGCAGCACTGGATCCACCAGATCCTCAACAACCCCGATTCCGACCTGCACCGCATCGTCAAGCAGTACGAGCTCGACGCCTCGGTGCTGGCGTCTGACCTGACGCAATCGCTCGACCGCCTGCCGCGCGGCGCCACCTCCATCTCCGACCTGTCGACGCTGCTGGAAAACGCCGTCGAGCGCGGCTGGGTCTATGGCTCGCTGATGTTCGGCGACCGCCAGGTGCGCACCGGCTACCTGGTCATCGGCATGCTCAAGACGCCGACGCTGCGCAACGCGCTGATGACGATCTCCAAGCAGTTCGACAAGATCAAGCTCGACGACCTGTGCGACACCTTCCCCTCGCTGCTGGCCCAGTCGCCCGAAGCAGGGCAGGGCGCCACCGACGGCAGCGCCGCCCCGGGTGAAGCCTCTGACGCCATCGCCCCGGCCGCCATGGGCAAGCAAGAGGCGCTCAAGAAGTTCACCACCGACCTGACCGAGCAAGCCCGCAGCGGCAAGATGGACCCCATCGTGGGCCGCGACGACGAGATCCGCCAGGTGGTCGACATCCTGATGCGCCGCCGCCAGAACAACCCCATCCTGATTGGCGAAGCCGGCGTGGGCAAGACGGCCGTGGTGGAAGGCTTTGCCCAGCGCATCGTGCGCGGCGACGTGCCGCCTACCCTGAAAGACGTGCAGCTGCTGGCGCTGGACGTGGGCCTGCTGCAGGCCGGTGCCAGCATGAAGGGCGAATTCGAGCAGCGCCTGCGCAGCGTCATCGACGAAGTGCAGGCCAGCGAAAAACCCATCATCCTGTTCATAGACGAGACCCACACCCTGGTGGGCGCGGGCGGCGCGGCCGGCACCGGCGACGCGGCCAACCTGCTGAAGCCCGCACTGGCGCGGGGCCAGCTGCGCACCATCGGTGCCACCACGTTTGCCGAATACAAGAAGCACATCGAGAAGGACCCGGCGCTGACGCGCCGCTTCCAGAGCGTGCAGGTGGACGAGCCCGACGAGAAGAAGGCCGTGCTGATGATGCGCGGTGTGGCCAGCA
>JBEEJT010000081.1:0-6674 GCA_041169085.1 Pseudomonadota bacterium | reverse complement strand
ACGCGGGCAACGACATTGGTGACTACACGCCTTACACCGACCAGGACCTCAATGGCGAGGGCCTGACGATCTGCAATCGTTCCACCTACCGCGACCTGTCGCCGGGCAGTGCCCCGGTGATGCGACTGGCCAAGGGCAACTACAGCCTTTGGGGCACCATGGGGGATCGGGTCTGCCGCTGGCAAGAGGGCAATGACTTCGACGCAGAAGATGGCCCGAAGATGTTCGGGGACAAGGCTCGGGCGTTCTCCAAGCGTTACGGCACGGAGGGTGATGGCACGCCTTTGACCGAAGCCCATGCCCACAAGACTTCCGTGCCTTTGCGGACCAGCCTCGCCAATTCGGAGTTGGCCATCCGCGTACAGGCTTGCAAGAGCACCATGCGCGGCTCGGAGCGGTGCACCACTTACTTCTCTGACCACGTGAGCTACAAGCCCACGGGCTTGTTGCAGAAGTTTGGCAGCAGCAGCTCTGCGGACATGGCCACGCGCGCAGAGTTCGGCCTGTTGACGGGCAGTTATGACGCGCCCATGAACGGTGGCGCCTTGCGCAAGAACATGGGTTCGATCAACGACGAACTCAACTTGCAGACGGGTCAGTTCTGCTATGACCGGACAGACAAGAGCCCCACCGCCACCTGTGCGGGCATCGTGTCGACGTTTGACCGCATCAAGTTGATGGATGCGGGGAATTACGAGCAAGCAGGTCGCAGCCAAGGCTTCGTGTTGCCCGAAGACCTCGCCGCCAACATGTACCCTTCCTGGGGCAACCCCATCTCCGAGATGGTCGTCCAGGCCCTGTCTTACCTGGGTGGGCGCGAGACGGCAGCTTCAGGTGGCAATTTCGACGCGCTGCTGGGGCTGCCATCGCCAGCGCCCATTGATCCGCTGTCGGATGGCGCAGTCGTCAATGGCGTGTTCACCAAGAACAAGCGTGCGAGCCTCTATGGCCATGGCATTTGTCGGGCTCAGAACATGTTGGTCATGTCGAGCAGCAGCGCCAGCTTTGACACCATGAACAGCAATGGCGACACCTACGGCAAGTTCGCCGCCCTTGCTTGCGGCAGCGACACCGCTTGCCAGGCCTCTCGGGTGAACCCCGTCCAGTTGTGGACCGACAACCTGGGCACCATCGAAGGCATACCGGGCACGTACCGCTCCGTCGGAGACACCAGCGGTGGTTTCGGTCACGATTGCGAAGCCAAGTTGATCGGCGAAGGGGGGCGGGACACGGAAGGCAACCACGTTGGTGGCTTGTCGGCGGTGTCGGGGTTGTGTCCTGATGTGCCCAGCATCAAGGGCTCTTTCCTGGGTGCAGGCGCGGCGTATTTCGCCAACACCAAGCCCATCCGCGCGGCTTCGAGCTTGACCACGAGCACGGGGGCGCAAGTCCGGCCCGAGTTGTTGCCCGACTATGCCTTGCGCGTGAAGACCTATGCGGCTTCGTTGGCAGGGGGCGTGGCGCGTGTCGAAGTGCCCATTCCCACCGGTGTGACACAGTTTGCCAAGCGTCGCATCGTGATCACGCCTGAGAGCCTCTGGTTCCATGGCGGGTCCTATGCCGACGGCACCCCCAAGATCAACGTGGGGGCCATGTTGACCTTCCGCGCGATCGGGCGGGAAGCGCCCTACAGCCGGGCGAGCGCCACGGACAGCAGCCGCGCAGACATGAACTTTGGTGGGTCAGGTTCCTATGTGGTGACCTGGAACGACGCCCAGTTCGGTGGCGACTACGACATGGACATCGTGGGCTTCCTGCGGTGGGAGCTCAAGCGCAAGACGGGCTTGACGGGGGTCTGGGAGCTCGACGTCTACACCGACATCCTGAACGTGGATGCCGGTGCCCGTGGCTCCCATGGCTTCAGTGTCATCGGCACCGAGAAGGTGCGCGACTACGAAGGTCAGACCGGTTACGCAGAGGACGGCCGATACCTCACGCACGGTGCCAATGGCATGGCCATCAACGCCACGCAGTGTGCGAGTTACTCGGAAGAAGACAAGGCCTTGAAGTGTGGCTTCCAGGACACCCGTGGCGCCAATGGCTTCCAGGCCTGGCCAGCCTCGTACAACGGGGTGGACGGCAATGTCACTTTCTATGGCGAGACGACGACCGCCATGCCTTACACCTCGACGGTGAAGACCAGCTTCCTGGTCAAGGCTCAGGACACCGCTGCGTCGGCCAGCTTGCGTGACCCGCTGTGGTACATGGCCAAGTTCGGCTCGTTCGATGCGACGGCCAGCACGTCCACGTCCACGGCGACCGCCCAGCCCGATCCCGCCAATGGGACGACCAACACCAACTGGGACAAGGAACAGAACGACAACACCAAGCTGTGCACGTCTTCGGGCCACTGCGCCGACGGTGAGCCAGATGGCTATTTCCTGGCGCGTCGCCCGGACATGCTGGAGTCGCGCCTCGAAAACCTGTTGGAGAAGGTGGCCAACGTTTCCAATGCCGCCGTCGCGACCTCTTCGACTCAGTTGGTGGCGGGCAGCTACAAGTACGTCGCCAGTTTTGTGCAGTCTGAGAAGGAGTGGTCTGGCGAGCTGCAGGGCTTCCAACTGTTGACCAGCGGCGCCTTCGACACGGTGGCCACATGGCGCGGCTCGGTGCAGCTGGCGTTGGCGAGTCGGCGCGCGGTCGGTGGCGTGGTCGATGGCCGGGAGGTGACCGGCGGCGGCGTGGATGCGCGGCAGGTCATCACCAACGACCTCGACGAAGATGGCATGCCCGTGGGGCGCCCCTTCCGGGTGACGAGTTCCGGCACGGCTTTCGAAAGCCCCCTGTCCCGGGCTTACCTGGGCGCTTTGACAGGCACGTCTGCCAGCGTGACGGCTGACGAGGATGTGCGTCAGCTCTACAGCGGCGCATCCAAGCTGGTCCAGTACGTGCGCGGCAGCGATGAATATGAAGGCGTGTCGTTCCGTCAGCGCTTGCCCCTGGGCCTGCTGGGCCCGATCGTGAGCTCCTCGCCTTGGGTCCAGAACCCGGCCTCGTCGGCCAAGTTCTCTGCCGCTGACCTGCCGGCCGGCGCCCCGTCTTATTACGAGTTTGTGCAAGGCCGTCGCAGCCGCAACAAGGTGGTCTGGGTGGGCAGCCAGGATGGCATGTTGCATGGTTTCGAAGCCGAGAACGGCCGTGCGCTCCTTTCGTATGTGCCCGGCCAGGTGGTGACCCGGTTGCGTCGCCAGGCCGATGTCTCCGGGCGCATCAATTTGCCCTTGGTGGACGGCGCGCCTTTCACGGCCGACTTGATCGCCGGCACGATCGATGGCGAAAGTGCATGGTCGACCTACCTGTTTGGCAGCCTGGGACGCGGGGGCAAGGGGCTTTTCGCGCTCGACGTGACGAACACCGGCACCAGCGCCACCGCACCGGGGAACCTGTCTGAGGCCCAGGCGGCCTCCACGTTCAAGTGGACCTTCACGAATTTCGATGACTCCGACTTGGGCTACCAGTTGACCTCGCCGGTCGTCCACACCAAGTCGGGTCAAGCCACCCCCGTGGTGTTGTTGAACAACCGTCAGTTTGGCTTGCTCGTGCCCAACGGCTATGACTCGACCAGTGGTCGCGCTGCCTTGTTCATCCTCGATGTGCAGGGCCCCACAGCCGAAGGCTGGTCCGGCCGCTACCGCAAGCTCGTGCCCATGGCCTCCGACTCCGGCAACGGCTTGATGGGGGTGACGTGGGTGGACTTCGACAACAACGGCACCGCAGACCTCATCTACGCCACCGACTTGCGTGGGCGCGTGTGGAAGTTCGATGTCACCTCGTCGAACCCGAGCGAATGGGGCAGTGCGCTGATGTCTGGCGACACAGCGGTGCCCCTGATCACCGCGCTGGCATGCCCGCGTTCGGTGGTCGACGCTGCGCAGGCCGCTGTCTCGGCGTCCACCACCTTCGTGAACACTTGCGACCAGGCCGCCAGCATCACCACCAACCCGGTGGTCTCGCGGCCCAGTTACGGGGGCGTGTTGGTGAGCTTTGGCACGGGGCGGTCCATCGAGGCTGGCGACTTCCCGTCTGAAGCGCGCACCGACCGGTTCGTCACCGTGTGGGACCGTGGCAGGTACGCAGAAGACCGGGTGTTCCCGCCGCCGACCAATGTGCGTGACTTCGTGCCGCCAACCTTGCCTTCGATGGTAGGCAGCGCCCTGTCTCGATTCAAGAAGGTCGAGTTGCGGCTGGACGCCGTCGGCAACGCCTACCGTGTGGAGCCCGATGCCACCGGGGCCTGGCAGCCCGTGCCGGCAGACGTGGCCCCGTCGGCCTTCCTGGGGGACGACAGCCACGATGGTTGGTATCTGGATTTCCCGTCGCCCAGCGAGCAGTTGATCGCTTCGCCGGTGCCGCGCAGTTCGGTGTTGGTGTTCACATCGATTCGCCCCATGACGGACGCAGATCAGGAATCGTCTTGCGCGACCACGCCGCGCGGCCGTGTGTGGGCCTTCGACCCGGAGACCGGGGTGACGCCCCGCGCCTTCCTGGGCACGACGACCATCACCATCGGCGGTGAGCAGGTCAAGACCGACATCGTGGGCCTGGATGCCCCGGACACCAACGTGACCATTCAGCAAAGTCGGGTCAAGGGCGAAGAGGGCACGCCTGGCGTCAAAGTCTGCGGGCCGGGCATGGTCAAAGGCAAGATCGTGGGCGGCAAAACCGACCAGGACGGCTGCCGTCCTGCGCCCAAGGCGCGTGTGCAATGGCGTGAACTTCCCGGCATGAGAACCTTGTCCCCATGAGCCAACATTTGCGTGCCACCTCGCGTGGCTTCACCTTGATTGAATTGATGATCGTGGTGGCGGTCATCGGCATCCTGTCTGCCGTGGCCTACCCGTCGTACACCGAGCATGTGGCGCGGGGCCGCCGGCAAGACCTCAAGACGCAGCTCGCTGCGGCCCAGCAGTGGATGGAGCGGTCTTACAGTGAAACCTACAGCTACCCGAGCAACACGGCCTTCCAGGGCGAGGCCTTCAAAGTGAGTCCGGCCGGCAGCGCGACGCCGGCCTACACCCTGGCGGTGACGGTGGCGACGGACAAGCAGACTTACTCGTTGACGGCCACCCGCGCTGGGGTCATGTCTGAAGACCACTGTGGCGACCCCACAGTGAGCAGCCGTGGCCAGGTCACGGTCGAGAACTTCACCACCACCAAGCATGCAGACGAAGCGGCGGCGATCGCGGACTGCTGGCGTTGACGGCATGCCGGGCGCATTGACCGTGTGCTGCCTCGCCTTGGCCTGACCGATGGTGCAGGAGACGAAGTCTTCGGTGCGCGCCTGGCGTGCCGCCTTGGTTTTGGCGCTGCTGGGCCACGCCGGTTTCTGGCAAATGACGCACCACAGGGGCGCTTCGACGGACGCCCCGCCAACGCCTGCGATGAAGGTGCGCCTGTCGCACGCACAGCCCAAGCTGCCTCAAACCCCTGTGGTGATCCCGGCGGCTCCGCCGGTGGCGCAAACCAGCGAACCCGCCCCCCCGCCACCCGCGCCCCAGGTGTCCGACGCGCCCAAGCCGGCGCGCCAGCCGGCTCGGGCCCCGAAGCCCATGCCCGCGGCTTCGGCGCCAGCGGTGGCACAGGCGGCCTCGGCCCCGACCATGGCCCCCGAGGTGGAAAAGGCCATCCTGGCCTTGGTGCCGGAGTCCTACTTGCCCATCGACGAGCTCGACGTCACGCCAGAACTGCTGGGTGGCTGGCGCCTCAACCACGACGCCATCCCCAAGGGGCCGAGCGCGCCGCGCAAGGTCACGCTCACCGTGCGCCTGTGGGTCTCGAACGAAGGCCACATCGACGCCTTCCAGGTGATCAACGTGGTGCCCGCCGTGAGTTGGTATGAAGAGCTGCTCAAAACCATCGACACCTCGACCTTGAGGCCGGCGCTGAAGAACGGCAGCCCCGTGGGGGCCAGTTGGGAAATCGAGCTGGAGCTCAACCTCGACGACGAGCTGTGAGGCCCGCCAGGCGATATGCTGCGGGCCATGTCTGCCTTCCCTCAAGATCTTGACCCTTGCTGGATGGACCAGGCGCTGGCGCAGGCTGCGCAGGCGCTGGTGCTGTCGGCGCCCAACCCGCCTGTGGGCTGTGTGATCGTGCGTGAGGGCCAGGTGCTGGGCGCGGGCCACACGCAGCAAGTGGGCGGCCCCCACGCTGAAGTGATGGCCATGGCCGATGCCCGCGCTCGGGGCCACAACTTGCGCGGGGCCACGGCCCACGTGACGCTGGAGCCTTGCGCCCACCACGGCCGCACGCCCCCCTGTGCCGACGCCTTGATCCGCGAAGGCCTGGCCCACGTGGTGGTGGCCTTGCACGACCCCAACCCCTTGGTGGCCGGGCAGGGCACGGCGCGCTTGCGCGCCGCCGGCATCGGCGTGACGGAGTTGCCGGAAGACCACCCCCAGTCCCTGGCGGCGCGGGCCACCAAGGCGGGTTTTTTGTCCCGCATGACCCAGGGGCGCCCCTGGGTGCGCCTGAAGGTGGCGGCTTCGTTGGACGGGCGCACGGCCCTGCCGGATGGTCGCAGCCAGTGGATCACCAGCCCCGCCGCCCGTGAGGATGGGCAGCATTGGCGGGCCCGGGCGTCGGTGGTGCTCACCGGCATCGGGACGGTGCTGGACGACGACCCGCAGATGAACGTGCGGGCTTTTGACACGCCGCGACAGCCCTGGCGCGCG
>JBEEJT010000080.1:0-7531 GCA_041169085.1 Pseudomonadota bacterium | reverse complement strand
CAAGGCGTGACCCTGATCGCCCTGGACCAAGGCGCCAAGCTGATCGGGCTGCAACGCATCGTCGAGAACGACGCCAGCGAAGGCGCTTCGGAAGGCGACGACAGCGGCGAAGGCCACGAAGGGGTGGATGAGGCGCCACAAGCCTGATCTTCCCTGAGCGAGGTGGGCCTCGGCCTGCCTCACCATGGCGGCTTTGCCCGCTCGCCGTTGAACGCCAAACGGCACAGCTCACCACCAAGGACACGCATGACCACCCGCCTCCCCCTCGCCCTGCGCCAATTGGCTGTCGCCTCCACCGCGGCCGCCCTGCTGTGGGCCGCGCCGGCCCACGCCGACAAGAAGGACCTGATCCAGAAGGCCGTGGCTGCGCAGCAGGCGTCGTTCGACGACCTGGCCCGCGCCCTGACCGAGGGCCCTGCCCGTCAAATGGGCATGTTCAGCCGTCAGGTGATCACCCAGGCCGTGCCCGCTGACAAGCAACAAGACACGTTCAAGCAGATTGACGCCGAGCTCAAGAAGTACGTGGACGGCGCCCTGCCGCTGGCCAAGGCCAGCGCCAACAAGGCCGGCAAGGCCGCCTTGGCTGACATGCTCGACAAGCAGTTCAACGAAAACGAACTCAAGGAACTGGTGGGCATCCTCGAGTCGTCCGTGCTGAAGAAGTACCAAGGCCTGATGCCCGAGTTGACCGGCACGCTGGAAGAAAAGATCGGTGCGGACGCCCGCCCGGCCCTGACCCCCAAGATCCAGGCGGCTGAAGCCAACGTCAAGAAGATCCTGGACACGGCTTCGAGCGGCAAGTTCAGTGCCATGATGAAACAGGCTCAGGCGGCCCACGCCGCGGCGACCGCCTCGGCGCCGGCTGCGAAAGCCCCCGCCGCCCCCGTCAAGAAGTAAGCTATCGGCTTGCGCCGCCAGTTTTTGCTGCAAGGGCCGCTCGCACAGCGGCCTTTGCCTTTGGGGCGGCGCCTCACCTTTTCGTGACCTGCAAGATGACTCGCCCGTTCAATTTCTCTGCCGGCCCGGCCGCATTGCCGGAAGAAGTGCTGCAACAAGCCGCAGCCGACATGCTCGACTGGCGAGGCTCCGGCATGAGCGTGATGGAAATGAGCCACCGTGGCAAAGAGTTCATTTCGATCGCCCACCAGGCCGAAGCCGTCCTGCGCACCTTGCTGGCCATTCCTCAGCTCTTCTAGGTGCTGTTCATGCAGGGCGGCGCCATCGCAGAAAACGCCATCCTGACGATGAACCTGTCCAAGGGTGGCGTGGTGGACTACGCCATCACCGGCTCGTGGTCGGAAAAGTCGGCCAAGGAAGCAAAGAAGTACGCCCAGGTGAACGTGGTGGCCAGCAACGCTGACGACCAGCACACCACGCTGCCGGCCTACGAGACCTGGCGCTTGAACCCGGACGCCGCATACGTCCACGTTTGCAACAACGAGACCATCCACGGTGTGGAAATGCACGCGCTGCCCGACCTGGCGGCGCTCGGCTCCAAGGCCCCGTTGATCATCGATTGTTCGTCGAACCTGGCCTCGCGCCCCTTCACCGGCGAGCAGGACTGGTCGCGCATCGGCGTGGCCTATGGCGGCGCGCAGAAGAACATTGGCCCCTCGGGCTTGACGCTGGTCATCGTCCGCGAAGACCTGCTGGGCCACGCCCTGCCGATCACGCCCACGGCGTTTGACTACAGCGTGGTCGCCAAGAACGAGTCCATGTACAACACCCCGCCGACCTACGCCTGGTACATCGCAGGCCTGGTGTTCGACTGGGCGCTCAAGCAGACCGAAGTGGTCAACGGCCAGACCTTGACGGGCGTGGCCGCCATCGAAGCGCGCAACATCGCCAAGGCCAACCTGCTGTACGACTACATCGACCAGTCGGGCTTTTACGTCAACAAGGTGGCCATGAACTGCCGCTCGCGCATGAACGCCCCGTTCTTCTTGAACAACGAGTCGCTCAACGACGCCTTCCTGGCCGAATCGAAGGCCGCGGGCCTGTTGCAACTCAAGGGCCACAAGAGCGTCGGCGGCATGCGCGCTTCGATCTACAACGCCATGCCCCTGGCTGGCGTGCAAGCCCTGGTCAACTTCATGAAGGACTTCGCGCAACGCCATGGCTGACCCCAACGTGCCCGACAGCCCAGCCAGCGGCGCTGGCCATTTCCAGCCCGACGGCCGCCCGGTCGACGAGCAGTTGGCCGATTTGCGCGTGCGCATCGATGTCATCGACCAGCAACTCATCCACCTGCTCAACGCCCGCGCGAAGCTCGCCCAGGCCGTGGGCGAGGTCAAGAAGATCGATGGCTCGCCTGTCTTCCGCCCAGACCGCGAATTGCAGGTGATTGAACGCATCCAGCGCCACAACACCGGCCCCATCCTCAACGACAGCATCGGGCCGATCTGGCGCGAGGTGATGTCGGCCTGTCGCGCCCTGGAAGCCAAGCAACGCGTGGCCTTCCTGGGCCCGGTGGGCACCTTCACCGAGCAGGCCATGCTCAATTATTTCGGCTCGTCCATCGAGCCGATCGCCTGCGCCACCTTCGACGAGATCTTCCGGGCCACGGCTTCGGGCTCGGCAGAGTTCGGCGTGGTGCCCATCGAGAATTCCACCGAAGGCGTGGTGGCCCGCACGCTCGACCTGCTCTTGCAGTCCGAGCTCACCATCACCGGCGAGACCAGCCTGGCCGTGCAGCACAACTTGCTGCGCAAGGAGCCCGGCCGCGATGGCATCACCGTGGTGGCAGCCCACCCCCAGGCCTTGGCCCAGTGCCAGGGCTGGCTCAGCCAGAACCTGCCCCATGCCGAACGCCGCCCGGTGTCCAGCAACGCCGAAGGCGCACGGCTGGCGGCGGAAGACCCGGGCGTGGCCGCGCTGGCCAGCGAGCGGGCGGCTTCCATGTTTGGCCTGCACGTGGTGCAACGCGCCGTTCAGGACGAAGCCCACAACCGCACGCGCTTTTTCGTGCTCACCCGAGCCGACAGGCACAAGCCCGCCGGCCCCACTGGCCGCGACTGCATCAGCCTGGCGGTGTCGGTGGCCAACAAGCCCGGCGCGGTGCACGACATGCTGGTGCCGCTCAAGCAGCACGGCGTGTCGATGAACCGCATCGAGTCGCGCCCCGCGCGCTCGGCCCAATGGGAATACATCTTCTTCATCGACGTGGTGGGCCACCCCGACACGCCGAATGTGGGCGCGGCGCTGGAAGCCCTGCGCGCCCAGGTTTCGTTCATCAAGGTGCTCGGCAGCTACCCGCTGGACGTGCACGGTTCTCACTGAAAGTGCTGTTTCCATGTTCAACCAGCTGGGACTGATCGGCTGCGGCCTGATTGGCGGCTCGTTCGCGCTGGCGCTCAAGAAGGCCGGCCTGGTCAAACGGGTGGTGGGCTACAGCAAGTCACCCTCCACCGTCGAGAAGGCACGCCGCCTGGGCGTGATCGACGTGGCCGCCGAGTCGGCGCTGCTGGCTGTATCTGGCTCGGACATCGTGCTGATCGCCGTGCCGGTGGCCGCCACCGAAACCACCTTCAAGGCCATCCGTCACCTGGTAGACCCCTCCGTGCTCGTGATGGACGTGGGCTCGACCAAGCGCGACGTGGTCGACGCCGCCCGCCGGGTGCTCAAGGAGCGGCTGCCCGCCTTCGTGCCGGCCCACCCGATTGCCGGCAAGGAAGTGGCAGGCATCGAGCACGCCGAAGCCACGCTGTTCCAGGGCCGCAAGACCATCCTGACGCCCCTGCCGCAGACCGACGCCCGACTGCTTCAAAAGGCCACCGACGTCTGGGCCGCCGTGGGCTGCCAGGTGCTCAAGATGACGCCGGAGCACCACGACGAAGCTTTCGCTGCCGTCAGCCACCTGCCCCACCTGCTGGCGTTCGCCTACCTGAACTCGCTGGGCGGCCAACCGCGCGGCCAGGAATACCTGTCGCTCGCCGGCACGGGCTTCCGCGATTTCAGCCGCATCGCCGCCAGCGACCCGACCGTGTGGCGCGACATCCTGCTGTCCAACCGCGAAGAGGTGCTGCGCCAAAGCGAAGCCTTCCGCCTGGCACTGGAGGCGCTCGAGCGCCAGATGCGCGACTGGAACGGCCCCGAATTGCAGAACCTCATTCAAAATGCGTCTGACGCGCGAGCCGGCTGGCAGCTGGGCGCGCCGGTGAACGGCCACAAGCCGTCGTCAGGCCGCTGACCACTCAAGCGATGTACACCACCGCCTTCCTCGACCTCCCGCCCCTGCTGTCTGCTGGTGGCACCGTGCGCCTGCCCGGCTCCAAGAGCATTTCCAACCGCGTGCTGCTGCTCGCTGGCCTGAGCGCCGGCCAGACGGTGGTCCATGACCTGCTGGCCTCGGACGACACCCGCGTCATGCTCGACGCGTTGCGCACGCTGGGCTGCGACATCCAGCAAAGTGGCGACACGGTCCACATCACCGGCCTGGGCGGCAAGCTGGCCGTGCTGCACGCCGACCTGTTCCTGGGCAACGCCGGCACGGCCATGCGGCCGCTCACCGCCGCACTCGCGCTGCTGTCGGCCACGCAAGGCGGCGTGTTCACACTCAGCGGCGTGCCGCGCATGCACGAGCGCCCCATTGGCGACCTGGTCGATGCCTTGCGCCCGCTGGGCTGCGTGGTCGAATGCACCGGCAACGAAGGCTACCCGCCGCTGCGCCTGGCCGGCGGCCAACTCAAGCTGTCGGCGCCCATCCAGGTGCGTGGCGATGTGTCGAGCCAGTTCCTGACCGCCTTGCTGATGGCCCTGCCGCTGGTCTCGCAAGACCACGACCTCACCATCGACGTGGTGGGCGAGCTCATCTCCAAGCCTTACATCGAGATCACGCTCAACCTGCTGGCGCGCTTTGGCATCTCTGTGCGCCGGGAAGGCTGGCAGCGCTTCGTCATCCCGCAGGGCAGCCAATACCGGTCGCCGGGCGAGATCCACGTCGAGGCGGACGCCTCTTCGGCGTCGTACTTCATCGCCACGGGCGCCCTGGCCGGCATCGACGAGCCGGTGCGCATCGAAGGCGTGGGCGCGGCGTCCATCCAGGGTGACATCCGCTTCGTGGAAGCCGCCCAGGCCATGGGCGCGCAAGTCTCTTCGGGCCCGAACTGGCTGGAAGTCCGCCGGGGCGCCTGGCCGCTCAAGGCCGTCGACCTGGACTGCAACCACATCCCCGATGCGGCCATGACCCTGGCCGTGATGGCGCTGTACGCCGAAGGTACCACCCGGCTGACCAACATCGCCAGCTGGCGCGTGAAGGAAACCGACCGCATCGCCGCCATGGCCTGCGAGCTGCGCAAGCTCGGCGCCGTGGTCGAAGAAGGCGCGGACTACATCACCGTCACCCCGCCTGCGGCTGGCGGCTGGCAACACGCCAGCATCCACACCTACGACGACCACCGCATGGCGATGTGCTTCTCGCTGGGCGCGTTCAACCCGCTGGCCCCCACGGCCACGCCGAACAAGCCCATCTCGGTGCGCATCGAAGACCCGCGTTGCGTGGGCAAGACCTTCCCCGACTACTTCGAATCGCTTTTCCAGGTCGCGAAAACCGACCCCGACCTGATCCCGGTGATCACGGTCGACGGCCCCACCGCTTCGGGCAAGGGCACGCTGGCCTCCGCCCTGGCCACCCGGCTGGGCTACCACCTGCTGGATTCCGGCTCGCTCTACCGCATCACGGGCCTGCTGGCGATCCGCCGTGGCGTGGCGCTGGACGACGCCGCTGGCGTCGAAGCCCTGGCCCGCCTGGTGGGCAACGCCATCCCCCTGCGGTTTGACCACGAGCACGTGTGGCTTGACGGCCAGGACATCGCCCTCGACTTGCGCCAGGAAGAAATCGGCCAGGCCGCCTCCCGGGTGTCCGTTCATCCCGGCGTGCGCCAGGCCTTGATGGATTTGCAAAAAGCCTTCCGTGGCCTGCCCGGCCTCGTGGCCGATGGCCGCGACATGGGCACGGTGGTCTTCCCGGACGCCGCGCTGAAGGTGTTTTTGACCGCATCGGTCAAAGAGCGGGCAGAACGCCGGCATAACCAATTGATTTCGAAGGGGTTTTCTGCTAACCTCGACGAGATTTGCGCCGATTTGGAGGCGCGCGACCTGCGAGACACCTCTCGCGCGGTGGCGCCCTTGAAGCCGGCGCAAGACGCCCGAAGCCTCGACAACTCGCACTTCACCATCGACCAATCGGTCGACACGGTGCTGGGTTGGTGGGTGGAGGGCTGGCCCCATGTGATCGCTGGCCACTGACTTGCCGTTCGTCAGTCACTGATCGCCTGAGGCCTTTTTCAAGGCTGTGACACCGCCCCTGGCTGCCAGGCTGGGGGTCTGCTTCGGCAAGGGTGGGTGCAAACCTGCCCGGCGTCACGTTCTTCAACCCAACCCGCCCTGGTCGTTCCTGTCGATCAAGGCGTCACCGCTGGCCCCCAAGCCGGCACAGGAAACTCCATGTCTGAATCTTTTGCCGCCCTTTTTGAAGAGTCGCTGCAGCGCGCCAACATGCGCCCGGGCGAAGTCATCACCGCTGAGGTGGTGGCCGTCGAACACAACTTCGTGGTCGTGAATGCCGGCCTGAAGTCGGAAGCCTACGTGCCCATCGACGAGTTCCGCAACGACCAGGGCGAAGTCGAAGTCCAAGTGGGTGACTTCGTCTCGGTGGCCGTGGACGCCATCGAAAACGGCTACGGCGACACCATCCTGTCGCGCGACAAGGCCAAGCGTCTGGCCTCGTGGCTGTCGCTGGAAACCGCTCTGGAGTCTGGCGACTTCGTGACCGGTACCGTCAACGGCAAGGTCAAGGGCGGTCTGACCGTTCTGGTCAACGGCATCCGTGCCTTCCTGCCCGGCTCGCTGCTCGATACGCGCCCTGTCAAGGACATGTCGCCGTTCGAAGGCAAGACCATGGAGTTCAAGGTCATCAAGCTCGACCGCAAGCGCAACAACGTTGTGCTGTCGCGTCGCGCCGTGGTCGAAGCCTCGATGGGCGAAGAGCGCGCCAAGCTGATGGAAACCCTGCGCGAAGGCGCGATCGTGAACGGCGTGGTGAAGAACATCACCGAATACGGCGCCTTCGTGGACCTGGGTGGCATCGACGGCCTGCTGCACATCACCGACATGGCATGGCGCCGTGTCCGTCACCCTTCCGAAGTGGTGACGGTTGGTCAAGAACTGACCGCCAAGGTCCTGAAGTTCGACGCCGAGAAGAACCGCGTCTCGCTGGGCCTGAAGCAGATGGGCGACGATCCGTGGATCGGTGTGTCGCGCCGCTACCCGTCGAGCACCCGCCTGTTCGGCAAGGTCACGAACATCGCCGACTACGGCGCGTTCGTCGAGATCGAGCCGGGCATCGAAGGCCTGGTGCACGTCTCCGAAATGGACTGGACCAACAAGAACATCGCCCCCAGCAAGCTGGTTTCGCTGGGCGACGAAGTCGAAGTCATGGTCCTGGAAATCGACGAAGACAAGCGTCGCATCTCCCTGGGCATGAAGCAGTGCAAGGCCAACCCGTGGGAAGAGTTCGCCGAGAACGTCAAGC
>JBEEJT010000079.1:0-12900 GCA_041169085.1 Pseudomonadota bacterium | reverse complement strand
GTGCTGCACCTCGGGGCGGCCGCGCCGGCCGATCCCGTGGCCGCGGCGTCGCCGAGCCTCGCGCCGGCGCTGGCGAAGCGCTGGCGGCTCCGCGTCCTGGCGGGGCCGCATGGGGCGCCGGATTTCTTCACGCCGGACGACATGGCCATGCTCGCCGAGGCGTCGTGGCAGGTGCACTACAACTCCAGCCGCACGGGCGTGCGCCTCATCGGCCCCAAGCCGCAATGGGCGCGCACCGATGGCGGCGAGGCGGGCCTGCACCCCTCCAACATCCACGACAACGCCTACGCCATCGGCGCCATCGACTTCACGGGCGACATGCCCGTCATCCTCGGGCCCGACGGCCCCAGCCTGGGTGGCTTCGTGTGCCCGGCCGTGGTGGTCGATGCCGAGCTGTGGAAGCTGGGCCAGCTGCGCCCCGGCGACACGGTGCGCTTCCATCGCCTGAGCCTGGACCAGGCCGAGCAACGCAGTGCGCAGGTCGAAGCCGCGCTGGCCGCGCTGTCATCACCGGTCACGGCCCCCGCCGCTTTGCCCGCCGCCCCTCAAGACGACGCCACCGCCTGCCCCAGCCCCATCGTGCTGAGCGACCCCGCCTGCGGCGACGTGCCCGCCATGGTCATCCGCCAGGCGGGCGACCGCTACGTGCTGGTCGAATTTGGCGAGCTGATGCTCGACATCGAGCTGCGCCTGCGCGTGCACGTGCTGATGACGGCGCTGCAGGCCCGCCAGGCTGCGGGCCGCCTGCCGGGCCTGATCGACCTGACGCCGGGCATCCGCTCGCTGCAGGTGCACTTCAACCCGGCCGAGCTGCCCCGCACCGAGCTGCTGCGCATCCTGCAGGAAGAAGAAGCCCAGCTGCACGCCGTGGACGACATGGCCGTGCCCAGCCGCGTGGTGCACCTGCCCCTGGCCTGGAACGACAGCCAGACCCGCCTGGCCATCGAGAAGTACATGCAGTCGGTGCGGCCCGATGCCCCCTGGTGCCCCAGCAACATCGAGTTCATCCGCCGCATCAACGACCTGGCCAGCCCCGAGGCCGTGCAGCAGCTGTTCTTCGACACCCGCTACCTGGTCATGGGCCTGGGCGATGTGTACCTGGGCGCACCCGTGGCCACCCCGGTCGACCCGCGCCAGCGCCTGGTCACCACCAAGTACAACCCGGCCCGCACCTGGACGCCCGAGAACGCCGTGGGCATTGGCGGCGCCTACCTGTGTGTGTATGGCATGGAAGGCCCCGGTGGCTACCAGTTCGTGGGCCGCACGGTGCAGATGTGGAACCGCTGGCGCCATGGCGACGGTGCCGCGCCTGAATTCGCCCAGCCCTGGCTGCTGCGCTTCTTCGACCAGCTGCACTTCTACCCCGTCAGCGAAGACGAGCTGATGCGCCTGCGGCAAGACTTCCCGCTGGGCCGCGCCAGCCTGCGCATCGAAGACACCACCTTCAGCCTGCGCGACTACCGCGCCTTCCTGGCCCGCGAGGCCGACAGCATCGCCGCCTTCAAGGCCAAGCAGCAGGCGGCGTTTGAAGCCGAGCGCGAACGCTGGCGCGCCGCCGGCCAGGCCGAGTACGTGAGCGACGACGCGGCCACCAGCGCCCCGCCCCCTGAAGACGACCTGCCCGATGGCGCCCAGGCCGTGGCCAGCGCCGTGCAAGGCAGCGTCTGGCAGGTGATGGTGAAGGAAGGCGACGTGGTCGAAGCCGGCCAGACCCTGGTGGTGGTCGAGTCCATGAAGATGGAGTTCTCCATCACCGCACCGCGCGCAGGCACCGTGTGGCGCGTGTCTTGCAAAGCCTCAGGGGCGGTGCAAGCGGGCCAGACTGTGGCCATCTTGCAGTGAGCCCAACCGAACAGATCCCCACAGGTTCCACACCATGAGCACCATCCCGCTGTCCTCCCTGTCGTTCGACCTGTTGACCTTGGGCCAGGCCCTGCGCCAGGGGCGCGTCACCCCGGTGGACGTGGTGACCGAGGCCCTGCGTCGCATCGGCGACGACCCGCAGCACGCCTGGATCACCGTCTGCGACCGCGAAGCCTTGCTGCAACAGGCCAAAGCCTTGATGGCTGCAGGCCCCGAAGGCAAGCCGCTGTTCGGCATCCCCTTTGCCGTCAAGGACAACATCGACCTGGCCGGCGTGCCCACCACCGCCGCCTGCCCGGCCTTTGCCTACACGCCCACCGAATCGGCCTTTGTGGTGCAGCGCCTGGTGGACGCGGGCGCCATCGCCATCGGCAAGACCAACCTCGACCAGTTCGCCACGGGGCTCAATGGCACGCGCTCGCCCTATGGGGCCTGCGCCAACAGCTTCGATGCGGCCTTCGTGTCGGGCGGCAGCAGTTCGGGCTCGGCGGTGTCGCTGGCCTTGGGGCAGGTCAGCTTCTCGTTGGGCACGGACACGGCCGGATCGGGCCGCGTGCCTGCCTTTTTCAACCACCTGGTGGGGCTCAAGCCCAGCCTGGGCCTGTTGAGCACGCGCGGCGTGGTGCCGGCCTGCCGCTCGCTGGACACCATCTCGGTCTTCGCGCTCACCGCCGACGACGCCCACCGCGTGTTCAGCGTGGCCGCCGCCTACGACGCACAAGACCCGTATGCCCGCCCCGCCGAGCCCCATGGTGCCGACCTGGGCCAGGTGGCCGCACCGCGCATCGGCATCCCACGGGCCGACCAGATCGACTTTTGCGGCAGCGCGGTCGACGCCGAGGCCTTTGCACAAGCCGTGGCCCACGCGCGCAGCCTGGGGGCCGAGGTGGTCGAGATCGACTTCACCCCCTTCCTGGCCACGGCACGGCTGCTGTACGAAGGCCCTTGGGTGGCCGAGCGCTACCAGGCCATCCGGGGCTTCATCGACGCCCAGCCCGAGGCCGTGTTCCCGGTGACGCGAGAGATCACCCTGGGCGGCGCCAAGCCCCTGGCGGCCGATGCCTTCGCGGCGCAGTACCGGCTCAAGGCCCTGCAGCGCGAGGCCGAGCAGACCTGGCGCCAGGTGGACGCCCTGCTGATCCCCACCGCCCCGCACCACCCCACCATCGCGGCCATGCAGGCCGACCCCATCGGGCTCAACAGCCAGCTGGGCCTGTTCACCAACTTCATGAACCTGCTGGACTGCGCGGCCGTGGCCGTGCCCCACGGCTTCGTGAGCCGCCCAGGCGCCCAGCGGCCCATGCCGCATGGCATCACCCTGTGCGCGCCCGCCCACCAAGACGTGCCCTTGTTGAACCTGGCGCGCCGCTGGCAAGCAGCCTTGAGCGGGCCTGCGGCCACGCTGGGCGCCACCGGTCACGCCTTGCCGGCTGCCCAGGTCGTGCCGCCGGCCGTGCCCTCGGGCCAGTTGCGCGTGGCCGTGTGCGGCGCCCACTTGGAGGGCCAGCCCCTGAACTGGCAGCTCACGCAGCGCAACGCCCGGCTGGTGGCGCGCACGCACACCGCACTGCAATACCAATTGATCGCGTTGGATCCGCAAGGCGCCCCGGTGCTGCGCCCCGGGCTGATCCACGCTCCAGGCCAGCCCGGCGTGGGCGCCATCGAGGTCGAAGTCTGGGAAATGCCCAGCCGCCATTTCGGCAGCTTCGTGGCCGGCATCCCCGCGCCTTTGGGCATCGGCAAAACGGTGCTGGCCGACGGCAGCGTGGTGCCGGGCTTCATCTGCGAGCCCATCGGCCTGAAGGGCGCCACCGACATCACCCACTTTGGCGGCTGGCGTGCCTGGCTGAAGAGCCGCACCCCAGCGGCCTGAGCTCACAGGGGCCCGATGGCCCCGGGCTCACCCGGCGGTGTGCGGTGGGCCGCCACACAGGTCCACACGCCCAGGCTCACGCAGGCAAAGGCCGCAGCCTCCAGCGGGCTGGGCCAGCGGGCCTCCCAGATCAGGCCATAGAGCAGCGCGAACAGCGTCTCGAACAAGATCATCTGCCCCACCATCGTCAGTGGCAGCAGGCGGCTCATGGTGTTCCACAAGGCGTTGCCGACGATGGATGCCGCAAGCGCCACACCCACCGACACGGCCGCCAGACGGGGCGTGACATCGGCCCAGCCGGCATCCAGGGCCAGCACGGCCACGGGGACCAGCAGCAGCGCCAGCGCACCGGTCATCACCCCGGTCAACAGGTTCCACTCGTGCGTGGAGATGGCGGGCAGGCGCTGCAGGTGGCGGCTGTTGCGCACCGCGAACCACGTCCAGGCCACCAGCGCGCACACCGCCAACACCACGCCCCACCCGGTCGATCGCAGCAGTTGACCCGATGCCGGCCCCGCTGACGGCCCCATGGCCTGCGCGCCGATGCACAGCGCCCCGGCCGCGCACCAGGCCAGGGGCCAACGCAGGCGCGACAGCGGCACGGCACCCGCATCGCGGCTGCCGATCACGGTGACCGCCACCGGCAGGAAGCCGATGATCAGCGAGGTCAGCGCGATGCCGCCCGCTTGCACCGCTGCCGACAAGGCCAGGTAGTACAGCACGTTGCCCACCAAGGCCAGCTGCAGCAAGGCCCAGCCTTCGCGCGCCTGCAGCGACGCCCGCACCTTGCGCCAACGCGGCCACAGCAACAGGGCCGACGCCAGGCCATAGCACAGGTAGCGGCCAATCGTCATCAGCAGCGGGTGGGTGTCTTGCAGCAAGGCCGGGCCCAGGAACACCAAGCCCCACAGGGCGCCGGCGCCTGCGCCGAACAGCACGCCAGTGGCCGTGCGGGAGGTGGGCTGCAAGCTGGCTTGCGCGGCGCTGGCTTCAGGCATTGATGCCCCGGGCCACCTGCGACAAGGCCCGCGCATACGGCTTCTTCAAGCGATACAGCTGCGCGGGCCGGTGAGCCCCACCCGCCCATTCGCCTTCGACGGGCTCCAGCATGGCCAGCTCGTCCATCTTGCGGCGAAAGCTCACCTTGTTGATGGGCTCGCCCAACACCGCCTCGTACACGGCCTGCAGCCTCGGCAAGGTGAACTGCTCGCCGCACAGGTAAACCGGCAGCGACGAGTACTGGCTCTTCGAGCGCACCCGCTGCACCGCCAGCTCGACCATGCTGCGGTGGTCAAACGGCAATTTGGGCAAGCGGTTGACCGGCGCAAGCACCACCCCGGCGGGCAGCAGCTCGTGCGGCACCAATGCGTAATAGACGATGGACACCGACCACCCACGCGGGTCGCGCTCGGCGCCGCTGTAGGTCGCCAGCTGTTCCAGGTAAGGGCTGACGATGCCCGTCTTTTCCTGCAAGACCCGAGCGGCCGCATGCCAGGCCGTGGCGTCTTCCTGCGGGTGGATGTAGCCGCCGGGCAGCGCGGCCACGCCGGCATGGGGCTCTTGGGCGCGGGGCCACAAGGCCACCTGCAGCGCGTCGTCGCACAGCGTCAACAACACCACGTCCACGGTGCAGATCACGGGGGGAAAGTCGGTTAGCGTGCTGGTTCGAGCCATGGGCTGAGTGCGGGTAACGGTTTGTGTCAGAAAAGCCGAGCCTGCCCGCCCCGCCTCACTTCGTTCAATTTTGCAACAAACTCACACCAAGTTAGTTGCATCGTGAATCTAAGTGGGCTACAGTGAACCCACTGGCTCTAGCGGAGGACCCCATGACCCCAAACATCCAGCTCCTGATCATCGACCCGCAGAACGATTTCTGCGACCTGCCCACCGGCTGGCAGCCCCTCAACCCGCTCAACGGCCAACGCGTGGCCCCGGCGCTGCCCGTGACGGGCGCGCACGCTGACATGCAGCGCCTGGCGGCCTTGATCCGCGAGGGCGAAGCCGCCTTGTCCGCCATCGTGCTCACCCTGGATTCCCACCACAGGGTTGACGTGGCCCACCCGCCCTTCTGGCAACAAGGCAACGGTGAAGCCGTGGCGCCATTCACCACCATCTCGGCCCAGCAAGTGCGCGACGGCGCCTTCCGCCCACGCGACGCCGCCGCCCTGCCCCGTGTGCTGGCTTACCTCGACGAACTGGAAGCCCGCGGCCGCTACACCTTGATGGTGTGGCCGGTGCACTGCGAGATCGGCACCTGGGGCCACAACGTCCACGCCGATGTGCAGGCCGCCTGCAACGGCTGGGAAGAACGCCGACTGAGCGCCGTGCAGCAGGTCTACAAGGGCGCCAACCCCTGGACCGAGCACTACAGCGCCATGCAGGCCGAGGTGCCCGATGCGCAAGACCCCGACACCCAGCTCAACCTGGCCCTGATCGCCCAACTCGACCAGGCCGATGTCCTGCTGGTCGCAGGCGAGGCCAGCAGCCACTGCGTGAAGGCCACGGTCGAGCACATCGTTGACCACCTGCCCAGCCGCCGGGCCGACAAGGTCGTGCTGCTCACCGACTGCATGAGCGCCGTGGGCGGCTTCGAAACCCAAGGCGCGGCCTTCCTGGCCGACATGCAGGCCAAGGGCGTGAAGCTGGCCACCAGCGCCCAGATCCTTCCCCGGCTGCAAGGCCAGGCCTGAAGCCTTCACCGGCCCTTGCCCAAACACAACAACAGAGAAGCCCACCATGAACGCTGTCATCACCTCACTGCTGGAGACCGACCTCTACAAGTTCACCATGTGGCAGGCCATGCTGCACAGGCACCCGCAAACGCAGGCCGAATACACCTTCGTGTGCCGCAACGACAGCGCCTTCCCGCTGGCCGAGCTGATCAACGAGGTGAGCCGCGAGCTCGACCACCTGTGCACGCTGAGCTTCCAGCCCGACGAACTGGCCTACCTGCGCAGCCTGCGCTACATGAAGTCCGACTTCATCGACTTCCTGCGCATCTTCCGTTTCCAGCGCGATTTCATCACCGTGCGGGCCAACGGCCCCAAACTCGAGATCGTGGCGCGCGGCCCGCAGGTCCACGTGATGGGCTTCGAGATCTACGTGCTGGCCATCGTCAACGAGCTGTACTTCCGCCGCTTCGATCGCGACGCCGCCCGGGCCGAGGGCCGCCGCCGGCTGCAAGACAAGGTCGCGCTCTTGCGCCAGTTTGGCGACGAGCCCGCCCGTGCCCACCCCTTCGAGTTCTTCGACTTCGGCGTGCGCCGCCGCTTCAGTGGCGACTGGCAACGCGAGGTGGTCACCACCCTGAAAGACAGCCTGCCCCAGTACTTCAAGGGCACGTCCAACGTCTTGCTGGCCAAAGAGCTGGGCCTGGTGGCCATTGGCACCATGGCCCACGAATACCTGCAGACCTACCAGGCGCTGGGCGTGCGCCTGCGCGACTTCCAGCGTGCCGCCCTCGAAGACTGGGTGCAGGAATACCGGGGCGACCTGGGCGTGGCCTTGACCGACGTGGTGGGCATGGACGCCTTCCTGGCCGACTTCGACTTGTACTTCACCAAGCTTTTCGATGGCCTGCGCCACGATTCGGGTGACCCCATCGCGTGGGGCGAGAAGGCCCTGACCCACTACGCCAAGTTGCGCATCGACCCCAGGTCCAAGCGCCTGGTGTTCTCCGACGGCCTGGACGTGCCCACCGCCCTGTCGATCTACCGCCACTTCGCTGACCGCATCCAGCTGGGCTTTGGCATTGGCACCAACCTCAGCAACGACGTGGGCATCAAGCCGCTCAACATCGTCATGAAGCTCACCGAGGCCAATGGCCAGTCGGTGGCCAAGCTGTCTGACACGCCGGGCAAGACCCTGTGCCAGAACGAGACCTTCCTGGCCTACCTGCGCCAAGTCTTCAACGTGAAAGGCTGAGCATGCTCAAGATCACGCTGGCCCAGCTCAACCCCACGGTGGGCGACATCGACGGCAATGTGGCCCGCATGGTGCAGGCCGCGCAGCAAGCCTGGACGGACGGCGCCGAGGTGGTGGTGTTCCCCGAGTTGTCGCTCACGGGCTATTACCCCGGCGACCTGCTGGACGACCCCGCCTTCCTGGCCCGCATCGCCCAGGGCCTGGAGGCGCTCAAACAGGCCTCGCGCCAGATCCGCCAGCTGGTGTGGGTGGTGGGCACCCCCTTGCCCCGCGAAGGCACAGGCAAGCGCCTGAGCAACGCGCTGCTGGCCCTGCAAGGCGGCGAAGTCGTGTTGAGCTACAGCAAACAGCTGCTGCCCACCTACAACATCTTCGACGAACGCCGCCACTTCAAGCCGGGCCCCGACGTGGCTCCGGTGCTGCGCGTGGGCAGCGCGCGCATCGGCTTCATGGTCTGCGAAGACGGCTGGAACGACGAGGGGCAAGACTACGAGGTCAACCCCTTCGAGCGCATGCGCGCCGCCGCCCCCGACCTCATCGTGTCGATCAACGCCAGCCCGTCGGACATCGGCAAGCGCGAGTTGCGCCAACGTGTGTTCGCCAACGCCTGCAAGCGCCACGGCCTGCCGCTGCTCTACGTCAACCAGGTGGGCGGCCAAGACCAGGTCGTGTTCGACGGGGCCTCGTTCGCGGTCGAGCCACAGGCCGGCGTGGTCTTCGAAGCCCGCCGCTTCGAAGAAGACGTCACCACGCTGCGCTTCGACAACGGCCGCTTCCTCACCTTGCAAGGCGAGCTGCCCCCGAAGGTGTCGCGCGAAGGCCTGAGCACGATGGCCTTCTACCGCGCCCAGATCGTGCTGGGCCTGCGCGACTACGCCCGCCGCTGCGGCTTTGCGCGCGCGGTGGTGGGCTCGTCAGGTGGCATCGACAGCGCCTTGACCCTGGCCCTGGCCGCCGAGGCGCTGGGCGCAGACAACGTGGCCGGCGTGACCATGCCATCGCGCTACTCATCGGCCGGCTCGGTGGACGACTCGGTCACGCTGTGCCGCAACCTGGGCATCGCGCTGCACACCCACCCGATCGCCGACACCGTGCAGGTCTACAGCCGCCAGTTCGAAGCCACCTACGGCCAGCCCCTGCAAGGCCTGGCGCTGGAGAACCTGCAGGCCCGCATCCGGGGCACCGTGTTGATGGCCCACTCCAACACCTTTGGCGACCTGCTGCTGACCACCGGCAACAAGTCGGAAATCGCAGTGGGCTACTGCACCTTGTACGGGGACACCAACGGTGGCCTGGGCCTGATCGGTGACCTGTACAAAACCGAGGTCTTCGCCCTGTCCCGCCACGTCAACGAAACCGCCGGCCGCGAGCTGATCCCTCAGGCCATCATCGACAAGGAGCCTTCGGCCGAACTGGCCCCCGACCAGAAGGACACCGACAGCCTGCCGCCCTACCCGGTGCTCGACGAGGTCTTGAAATACGTGGTCGAAGGCGAGCGACTGGCACCGCACGAGTACCAGCAGGCCAAAGCCTTCGTATCCGAGCTGCAAGGCAACCCGGAGGGCCAGGCTTTGATCGAGCGCATCCGCCGCATGGTGGCGCGCAACGAATACAAACGCCGGCAAGCGCCCCCGATCATCCGGGTGCGGGCACGGGCCTTCGGCTCTGGCCGCCAGATGCCCATCGCAGCCAAGCACTGGTGATCACCTGAGCCCGGCGCCACACACCAACACACACAGGGAGCCCCACATGACCACCACCCAGCCCGCCTTCGACCTGGCCGTCCTCATCGGCCGGTTCCAGCCCTTCCACCTGGGCCACCTGGCCTTGCTGCGCCAAGCCCTGGCCCAGGCGCCCCAGGTGGCGGTGGTGATGGGCTCGGCCTTCCAGGCGCGCACGCCCAAAAACCCCTTCACCTGGCGCGAGCGTGCCGAGACCATCCGCCTGTCGCTGAGCCCGGCCGATCAGGCGCGGGTGCACTTCGTGCCGGTGCGCGACCACTACGACGAAGCCAGGTGGGTCGCTGCCGTGCAGGCTGGCGTTCGCACCGCCTGCCCCACCGGCCGCGCCGCCCGCGTGGCCCTGATCGGCCACGAGAAGGACGCCAGCAGCGCCTACCTCACGCAGTTCCCCGGCTGGACGCTGGTGTCCGCCCCGCGCCAGCACCACATCGACGGCACCCACATCCGCGACGCCTACTTCGGCAACGCCAGCACCGCGCTCAGTGCCACCCTCGCGGCGCTCAGCGACGCTGCCCCGCCGTGTACGCTCGCCTTCCTGCAGGCGTGGTCGGCCTTGCCCCACTTCGAGGCCATGGCCCAAGAGTGGCGCATGTTGCAGCAGTACAAGGCCTCTTGGGCCGCAGCGCCCTACCCGCCTGTGTTCGTCACCGTGGACACGGTGGTCAAGTGCGGCCAGAAAGTGCTGTTGGTGCAGCGCGGTCAACCGCCTGGCGTGGGCCTGTTGGCGGTGCCCGGCGGCTTCATTGAGCAGCGCGAAACCGCCTACCAGTCGGCGCTGCGCGAGTTGCGAGAAGAGACCCGCTTCAACTTGCTGGCGTCGACCATGCAAAGCGCCCTCAAGGGCCAGGCCGTGTTCGACCACCCCGACCGCAGCCAGCGCGGCCGCACCATCACCCACGCCTTCTTCTTCGACCTGGGCGACCGCCCCTTGCCCGAGGTGCTGGCCGACGACGATGCCCAGGCAGCAGTCTGGGTCGACATCTCAGCCTTGCCCGACATGGAAGACCGTTTCCTCGACGACCACTTCCACATGCTGGACCACTTCCTGGGCTTGACCCCGCCACTGGCCGACTGAAGGACCCACCATGCTCAGCCCCCAGACGGTGATCCCGCTGGTGGACAGCCGTGCGCTGGCGGGCCGCCCTGACGGTCTGCACCAGAGCACGCTGCTGCCGCGCTTGCTGCCGCTGTTTGCCCACACCGCCTTGCGCATGCCGCCCGACGACGATGCGCACCGTTGGCACACCCACATGCTGGCCGGCCGCGCCTGGCAATTCGGCAGGCCACTGACCTTCACCCCTTACGCTTCGGCCCAGCCCTGTTCGGCCCGCTGTGTCTTTTGCTCGGAGACCTTGCGCGACGCCCACGACAGCGGCCCCATGGCCGCCGCCTTGCGCCCCGGTGCCGGCTACTTTGCCGCGCTGGGGCAGGCCTTGCGTGCCCTGCGTGGCGTGCCCCTGTCGTATTCGCTGTCTGGCCTGGAAAGCACGGACGACCCCGACTGGCTGTGCGCCCTGCTCGCCACCCTTCAAGCCGCCAGCGGCCAGGGCCCGGAGGTGGAAGGCGCCGTGCTCTACACCAATGGGGCGGGGCTGGCCACCCATCGGGCGCAGTTGCTGCCAGCGCTGCAAGGCTTCGGCCTGTCATGGGTGGAATGGTCGCGCCACCACGACGCCGAAGGCCCCAACGGGCAGATCATGCGCTGGCGAGCGGGGCAGCCGGTGGCCGGGCAGGCGGCGTTCGAACAAGCGCTGAAGGCCACCCTCGCACAGGTGCCGGTCAAGCTGGTGTGCGTGGTGCAGCAAGGCGGCATCGCCCAGGCCGAAGACGTCTGGCGCTATGTGGCCTGGGCCCGCTCGCTCGGGGTGCGCACGGTCATCTTCCGCGAGTTCTCTGCGCTGCCCGCCAGCTACCGGGCCAACGCCACACGCCGCCACGTGGACAGCCACCGCGTGCGCATCGACGACCTGCTGGGGGCCTGCCTGGACGACGCTCGCTTTCGGCACACCTTCGAGCCCGAAGCCCTGACCTTGGGCTATTACTTCTGGAACGCACGGTGGCTGGCCAGCGATGGCACGGCCGTGGTTTTCGAGCGCGCCGATTACGAAGCCCTGCACGCCCGCGAAGACAGCGGCCGCGTCTACAAGCTCGTGTTCCACGCCAACGGCCACCTGTGTGCCGGCTGGCAACCTGATCAGCATGTGCTCTGGAGGCCCGATGACCTGCCCTAGCTGGCGCCACCTGCGGGCCGAAGAAGACAGCTGCCCCCTGCCGCCCGACCTGCGGGCTGCCGACGCCATGGACGCCCGCGACTGTGGCTGGGTGGCGCAGATGCAGCCCTACATCGCCAGCCACGCCCAGGCCGAACGCTGGGTGCTCGACCCGTTCTGCGGCTTTGGCTCCACCCTGGTGGCCGCCTGGCAAGGCGGTGCGCGCGCGGTGGGCGTGGAGCTGTCGGCTCCGCGTGCGGCCTTGGCCACCGAGCGCTTGCGGCGCCTGGGCATGGGGCCCGAGCGCCACCCGGTGCTCACCGGCAGCCTGGCCGACCCCGCCCTGGTCGAAGCCTTGCGCGCACAGCTGGGCGCAGGGCCTCAGCCCATCGGCCTGTGCCTGACCAACATCCCTTACTTCGGCTGCCACACGGCCCCGGGCGGCGAAGGCTCAGGCCAGCAGCTCTACCTCACCCCGCACTACGAGCCTTTCTTGCAAGGCCTGCGCGAGGTGTTCCTGGGCGTGCACAGCCTGCTGGCGCCCGACGGCTGGTGCGTGGTGATGGCGCAGAACCTGCGGCTGGGCGACACCCTGGTGCCCCTGGCCTGGGACGTGGCCCGCCTGCTGAGCGACCGCTACACCCTGCAAGACGAACGCGTGATCGTCTACGACCGCGCACACACCGAAGCCGACGGCCCGGGCGTGGTCGGCAACCGCGCCCACGAGAGCGTGCTGGTGTTCCAGAAGGCCAGGCCGCCCATCGACACCGCCGAGGCCCTGGCCTTGTTGAGCGCGCTGCTGGCGGAGGGCTTCGAGTTGGCCTTGCACGGCAGCCTCGCCCGCCAGCTGGCGGGCCTGCCCGGTGCGCCCGCCCACGACATCGACCTGCTGGTGCCACCGGGCGACGAGGCGCTCTCACGGCTGCTGCAAGCCTTGCAAGCCCGGGGCTTCAGCCTGGCTTCCTGGGGCGCCGGGCTCACGCCGCCCGTGACCTGGGCCGCCTTGGGCCATCGGCATTACTTCCGCGCCCAACGGGTGAACGCACTGGGCCGGCGCCTGCAAGTGGACGTGGCGGTGGACACGGGTTGGGCGGCTGGTGGCGCCAGTGCGGAAGCCGTGCACTTCGACCTGCCGCCAGACGGGACCCTGCGCTTGCGCCTGCCCGGCTGACGCCTCAGTCCACCCGCAGCACCTTGGGCAGCCGATAGCGGAAGCCCTTGCTGTCGAACACCACTTTCCAGGTCTTCTCGGTCACCTGCTCTGAGTCCGTGTAGCCCGTGTGCGTGA
>JBEEJT010000078.1:0-6902 GCA_041169085.1 Pseudomonadota bacterium | reverse complement strand
CGATCGAGGCCGTGTACGCCGCGCTGGTGCCGCCCGCCGTCTCCACGCTGATGGCGCCGAACACGCCGTTGCTCAGCGGCACCGTCAGGCGCACCACGCCGTTGTAGACGTAGGTGCCCAGCGTGCCGTCGTAGCGGTAGGTGACGTCCGGGCCGCTGCTGCCATTGACGTCGGTGATGACGGTGGTGCCCAGGCGGTACTTGGACGCACCTTCCACGAAGCCCGTGCCGGTGAGGACCACGACGGCGCTGGCGCCATCGGCGGCCACCGACTCAACCTGGACGTTGGTGATGGTGGGCAGGATCTGCAGGGGGAAGCTGCCGTCGGTGAAGTCGGTTCGGGTGCTGCCCACCAGGCTGTAGACCACCACGTCACCGGTCACGGCATCTGGCGGCACGGTGAACACCGCCCGTTGGTTGGCGGCGTCCACCCAGGTGGGGGTGAGGACACGGGTGGTCTTGTTGTCCGAAGGGTCAATGATGTTGACCTGCATCCGGGCCGTGGCCGGGTCGAACGGCACGGTGATGCCGATCTGCTGGCTGGGGTTGGCCGACGGGGCCGTGGGCACATCTGGGGTGCCGCTCAGGGCGCGCACATCGCTGGCCGGACGGATGGTGAAGTGGCGCGTGATCGCCGTGGCCAGGGTGTTGCCGACGGCGTCGCGCACCGCGTTGGCGTCGACCTGGAACAGGTAGTCGCCTGCCGGCAAGATGGTGTCGACCACCACGCTGATCTGCTGACCTCCGAAGCGGCTGTCGATGTGCAGCGGCACGCCGACGTCGTCTGCCGTGCCGAAGGTGCCGTCTGCGCCTGCGCGCACGATGCGGACGTTGGCTGCGGTCAGCGCAGTGCCCGCCACGGCCTCGTCGAAGCCCAGGTTCACCGTTCGCACGATGAAGCGGCGGTCGCCTTCGTTCAAGTCGATGCTGCTGAGCAAGGGCGCGAAGGTGTCGGCCACCACGTTCAGCGTGACCACGTTAGACAAGCTGCTGTTGCCACCGGTGTCGGTGGCGCGCACCTGCAGCGTCATGGTCGCATTGCCGGCAGACAGCAAGGGCGCCGCGGTGGTCAATTCGAACGGATAGCTGTCGTCGCTCAACACCACCGTGCCATTGACCAACAGCTCCAGGCTGCGGATCTGGACGTCATCGGCCACCGTGGGCTTGATGGTGACGCTGTGGCCTTCCACGACCTGCACGCCGGGCAGGCTGGCATCCATGTCGGTGGCGTCTGCGGTGATGCTCACGCTCGGAGCCTGGCCCTTGTTGTCGAAGCCAATGTAGTTGACGACCTGCATGCCGGCCGGGCCACTGGCCACGAAGGCAATGCCGCCGGCGATGACCACGTCATGGGGGGCGGCATTGGTCGGGAGGTCATAGCGCGCAACCAAGGTGCCGGTGTCGGTGGGGTCGGATGTCCTCACCACGTCGATGAAGCGGCCGCCGAACGCGCCACCAGGGATGCCCACGAGCACGCCCAGGCCGGAGCCATTGAGGGCCACGTCGTCGCCTGCCAGCGAGTTGAGGTCCACGCCAGACAGCAGCGTCAGGGCGCTCAAATCGGCCACGTTGGCCGTCATGTAGCCACCCAGGAAGCTGGTGCCTGCACCGATGGTGGCCACGCCGTCGGCCACGAACAGGCTTTGCGCCACCGTCGGCAGGCTCAAGGTGCCAGCGGCGGTCAACACGCCATGGGTGTTGCGGAAGGCACGCAACACCGTGCCATCGGTGATGCCATAGACACCATTGGCGTCCACGGCCAGGGCGTTGAACGTGTTGCCTTCGGTTCGGGTCGTTTGACGGATTTCTCCCGTGTTGACGTCCACCACGGACAGCGAGGCGCCATGGGTCACAAAGGCCAGGCCGTCGCGCAGTTCCACGTTCGACACGGCCGTGTCGAAGGTGATGGTTTGCAGCACACGTGGCGCCGCCGGGGTGGTGGTGTCGAGGATCACCAGGCCAGCGGTCGCAGCGGCCACCAGCGTGCGGCCGCGGGTGGGGTCGTTGGCCACGTCCACGGCCGTGCCCGGCAGGTCGATGTCGGCCAGCAGCACGGGCGAGGTGGCGCGCGACACGTCGACGATGGCCAGGCCGCGTGAGCCTGTGGCCACGTAGGCCGTGAGCTTGGCGGGGTTGGTCGGCGAAGGTTGAACGTCCAGGGCTTGGGCGTCGCCCAGCATGGCGACGTTGGCGATCACGCCTGTGGCCACCGAGGCACCGCCCAGCGGGTCGAGGTCTTGCTGAACTTCGATGCGGTCACCCAGGCCGTCGCCATCGGTGTCGGCCTTGGCGATGTCGGTGCCGATGATGAACTCGGCGGCGTTTTCCAGGCCGTCGCCATCGGTGTCGGGCGACACGCTGCCGCCCAGCACCACCTCGGGCAGGTTGAAGTCCACGCCAGAGGCCGGCGTCACGAACTCGCTGATGCCGATCGTGTTGCTTTCAACGTGGTAGACGTACTGGCGGTAGGCCGTGTTGGGGCTGAGCACCACCCCGTTGATGCACAGTGCCGAACCTGGCGTGACTTCCACCTTGTTGCGCAAGATGAAGCCCGTGTCCAGGTTCTCGATGGCGATGTAGAACGCACCGCTGGTGTAGTCGATGTTGTTGGCTGGCGTGGTGTAGGTGCTGACCTGGTGAATTTCCAGGGCATCGAGCGTCAAGGGCACGCCATTGCTGCCAAAGGTGAACTGCATCTGGCCGTTGACCACTTCCACGCGGTGGGTGAGCGCGGTGTGCTCGCCCTTGCGCAGGCTGACCGATCCGCGGCGATCGCCTTGGATGGTGTACTCCATGCCTTCGTGCGAGGCCTGGTCGTCGCCCAGCACCACGATGACGTCGTAGGTGCCATTGGGCAAGTCGACCTTGAACGTGCCTTGGGTCACCAGGGCCTGGTCTGCGGTCTGGGGTGCCAGGGCCGTGTTGCCGGTGGTCTGGTCGGTGACCGAGCCACCCGCCCAGCCCCAGCCGCGCGCGGCGCTGTAAGTGGTGCTGGCCGACACGCCCGCGTAGCCGGGGGCCACGGCCTGGTTGCTCGAGCCGAAATCGAAAGCGAAGAACAGGTGGTCCGCTGCCGTGGGGGCAGCGGCCGCCTTCACCTGGCTGACGCTGAAGCCGCCACCGGTGGCGTCGAGCAACTCGCCCGCACCCGCGTTGGCCGCTGCCGTGGCGTTGGGGTGGAAGACGAAGCCTGCGCCCGGCAGGCTGTAGCTGTCTGCGTTGGCCGGGTTGACGGTGTAGCCCATGTCCTTCAGGGCCGCCGCACTCAGGGCGCTGATGGGGTAAGGGCCATTGACGTCGAGCAGCGGGGTGAGCAGTTCGTTGCCGAACACGGCTTCGCGCCAGTGGGTGGCGTTGGCACCGCTGCGGTTGTCCAGTGGCACGCCGGTGGCTGCGCCGCCCGTCAGCGCGGCGTAGGCCGCTTGCGCGTTGGTGCCGGTGAACACCGGGTTGCTGGCCACGCTGGCGTTCACCAGGCCGAGGCTGGCCCACAGTTCACCAAAGCCCATGGCGTGCGCGATCTCGTGCAGCATCACGGTCTTGAGTTGGTCCAGCGACCAGGAGGCCAGGTCGGCCTGGTCGAGCGTGATCTCAGCCAGCGAAGGCAGCTTCAGCGAGCCCGAACGCACGTCCAGCAACTGGGTCGTGGCCAGGGTGCCACCCGCCCCGTCGACACTGGCGATGTTCAAGCGGATGCGCAAGTCGTCCACGAGGCCGTCGGTGGTCAAGTCGGCGGGGATGTCGCCCACCACCACTTGCTCCCAACGCTGGATGGCGCTCTGGATGGCGCCACGTTGCGCTGCCGACAAGCCAGTCAGCGGCGCGACGACATCGATTTGGTAGCCCGGCAAGTTGGCGGTGCCAGGCACCCAGGTGCCGCCCGTGTTGCCATTGCTGCCGGAGCCACCGTTGTTCCCGGTGTTGCCCGTGTTGCCTGAACCGCCCGGGTTGCCACCGATCACGATCACGGTGGTGTTGGGTGGGTTCCAGGGCACCACCGGGGGCACGTAGATGACCACCGGTGGTGTCGGTGGGGTGGGGGGCGTCGGGTTGGTCGGCGTCGGGGGCGTGGGCGGCGTGGGGTTGGGCCGCCTGGGCGTGTCGCGGCGACCGTTCGGGCCCGGAGGCGCCATGCCGTGCCAGCCCGGGGCCTTCACGCCCGAGCCGGGGTCCGAGACCACCGTCAAGCCGTCGGCCGAAACGGTGCCTGTGCCATCGATCACCAGCATGCCGGTGGTGTGGTCGAAGCTCAGCAAGTTGAGCTTGGTGCCCGGCGCGGCGTTGAACACGTTGGGCAGGGTGATCTGCACGGGTTCGGTGAAGGCCGCCACGCCCGGTGCCTGGATGGTGATGTCGAAGGTGTGCTCGAGCACGCCCGGCGGCAGCATGTCCTTGACCAACTCGGGCGGCACGGTGGCCACGCCCATGGTGACGTTGGACAAGGCTTGGCCATTGGCGTCCACGGCCGTGCCGGGGTTGATGGTCAAGGTCAGCTGTTGACGCTGCTCGTCGGTCAACTGCGGTGCGGCGGCCGGGTCGGTCGCGGTGATCACCGTGGTCGCCGTGTCGCTGACCGCCTGCATCACGGAAGTGGCGATGCGCGGCAGGTAGATCTCCACCCGATCGGCGTTGGCCAGGCGCTCGTCGATGCCGCCCATGCTGCCCATGAGGGTGTTGCTGCGGCCCGCCGTGAGTGTGGCGTCCATCACCATTTCAGGGAAGAAGACGCCATTGGGCGCATTCGTGGCGGTGCGGCCATCGATGGCCACTTTCACGCTGCCTGCGGGGACGTTGGTCAACTCGAAGTTGCCGTTGGCGTCGGTGAAGACGAACTGGTCTTCCTGCCCCAGGATGTAGACCTTGGCGTGGGCGATGGGCAACAAGAAGATGTCGTCGGCCGTGTGGATCACGCCGTCCGGGCCTCGACGGATGTCGTCGAAGGTCATCGGGTCGAGGTCAGGGCCCGGGTCGACCACCTTGCCCACGAGCTTGGTGCCGGCCACGGGTTCGGTGCTGACAGTGGTGAAGCTGGCGATGTATTCGCCGCCGGCCGAGCCATTGGTGTCGCCATCCAGGAAAGCGCCATCGGCTGCCGCACGGATGAGGCCACCTTGGAGGTGCACGGTGATCGTGGCACCGCCCGGCATGGGGTTGCTCAAGAACAACCAGGCATACGTGCCATCAGCAGCAGGCACGATGCTGGCTGCGAGCTTGCTGCCATCCGGCCCGGTGGCGTAGAAGCTTTCCGACGTCAGCGTGTTGACGTTCACGGCCCGCGAGAACACCACCTTCGGGCGCTGGGTGACCCCGACTTCCTGGGTGCCGTTGACCGGGGTGAAGTCGGTGATGGTGAACGACGCCAGCGCGTCGACCTTGAGCGTGAGCGTGCGTGTGGTCCGGTTGCCAGCGGCGTCCTGCACGGACAGCTTGAGCGTGTGGTCGCCGACGTCCAGTTGGCCGTAGTCGAGCGCGGTGTCGAAGGACCCCGTGCTGCTGTCGAACGTCAGGTTGCGCACGGCGCCCGTGTCCAGCTGGTAGCTCAGCAAGGTGAGGCCCGTGCCGGTGCCGCTGGCGCTGCCCGTCAGGCGGGCCGAGGCGCTCAGGCTGGCGCCATCGGCCAGGCTGGTGAGGCCCACCGTGGGGGCACGCGTGTCCAGCGTGAAGCTGCGCACATAGGCCTGGCTGACATTGCCTGCCGCGTCACGCGCCACGATGCTGATCTGGTGCGCACCGTCTGCCGTGCCATCGAGCGCGAGGCCGGTCGTGAAGCTGAAATTGCCTTGCGCGTTGAGCGTGAGCGCCTGGCTGGCGCCACCGTCCACCTGGACGGTGGCCGAGGCCACGCCAGACAAGTTGTCCAGGATCTGGCCGGTGATCGTCAGGTTGGTGGCGGTTGCTGCGGGCGTGCTCGCGGCCACCACCGTTGGGGCCTGCTTGTCTTCGCTCAGCTTGAAGCGCGCCAGCACCGCTTGCGCCACTTCGCCACCGAGGGCCTTGCCCGCTTCGTTGTCCAGGCTGGTGTGGATGCCACCGTAGATGCGGCTCAGGCCCGCCTCGTCTGCGGCCTGGCTGAAGCTGGTGAAGCTGCGGGTGACGCCGGGCAGCGTGGGGCTGGTGGTGGTGAACGCCGTGTTGTCGCCGAAGGTGTCGGCCAGGATGGCCGCAGCGGCGGCGCTGAAGGTGGAGTGGCCCGAGACGTAGCTGGGGTGCGGTGGGTTGATCAACAAAGGCTGCCAGGTGGCATCCAGGGTGGTGGCTGCGTTGCCGTCCTGGTCGGCGTTCTGGATGGCCGTGACCGGGCGCCAGAAGTCGTAGGTGTACTTGGTGTCCCAGCAGGCGATGGCGGCGTCGGCCAAGGCCACGCTCAGTTCGGCCATGAGGCGCGCATTGGCGCTCAGGCTTTGGCCTTGGGCCTGGGCCACCTGCTTGGCGATCAACATCCAGTGGCCGGGCGGCGTGTAGCTGCCGCCGCCGTCGGCCCAGAAGTGGGCCTGTTGGGTTTGGTCGGCCGTGCGGGTGGTGCTGTTGACGGCGCCCAGGCTTTGCACCTGGTTGAGCGCTGCGGCATAGGCCGCCGAGTCGAGCGCTGGCGGCGGGTCGGCGCGGAAGGCGTCGCCCGAGGTGAGGGCGAAGGGCGTCACGCCTCCCCATTGCGGGTCTTGTGCCACCAGGAACATCGGCCCGGTGGGACGCCAGGCGCCCACCGCATCGCTGCCCGATTCGGTGGCGAGGTCCTGGTAGCCATCGGCGGCCCGGATGGCCAGGATGGTCTTGGCGATGTCGTCACCCAAGGCCACGCCCGAAGTCTTGGCGGCGCTGTCAGGGATGGCGCCCAGCGTGAGTTGCAGCGCCTTGTCAAAGGTCGCGCGTTGAGCCGGATAAAGCGTGTACAGCACGCGGTAG
>JBEEJT010000077.1:0-5189 GCA_041169085.1 Pseudomonadota bacterium | reverse complement strand
TAGGCGATGTCGTAGGCGCCGGCGTGGGTGGCGCCATCCGCGCCGACCAGGCCGGCACGGTCCAGCGCGAACACCACCGGCAGGTTTTGCAGCGCCACGTCGTGGATCAACTGGTCGTAAGCGCGCTGCAGGAAGGTCGAATAGATCGCCACCACTGGCTTGAGGCCCTCGCAAGCCAGGCCGCCCGCGAAGGTCACCGCGTGTTGTTCGGCGATGCCCACGTCGAAATAGCGCCCCGGGTACTTGCGGTGGAACTCCACCATGCCCGAGCCTTCGCGCATGGCCGGCGTGATGCCCACCAAACGCGGGTCTGCGGCGGCCATGTCGCACAGCCATTGGCCAAACACCTGGGTGAAGGTGGGCTTGGGCGGCTCGGCGCCCGCTGGTGCCTTGACCAGGCCCACGGCGGGGTCGAACTTGCCCGGGCCGTGGTAGGCCACCGGGTCGGCCTCGGCGAGCTTGTAGCCATAGCCCTTCTTGGTCACCACGTGCAGGAACTGCGGGCCGCCTCGGTCACGCAGGTTCTCCAGCGTGGGGATCAGGCTGTCGAGGTCGTGGCCGTCGATCGGGCCAACGTAATTGAAGCCAAACTCTTCGAAGATGGTGGCTGGCACCACCATGCCCTTGGCGTGTTCTTCCAGCTTCTTGGCCAGCTCGAACAGCGGCGGCGCATTGCGCAACACCTGCTTGGCGCTTTCGCGTGCGGCCGCATAGAAGTTGCCCGACATCAGGCGGGCCAGGTAGCGGTTGAGCGCCCCCACGGGCGGCGAGATCGACATGTCGTTGTCGTTGAGCACCACCAGCACGTCCGGCATCTTGCCCGCGTGCGGCACCCCGGCGTTGTTCAATGCCTCGAACGCCATCCCCGCCGTCATGGCGCCGTCGCCAATGATGGCCACCGACTTGCGCGACTCCCCGCGCAGTTGCGCGCCCAGGGCCATGCCCAGCGCCGCCGAAATTGAGGTCGACGAGTGGGCCGTGCCAAAGGTGTCGTACGGGCTTTCGTCTCGGCGAGGAAAGCCGCTCATGCCGCCGAATTGGCGCAACGTGGGCATGCGGTCGCGGCGGCCAGTCAGGATCTTGTGCGGGTAGGTCTGGTGGCCCACGTCCCACACCAGGCGGTCTTCGGGCGTGTTGTAGACGTAGTGCAGCGCAATGGTCAGCTCGACCGTGCCCAGGTTGGACGACAGGTGGCCGCCCGTCTTCGACACGCTGTGCAGCAAGTAGTCGCGCACCTCGTGCGCCAGCTGCTTGAGCTCGGAGCGAGACAGGTGCTTCAGGTCGGCAGGTTGGTCGATCCTGGACAGCAGGGGGTGGCTCATCGGGGCATCCTCGCGGGATTCAATCTTGTGTTCGTTCGGCGGGCAAGCGCTCAGTGGTTGCGCTGCACGATGCGGTCGGCCAGCGCCAGCAAGGGCGCGGCGGCCTGCGGGCTCAAGCCGCAACGGGCCAGAGCGGCTTCGGCCTGGGCGCGCAGCGCATCGGCTTCGGCCTGGGCGCCCGCCAGACCCAGCAAACTCACATAGGTGGGCTTGTTGGCGTCGGCGTCCTTGCCAGCGGTCTTGCCCAAGGTCTCGGCGCTCTGGGTGGCGTCGAGCACGTCGTCCACGATCTGGAAGGCCAGCCCCAGCGCGTGGCCGTAGTCGGTCAAGGCAGCCCAAAGCGGCGACCCTGCGGGCACCATGGCACAGGCCGAGCCCATCAGCACGCTGGCGCGCAGCAAGGCCCCGGTCTTGCGCTGGTGCATGTCACGCAGCAAGGCCTCGTGAAGGGCCTGGCCCACACTGGCCAAGTCGATGGCCTGACCACCGGCCATGCCGGACTGGCCCGAGGCCCGAGCCAGCAGCCGCACCAGACGGGCCTGCAAGGCGGGCGCCACGCCAGCGCCTTCGCCTTCATCCGGCGTCAGCACTTCGAAGGCCAAGGCCTGCATGGCGTCACCCGCGAGCATGGCCTGGGCTTCGCCAAAGGCGACGTGCACCGTGGGCTTGCCCCGGCGCAACACGTCGTTGTCCATGCAAGGCATGTCGTCGTGGATCAAGGAATAAGCGTGGATCAGCTCGACGGCACACGCTGCGCGCAGGGCCGCCTCCTGGCCAGCTTCGCTGCGGGTGGCCCCGCATGCTTCGGCCGCAGCCATGACCAGCAAGGCGCGCAAGCGCTTGCCACCGTCGAGCACGCCATAGCGCATGGCGTCACCCAAGCCAGCCGGCGCTGAAGCCGGCACCCAGATGTCGAGCGCAGACTCGACCCGGGCCAGCACCCCGGCGGACCAGTTGGCGAAATCCATGGTGCTCATGGCTCGCTCCAGGGCTGCAACTGGCCGTCTTCCAGCACCTTGACCTGGGCCTCGACCGCTTCGAGGCGGCTGCGGCAAAACGACAGCAAGGTGGCGCCACGCTGATAGGTGCTCAGCAAACGATCAAGCGGCAGGTTGCCGGCTTCCATGTCGGACACCAGTTGGTCCAGCTCGGCCAGGGCCTGCTCGTAGGTCAGGCCCAACTCGACTGGGGCGGCCTGGTCGGGCGTGACGAGGTCCGTTGCTGAAGCAGCGTCAGCCGGGGCAGCTTTTTTGGCCATGAGGAAGGGCGCGGGCGATTTTTGGGCAATCGCGTATTGTATTTCCGGCCGACCGTGGCGCGACGGATCACCAGCCCCAGGGCGCGGGGTGCCCCGCCAGCGGCCCGCGCGCAGCTCGTCCCACAGGCCAGCCCCCGGGGTACAATCGCCGTCCCTTGAGCCCCCCCTTTCGAGCGCACCCGGTGTCGCTGGGACAGGTGGGGCTTTGTCGTGCCTGCCCCGGGGCCACCCGGTGTCGGGTGAAGTTCCATACCCTCGCTGGCGGTCTCCCAAGGAGCGGCCTCTACGGCGAGGGGGGTTGACATTGGTTTTTGGAGATCCTGGGGATCATGTCCGACCTGAGCCTGGCTCGCGCCCTGCCTCGCAACGCCCCGAGCAACCTCACGCAGTTGCCCGTTTCCGTCTACTTCGACGAAGCCTTGTACCTGGAGGAGCAGCGCCGCATCTTCCAGTCCAGCCCCCGATACCTGGGCCACGCCGTCACGTTGCCCGAGGTGGGTGACTTCTATGCGCTGCCTCAGGAAAACGAAGGCCGTGTGCTGGTGCGCACGCCGCAGGGCATCGAGCTGCTGTCCAACGTGTGCCGCCACCGGCAGGCCATCATGCTCAAGGGCCGCGGCAACACCCGGCACAACATCGTTTGCCCGCTGCACCGCTGGACGTATTCGCACCAGGGTGAATTGATTGGCGCGCCCCATTTCGACCACGACCCCTGCCTGAACCTCAACAACTACAAGGTTCAGAACTGGAACGGGCTGCTGTTCGAAGCCAATGGCCGCGACGTGGCCGCCGACCTGGCCGGGCTGGACGCCCGATTCAAGCCGGGCGGCGACCTCGACTTCACCGGCTACGTGCTGGACCACGTCGAGCACCACGTGTGCAACTACAACTGGAAGACCTTCATCGAGGTCTACCTTGAGGACTACCACGTCGGCCCCTTCCACCCTGGCCTGGGCAACTTCGTCACCTGCGACGACTTGAGCTGGGACATGGCCAACGAGTATTCGGTGCAGACCGTCGGCGTGGCCAAGAGCTTCGACCAGCCCGGCTCCGACATCTACAAGAAGTGGCGCGAGGTGCTGATGAACTACCGCGGCGGCGAACGCCCGTCGCAAGGTGCGGTGTGGCTCACCTACTACCCCACGATGATGGTGGAGTGGTACCCGCACGTGCTGGTGGTGTCCAACATGTACCCCATGGGCACGCAAAAGACGCTCAACGTGGTGGAGTTCTACTACCCCGAAGAGATCGTGGCCTTCGAACGCGAGTTCGTCGAAGCCCAGCGTGCGGCCTACATGGAGACCTGCATCGAAGACGACGAAATCGCCGAGCGCATGGACGCGGGCCGCAAAGCCCTGTTCAACCGCGGCGACAACGAAGTCGGGCCTTACCAAAGCCCCATGGAAGACGGCATGCAGCACTTCCACGAGTGGTATCGAAGCAAGATGCCCCCCCTGCCGGGTTCGCCGGCCCCCTGAGGGCACCACCGGCAGACCGGCCGAGCCGGATCTGTGGTGGTCGCTTGATCAGGTTGAGTTGTGCCACCGTCAAGTGCCGATGCCGCCGAAACTCCTTGTCTCGCCTTTCGCCCAGATGGTGGCGGCCACCGTGCTGTTCGCCGCCATGGGCGCGTGTGTGAAGCTGGCTTCGGCCCACGCGGGCACCGCCTGGGTGGTGGGCATGCGAGGCGGTGTTGGCGCCCTCATCATGGGCGTTTTGGCCTGGGCCAGTGCCACCCGCCTGGCCACCGGCGTGCCCTTGCTGCACGTGCGACGCGGCGTCGCGGGCGTGTTGGCGCTGTCCATGTGGTTCTATTGCATGGGGCGGCTGCCCCTGGCCACGGCGGTCACGCTCAACTACATGTCCTCCGTGTGGATGGCCGTGATGATGGTGGCCCAGGCCGCCTGGCGTGGAGAACGCATGGTCGACCGCCGCGTGCTGGGGGCCATCGCCATGGGGTTCGTGGGCGTGGTCATGGTGCTCCACCCCACCATCCGCCGAGAACAATGGCTGGCCGGCCTCACCGGCATCGCTTCAGGCATCCTGGCCGCGCTGGCCTACATTCAGGTCACCGAGCTGGGCAAGGCTGGCGAGCCCGAGGTGCGCGTGGTGTTCTATTTCTCGTTAACGGGCACGGCCATGGGCGCCCTCATGGGCCTGTGGCCCGACACCGATGCCCCCACACAAGCGGCACAGGCCGGCGCTTGGCCCGCCGCCACCTGGCTCTACCTGGTGGGCGTGGGCGTGTTCGCCACGCTGGCCCAACTGCTGATGACCCGCGCCTACGCCCGCGGCCCCATGCTGGTGATGGCCAACCTGCAATACCTGGGCATCGTCCACGCCAGCCTGATCGGCATGTGGCTGTTCAACGAACACCTGCGCTGGGACGGCGTGCTGGGCATGGCCCTCATCACCGGCTCGGGCATCTGGTCAACGCGCCTGCGTCAGCGGTGAGCGTGCACGGCTGAAGCGGCCTGCTCGGTCACACTGTCGCCATGCAGCCCGTTCGTGATGGTGCCGATCAGCACCAGGCCGGCGGCGATCCAAAAGATCTGCAGCGCGGTCTCGCGCCAGTTCAGGCGCTTTTGCAACTGCGGGATCAGGTCCGC
>JBEEJT010000076.1:0-4445 GCA_041169085.1 Pseudomonadota bacterium | reverse complement strand
GACCAGATTTCGGCACTCACCTCTTCCGAGTCATGGCTGCGCCAAGCCACGCCCCAGGCCAGCGCGGCCACCAAGGCCAGGTGCGCCAGCGCCGCCAAGGCCACGCCTGGGCCCCAGGCGTCGCGCTCGGTCGGGCGAAGTTCGGGGCCGCCCACCGCCATCAGCGGGCTGGTCGGAGCGAAGCCGGTGCCTGAGGTCATGGGCCGGTCCTCAAGCCCCGGTGGTCCGAACGGACAGGCCCACGCGCACCACGCCGCCCTTTTGCAGCGCGTCCATCACCTTGACCACCCACTCGTACTGGATGTCCTTGCGGGCGCTGATGATGACGGGCACGGCGTTGCCACCACCTTGAGCTTCATCTTGCAAGGGCTTGATGCGCGCCACCAGCTCCTTCACGGCCAGGGTGTCGACATCCTTGCGGTTGATGCGCAAACGCACCTCGTTTTCACCCTCAAGCACCAACTCCACCACCTTCTCGGGCGCCTGGCGCGCCTTGCCGATCGAAGGCAGGTCGATCACGGCGGTGGGCATCAAAGGCGCGCTCACCATGAAGATGATGAGCAACACGAGCATGACGTCGATGAACGGCACCATGTTGATCTCGCTGCGGGTGCGGCGGCGGCGCCCTCCACCGCGAACGTTGACGTCGGCCATGGCTCAGCGCCCTGTGGCTGCGCCAGCGACCGGGGCCGGCATGGCGTTGCGCGCCAGGATGTTGGAGAACTCTTCCATGAAGGACTCCATCTGGATGGCGATGCGGTCGATGTCACGCGCGAACCGGTTGTAGGCCAGCACCGCCGGGATGGCCGCGAACAAGCCGATGGCCGTGGCGACCAGCGCTTCAGCGATCCCCGGGGCCACGGTGGCCAGCGTGACGACCTGCATGTTCGACAACCCGGTGAAGGCGTGCATGATCCCCCACACCGTGCCAAACAAGCCGATGTAAGGCGACACCGAACCCACCGAGCCCAGGAAGTCGAGGCGCGCCTCGATGACGTCCAGCTCGCGCTGGTAAGCCGCACGCATGGCGCGACGCGCCCCGTCGAGCAACGCCGGCACTTCGGCCACGCGACGTTCGCGCAGCTTCATGAATTCACGCATGCCGGCCACGAAGATGCGCTCTTGTGGCGAGTTGGGGCCAGCGCCCCGGTTGGCATCTTGAAACAACTCTTGCAAGGTACGGCCCGCCCAGAACTCGTGGTCGAAACGCTCGTTGTCTTCGCGCACGCGCTTGAGCCCCATCAGCTTGCCGATGATCACGCTCCAGCTCGCCAGGGAAATCGTCAGCAGCAAGGCCATCACCAATTGCACCACCAGGCTGGCGTGCAGCACGAGGGTGATGATGGACAGGTCTTGGTTCATCGCAGGGGTCGCTCCAGGTTCAGTCTTGGGGAGTGGGCTCGGGCAGCGCCGCCAGGATGGCAGCCGGGATGCGCCCAGGCTTGAGTCGCCCGTCAGGCCATTTTTGCACCCAGCCGATGCGGATCTCGCCATCGGTGAGCAAAGTTTCATCGCGCCAGACGGCCTGCCGGAAGAGCATGGACGCACGGCCCCGCTCCAGCAACTGCACGGTGACGGTCAACCGGTCGTCCAGACGCGCGGGCTGGTGGTACTTCAGCCGGGTTTCGGCCACCACGAACATGCCTTCGCCGCTCGTGCGCATCTGCTCTTGCCCGAAGCCCAGCGCCGCCAGCCATTCGGTGCGGGCGCGTTCCATGAACTTCAGGTAGTTGCCATAGAACACGATGCCGCCGGCGTCGGTGTCTTCCCAGTAAATGCGTACCGGGTGATGAAACTGACCGGTCGCGCCGGGCCAAGCCTTGGGTGACGCGGGTGGACGGGGCGTGCTCATGTGGCCATTATCCCAGGCCACGTTCACCCCACTTGCGGCACCTGACCGAATCCCGTAAGGTGGGCTCAGTCAGTCATAACACCAGTTCAGGGAAGGTCTCCGCGCAGCGTGACTCGCCGCGCGGTTGAGCGCGCGCGCTCGCCTGGCTCCCTGGGTACCGACTGGTTGAAAACCAAGTTACTTACAAAGGGGAATCGCATGGGCAACATCGTCAGCACCACAGCCACCTCCGCCGCTGGGCCGGAAACCTTGTCAGGCGGAGCGGGCAATGACACCTATGTCTACCAAAGGCATGGTGGCGATGTGGTGATCGTGGACAGCGATCCTGAGAGCACCAACACACTGCAGATCGCCACTTACTACGCGTGGTCTAGCCAGTTCACCAAAGACGACTTCCCGTCCAACCGCATCGGGCCGCTGGCCCGCAGCGGCGACAACCTCGTGCTGACCATGCTGAATGGTCAATACCAACCCATGGGCACGGTCACCATCGTCAACTACTTTGCTGCCAACAACCCCAGCCAGTTCCTGATTCTGCCGGGCGCATTCGACACCATCGCCCAACCGCGCCTGACTCGGGAGCGCGTGGAAGCCATGTTGCAGCCGACTGAGGGAAATGACGTCATCACCTGTCTGAGCGACGCGAGCGACCTCACCTATGGCTACCAGGCCGATGACATCGTGAACGCCGGCGGTGGCAACGACCTGGTCAAAGCAGGCCCGGGCAAGGACGCCATCCTAGGAGGCGCCGGCAACGACACCCTGTATGGCGAGGTGGACGTAGACATGCTGTCTGGTGGTGACGGAGACGACCTGATCGATGGCGGCACCGACGACAGCGCCATCTTCGGTCTGGCTGCAGGCGACAGCCTCTATGGCGAGGCAGGCAACGACACCCTCATCGGCGAAGCCGGCGGAGACGACCTGTTCGGCGGTGCCGGCTCAGACACCTTCGTGATCAAAGGCCACAGCGGCGGCATCCACATTGCGAACGACGCGAACGACAGCCAACCGGGCGACAACGACACGGTCTTGTTCGTGGGAGCAGACCCCAGCCAACTCACTTCGCGGCAGCGTGTCCAGTTCATGCGAGATGGCCACAACCTGCTCATCTTCGACATCGACACGCCGCCGGGCACTTACGCCAAACTGCCGGCCACCTACGTTTCACTGGACAACTTTCTGAATTACAGCTACAGCGACCTCACGCCATCGCTGGCCCCATCCACCATCACCCAGTTGGCGTTCTCCGACGGCTCGACGATGACACAGGCTGACATCCTGCAGGCGTTGAACTCCCCCACGGCCTTCGACGACGTGCTGCAAGGCACTGGCGACTCCGACACCTTGATGGGCCTGGAGGGCGACGACATCCTCTACGGCCGGGCTGGCCAAGATTTGCTGCAAGGCGGCGGGGGCAACGACACCATCGAGGGCGGCGATGGTGACGACACCATTGAAGGGGGCAGTGGCAACGACCGCATCTGGGCAGGTGCTGGCCAGAACCTGGTGCGTGCAGGCGCAGGCGACGACCAGATCTTCCTCGAGCCCGGCCGCAACACCGTTGATGGCGGCAGCGGCTACAACTTCATCAGCTTCTCTGGCGGCGATCTGTTGGTGACCAACCCGGCCGAAGGCAATGGCATCTCCATCCACATGCCCTATGCATATGGCGACTACTACAACGCCCCACCGCCTGATGTCCGCCTGAGCCGCAGCGGCAGTAGCCTCATCATGGCCATCAACGACCTGGTCTCCGGCGTCAAGGGCACAGTGACGGTCGAGGGCTACTTCAACGCCGGGGCGGCCGCCGGCTTCGTCTATGTGGGCTCGGTCGAGAGCCGCCAATGGACTCGCGCCGAGATCGATGCTCTGCTCAAAGTGTCGTCCAGCGACGACTACATCGAAGCGCAGCTCGACGCCGCACACCCCTACATGGGCGCTGAAATTTCGGCTGGAGCCGGCAACGACACCATCATCGGCACATCAGCCGATGACACCCTGCGCGGCGACGATGGCAACGACGTGCTGCAAGGCATGGGTGGGGCAGACGCGCTCTATGGCGGCAATGGCAACGACAGCCTTGATGGCGGGCCAGGTGGCTATGTGAGCCAGGGTGGAATCACTTCCGGGCACTTTCTTTCTGGTGAGGCGGGCGACGACACGCTGGTGGCCAGCGGCATCGGAGACATCCTGGACGGCGGCACTGGCGCCGACACCTACGTCATCAACGGCATCGGCACCTACGCCAACATCCGCCAGCCGTACGACCGCGCCGATGGCGACAGGATCCTGCTGGTCGGCCTCAACAGTGCCACGCCCGTCACACCGGATCAGGTGAGCCTGCAACGTTCGGGGGATGACCTGAACATCATCCTGCCAGGGCTGAACGGAGCCCCTGCACGCGTCAATGTGTGGTCGTATTTCGCGGCGGGCGCCAACAGCGTCAACCCGGCGGCCACCACCCAGATCCAGTTCAAAGATGGCACCACCTGGGACCGCGCCACCGTGGAGGCGATCACCCGCACCACCGGCGACGGCTCGGACAGCGTGCAAGGCACCGGCATCGCGGAAACGATCAACGGCGGCGGGG
>JBEEJT010000075.1:0-5672 GCA_041169085.1 Pseudomonadota bacterium | reverse complement strand
CAAGCCCGAGGACATCCGCCGTGTGTTCGAGTCGCAGCAGGCCACGGCACTGGCCTGGCGCGAGTCGACGGTGGCCGAGCGCATCGCGCGCTTGAAGAAGCTGCGCGAAGCCATGCTGGCGCGCCGCGAGGACTTCTACAAGGCCTTCCAGAAGGACTACCACAAGCCTTCTGCCGAGGTCGAAGGCACCGAGTTCATGCCGGTGCTCGACGAGATCCGTCATGCCATCGCTCACCTCAAGAAGTGGGCGCAGCCCAAGCGCGTGAGCCCCACCATGACCACCATGGGCACCTCGGCCTGGGTGGAATACCAGCCGCGTGGCCGCTGCCTGATCGTGGCCCCGTGGAACTTCCCGCTCAACCTGTGCTTCGGCCCGCTGGTGTCGGCGCTGGCTGCGGGCAACACGGTCATCCTCAAGCCTTCGGAAATGACGCCGCACGTCAGCGCCGTCATGGCCGACATCATCGGCAAGCTGTTCAAGCCCGACGAAGTGGCCTTGTTCGAGGGCGCCCTGCCCACGTCGCAAGTGCTGCTGGAGCTGCCCTTCGACCACATCTTCTTCACCGGCTCGCCAGCCGTGGGCAAGGTGGTGATGACGGCCGCCGCCAAGCACCTGACCAGCGTCACGCTGGAATTGGGGGGCAAGTCGCCCGTGATCGTCGACGAAACCGCCGACGTCAAGGCTTCGGCCGAGACCCTGCTGTGGGGCAAGTTCACCAACTGCGGCCAGATCTGCGTGGCGCCTGACCACGTGTTCGTGCACGAAGCCGTCAAGGACAAGTTCATCGCCGCTTGCCGCCAAGTGGTGGCGGAGCGCTTCGGGGCCACGCCGGAAGCCCAGCGCGCCTGCCCGGATTTCACCCACGTCATCAACCAGCGCCACACCCAGCGCATCGCCGGCCTGCTGCAAGATGCCAAGGACAAGGGCGCACGCGTGATCGTGGGGGGCGACGTCGACGTGTCGACCTGCTACATCGCCCCCACGCTGATCGACAACGTGCCGGCCAACGCCACCATCATGGAAGAAGAGATCTTCGGCCCGGTGCTGCCGCTGATCGGCTACCGTGACATCGATCAGGTGGTGCGCACCATCAACGCCGGTCCCAAGCCGCTCGCGCTGTACATCTTCAGCCGCGACAAGCTGCGCACGCGCCAACTCATCCAGCGCACCAGCTCGGGTGGCGTGGCCATCAACCACTGTGTGCTGCACTACGCTCACGGCAACCTGCCCTTCGGCGGCGTGAACAACTCCGGCATCGGCAACGCCCACGGCGAGTACGGCTTCAAGGCTTTCTCGCATGAGCGGGGCGTGCTGAAGTCGGGCCCGATCATGATGGCCAAGATGTTCTTCCCGCCTTACACGGGCCTCAAGCAGAAGCTGATCCGCCTCACGGTGGATTCCCTGAGGTTGCCGTCGCTGTAAAGCGGCACCCCCAGGCTGGTTGATAATGCCGGCCGTACAGAGGTACACAGCCCGCCGTCCTGGCGGGCTTTTTGCATGGCGGAACCCCCGTGGACGTCTTCATCCAACAATTGATCAACGGCCTGGTGCTGGGCAGCATGTATGCCCTGGTGGCGCTGGGCTACACCATGGTCTACGGCATCATCAACCTCATCAACTTCGCCCACGGTGAAGTGTTGATGGTGGGGGCTTTGGTGAGCTGGACGGTGGTGACCCACCTGGAAGGCATTGGCCTGCCGGGCTGGGCGCTCTTGAGCCTGTCGCTGGTGGTGGCCATGGCCGCGTGCATGGCGCTGAATTTCCTGATCGAGAAGCTGGCCTACCGCCCGCTGCGCAACGCACCACGCCTGGCGCCCTTGATCACCGCCATGGGCATGTCGCTGCTGTTGCAGACCTTGGCCATGGTGATCTGGAAGCCGGACTACAAGCCTTTCCCCATCTTGTTGCCCGACGAGCCCTACGAAGTCATGGGCGCGACGATCACCGTGGTGCAGATCCTGATTTTGAGCGTGACGGCCATGACCCTGGCCGGCCTGATGGCCCTGATCCATGCCACCCCCCTGGGCCGCGCGATGCGCGCCACGGCAGAGAACCCCAAAGTAGCGCAGCTGATGGGCGTGCGCCCTGACCGGGTGATTTCCGCCACCTTCGTCATCGGTGCCGCACTGGCCGCGCTGGCGGGGGTGATGTGGGCGGCCAACTACGGTTCGGTGCAACACACCATGGGTTTCCTGCCTGGGCTCAAGGCCTTCACGGCCGCCGTGTTCGGCGGCATCGGCAACCTCGCCGGGGCCATGGTGGGCGGCTTGCTGCTGGGCGTGATCGAAGCCATGGGCGCGGGCTACATCGGCGATTTGACCGGCGGCGTGCTGGGCAGCAACTACCAGGACATTTTCGCCTTTTCGGTGCTGATCCTGGTGTTGACCTTACGCCCGCAAGGCTTGCTTGGTGAACGCGTGGCCGACCGCGCCTGACGCCACGGAGCCTGTGCACATGAGTCAAGCCCTGACCCAACGACGCGCCACCTTCCTGGCCGCTGCCGTGGCCCTGGCCGTGCTGCCCTTGCTGTTGCAAGGCGTGGGCGAAGCCTGGGTGCGCATCCTCGACACCTCGCTGCTGTACATCCTGCTGGCGCTGGGCCTGAACATCGTGGTGGGCTTTGCCGGCCTGCTCGACTTGGGCTACATCGCCTTTTATGCGGTGGGCTCCTACTTGTTCGCGCTGGTGGCGTCACCCCACCTGATCGACAACGTGCCCGCGGTGGCGGCGCTGTTCCCTGAAGGTTTGCATGCGCCGCTGTGGCTGGCCATCCCGATGGGGGCGGGCCTGGCCGCGCTGGTGGGGGTGTTGCTGGGGGCGCCCACCTTGAAGCTGCGGGGCGACTACCTCGCCATCGTCACCTTGGGCTTTGGTGAAATCATCCGCGTGTTCATGAACAACCTCGACGCGCCGGTCAACATCACCAACGGCCCCAAAGGCATCAACAGCATCGATCCTTTCCATGTGGGCCCGGTGAACCTGGGCGAGCCCTGGCACATCGGCGGCTTCACGCTGCCTTCGGTCACGCTGCATTACTACCTGTTCCTGGCCTTGGTGGTGGGGGCGGTGGTGGTGTGTTCGCGCTTGCACCATTCCCGCCTGGGGCGCGCCTGGATGGCCATCCGCGAAGACGAAATCGCCGCCAAGGCCATGGGCCTGAACACCCGCAACCTCAAGCTGCTGGCTTTCGGCTTGGGCGCCACCTTTGGGGGCGTGTCGGGCGTGCTGTTCGCCAGCTTCCAGGGCTTTGTGTCGCCGGAGTCGTTCAGCCTGCAGGAATCGGTCATGGTCGTGGCCATGGTGGTGCTGGGGGGCTTGGGCCACATCCCGGGTGTCATCCTGGGTGGCTTCTTGCTGGCGGCCTTGCCCGAAGTGTTGCGCCACGTGGCCGGCCCGCTGCAAGCCTTGACCGATGGTCGGCTGGATGCCGCCATCCTGCGGCAGTTGCTGGTGGCGCTGGCCATGATCGGCATCATGTTGTTGCGCCCGCGCGGGCTGTGGCCGTCGCCTCGACACGAAGACGGCCTCCTGCCCGACGAGCCTGCGCCTGTGGCGCCTGGAGCCCAGCCATGAGCCAGCCCCTGTTGAAAGTGGCCGGCGTGAGCAAGCGTTTTGGCGGCGTGCAAGCGCTGCAAGACGTGGGCCTGAACGTCTTGCCTGGCCAGGTCCATGGCTTGATCGGCCCCAATGGCGCGGGCAAGACCACCTTCTTCAACATGATCACGGGCCTGGTGCCCAGCGACACGGGCAGCTTCGAGCTGGCTGGTCGGCCTTACAAGCCCACGGCGGTGCACCTGGTGGCCAAGGCGGGCATCGCGCGCACCTTCCAGAACATCCGCTTGTTTGCCGAGATGAGCGTGCTGGACAACGTGCGGGTGGGGCGCCATGTGCGCAGCCACGTGGGCTGGTGGCAAGCGGTGCTGCGCACGCCGGCCTTCAAGGCCGAAGAAAAGCAGATCACGGCCAAGGCGCGAGAGCTGCTGGCTTTCGTGGGCCTGGAGCACAAGGCCCGCCAGACGGCGCGCACCTTGAGCTATGGCGACCAACGCCGCCTGGAGATCGCCCGGGCCCTGGCCACCGATCCCAAGCTGTTGGCACTGGACGAGCCCGCCGCAGGCATGAACGCCACCGAGAAGGTGCAGTTGCGCGAACTGATCGAGCGCATCCGGGCACAGGGCCGCGCCGTGCTGCTGATCGAACACGATGTGAAGTTGGTGATGGGCTTGTGTGACCACGTGACCGTGCTGGACCAAGGCAAGCTGATCGCTTCGGGCTCGGCCGCTGAAGTGCAGCGCCACCCGGCGGTGATTTCGGCCTACCTGGGTGCAGGGCACGGCGCCGCGGCGACGGAGGCCCAGCCATGACCGCCCAGGCCCACGCCCACACGATGCTGGAGCTCAAGAACCTGAGCGTGGCTTATGGCGGCATCCAGGCCGTCAAGCACATCAACCTGCACCTGCAGGCTGGTGAATTGGTCAGCCTCATTGGCGCCAACGGCGCGGGCAAGAGCACCACGCTGAAGGCCATTTGCGGGCTGCTCAAGCCCAAAGCAGGCGAAGTGCGCTACCAGGGGCAGCCGGTGCACGCCCAAGGCCCTTGGGACTTGGTGGCCCAAGGGCTGGTGATGGTGCCCGAAGGCCGGGGCATCTTCGCGCGCATGAGCATCGACGAGAACCTGCGCATGGGCGCTTACCTGCGCCGCGATGGCGAAGTGGAAGCCGACATGGCCCAGGTCTACCAGCGCTTCCCGCGCCTCAAAGAGCGCCACCGCCAATTGGCGGGCACCTTGTCGGGTGGCGAGCAACAGATGCTGGCCATGGGCCGGGCGTTGCTGGCTCGGCCCAAGCTCTTGCTGCTGGACGAGCCCACCATGGGCCTGGCCCCCATCGTGGTCGACCAGATCTTCGAGGTGGTGCGCGATGTGCACGCCCAGGGTGTGACGGTGCTGCTGGTCGAGCAGAACGCCCAGCGTGCCTTGCAAATGGCCGACCGGGCCTACGTGCTCGAATCGGGCGAGCTGGCCTTGCAGGGCCCGGCCAAAGACCTGTTGGCGGACCCGCGTGTGCAGGCCGCCTACCTGGGCGCGTGATCAACGGGTGACCACGCCGCCGGGCCTCACAGCGCGGCTTTGATCTTCTCGCCCAGCGCGGCGATGTGGGCTTTGTCGCCCATGACCGAGCCGTGGGGCTTGCGCAGGTCGGCGATCGAGCCCGGGATCACGTGGATGTGGAAATGAGGCACCGACTGCCCAGCGGCGGGCCCGTTGAGCTGCATCAGCACCACGCCTTCGGCACCCAGGCCTTTCTTTTGGGCGTTGCCCACCTTGCGCACCGTGGCCATGCAGGCGGCGGCGGCTTCGTCGGACAGCTCGAAGAGCGTGGTGGCGGCTTCCTTGGGGATGACCAGGGCGTGGCCATCTACCTGCGGCATGATGTCCATGAAGGCCAGCGTGTGGGCGTCTTCGTAGACCTTGATGCAAGGGATCTCGCCGCGCAGGATCTTGGCGAAGATGTTGTTCGTGTCGTAGCTCATGGCGGTCTCCTGGTCGATGTGTAGGGAGGGCTGAAGGCTCAGGCCTTGTCGGCGGCGCTGGTGAAGGCGTCGGCGTAGAAGTGGTCGGGGTGGAGGCCGGCGCGGGTGGTGAAGTCGTGGCGCGCTGCGGCCACCATGA
>JBEEJT010000074.1:0-5563 GCA_041169085.1 Pseudomonadota bacterium | reverse complement strand
TGCAGTGCAATCGCGTTCCCCCAAATACACGGCGTTGCCGTGCGCATCGGCAAACACCTGAATCTCGATGTGCCGCCCGTTGTCGATCAGGCGCTCCAGCATCAGCGTGCCGTCGCCAAAGGCGCTGCTGGCCTCGCGGCGTGCGTCCTCAATGGCCGCTTGCAATTCTTCAGCTTGGCGCACCAGACGCATGCCACGGCCGCCGCCGCCGTTCACGGCTTTCACCAGCAGCGGGTAGCCCAGTTTTTGCGCCTCAAGCGTGAGCGCCGCATCACTCTGGTCGGCACCCAGATAACCCGGCGCACAGGGTACACCGGCTTGCAGCATGCGCTGCTTGGCCAGGGCTTTGTCGCCCATGGCGGCAATGGCACTGGCAGGCGGACCAATGAACACCAGCCCCGCATCGACACACGCCTGTGCAAAGCCTGCGTTCTCGCTCAGGAAACCGTAGCCGGGGTGCAGTGCGTCCGCGCCGGTCTTGCGTGCGGCCTGCAGAATGGCGGCCTGGTTCAGGTACGACTCGGCTGCGGGCGCTGGGCCGATGCACACCGCCTCATCGGCCAGCGCCACATGCGGCGCGTGGCAATCGGCATCGCTGTACACAGCCACGGTTTGGTAACCCAGATCACGCGCGGTGCGCATCACGCGGCACGCAATTTCACCCCGGTTGGCGACCAGAATTTTATGAAAAATCATGTGCAAGCCCCCGCGGGATATGCGTAAGCAGCTACCAAAACCATAGCGCTCTTTAAGCAAGAGCGCACGGCAATACGCAGGATTGAATGTGCGCGTGGCTGTGGGCGTACAAGCATGCACGCAGCGATGCAGGTGCGTGTATTCGTCTGTTGCTGCATGGCATTACCCATTCGACTTCCCCGGCAACGTGCCCTCGTACTTGCAAATAATGCCCAGCATCACTTCGTCCGCACCGCCGCCAATCGAGATCAGGCGCGAGTCGCGGTAGGACTGCGATATGGGGTTGTCGGCGGTGAAGCCCATGCCACCCCAGTACTGCAAGCAGCTATCAGACACCTCGCGGCTCAGGCGCCCGGCTTTGAGTTTGGCCATGGACGCCAGGCGGGTCACGTCGGCGCCTCCCACATACGACTCCACCGCGCCGTAGGTGAGTGCGCGCAGGGCCTCTACTTCAGTGCGCAGCTCGGCCAGGCGGAAGTGAATCACCTGGTTGTCCAACAGCGGTTTGCCAAACGCATAGCGCTGGCGGGTGTAGTCGATGGTCAGGTCAATTTGCCGGTCCAGCGAGCGCAAGGCGCTGGCGGCGGCGTACAGGCGCTCTTCCTGAAACTGCAGCATCTGCAGCATGAAACCCATGCCTTCTTGCCCCACCAAGTTGCGCTGGGGTACCCGCACATTGTCAAAAAATATTTGCGCGGTGTCGCTGGAGTGCATGCCGATTTTTTCGATCTTCTGGCGGGTGATACCCGGCGTGTTCATAGGCACGATGATGAGCGACTTGTTTTTGTGCACAGGCCCGTCGCTGGTGTTGGCCAGCAGGCAGCACCAGTCGGCTTGCATGGAGTTGGTGATCCACATCTTGGAGCCGTTGATGACGTAGTCGCCACCGTCTTTGCGCGCCGTGGTTTTCAAAGCCGCCACATCCGAGCCGCCACCGGCTTCGCTCACGCCGATGCAGCCCACCATGTCGCCCGCAATGGCCGGGGCCAGAAACTCTTGGCGCAGGGCGTCGCTGCCAAAGCGCGCCAGTGCGGGCGTGCACATGTCCGTCTGCACGCCAATGGCCATGGGCACACCGCCCACATTGCAGTCGCCCAGCGCCTCGGCCATCACCATGGAGTAGCTAAAGTCCAGCCCCATGCCACCGAACTCGGTGGGGTACTTGATGCCCAGCAAGCCCAGGTCGCCCATTTTTTTGAAGAGGTGATGCGCGGGGAAGATGCCCGCCTTTTCCCACTCGGCGGTGAACGGGTTGATCTCGTTGGCAACAAACTTGCGCACGGTGTCGGCAATCTGGGTGTGCTCGGGGGTGAATTTCATGGTGTCTCCTGGTGTTTTTTTGGATTTACATGCGGGCCACGCCAAAGGTGTTGGCGTTGAGCTTGCGCTTTGCGGCCTCGGCGGTGAGTGCCAGGCACAGGCCCAGAATGCGGCGCGTGTCGCGCGGGTCGATGATGCCGTCGTCCCACAACCGCGCGGTGCCAAACAGGGCGGCGCTCTCGGCATCCAGCCGCAAGCGCAGGCCGTCGGACAGGGCGACAAGGGCCGCTTCATCGGGGGTTTGGCCCATGCGTTCCAGTTTGGCGCGGTTCACGATGTCCATCACTTTGGCGGCCTGCGCGCCGCCCATCACGGCCGTGCGCGCGGTGGGCCAGGCAAAGATGAAATGCGGGTCAAACCCGCGTCCGCACATGCCGTAGTTGCCTGCGCCAAACGAACCGCCCAACACAAACGTGAACTTGGGTACCCGCGCGTTGGCTACCGCCTGAATCATCTTGCTGCCGTGTTTGATAGCCCCGCTGCGCTCAGCCACCGAGCCCACCATGTAGCCCGTGGTGTTCTGCAAAAACACCAGCGGCGTGCCGCTCTGGTCGCACAGCTGAATGAACTGCGCCGCCTTGGTCGAGCCTGCGGGCTGAATCGGTCCGTTATTGCCCAAAATGCCCACCAAGTGCCCCTGCACGCGGGCATGGCCGCATCGCATCTCTGGCGCATAGCTGGCCTTGAATTCCAGAAAATCCGAACCATCCACAAGCCGCGCAATCACTTCGCGCACGTCGTAGGGCTCGCGCTCGTCTGCGGGAACGATGCCCAGCAACTCTTGCTCGTCAAACAGTGGCTCCACACATGCGGCGGGCACCGGCGTGGTGTCCCACTGCAGCTTGTCCATCAGCTCACGGGTCAGGGCGATGGCGTTGGCATCATCCTCAGCCATATATTCGCCCAGGCCAGTAATGGACGCATGGGTTTCGGCCCCGCCCAGCTCGTCGTCGGTGCAGTCTTCACCAATGGCCGCTTTCACCAGCGGCGGGCCTGCCAAGTAGATGCTGCTGCGCCCCCGCACCAGCACCACGTAGTCGCTCAGGCCCGGCAGATACGCGCCACCCGCGGTGGAGGAGCCGTGCACCACGGCAATCTGCGGAATGCCCGCCGCCGACAGCCGCGCCTGGTTGGCAAAGGTGCGGCCGCCGTCCACAAAGATCTCGGCCTGGTACATCAGGTTGGCGCCGCCGCTTTCCACCAGCGCCACCAGCGGCAGCTTGTTCTGCGCCGCCAGCTCCTGCGCCCGCAGCGCCTTCTTCAAGCCCATGGGCGCGACCGTGCCGCCCTTCACCGCGCTGTCGCTGGCACTGATGAGCACGCGCTTGCCCGCCACCACACCAATGCCCACGATGCTGCCGCCGCCCAGCACGGCCTTCTTGCCGTCGTCGTCGTGCATGCCCAGGCCGGCCAGCGGGCTCAGTTCCAGGAATTCGCTGCCGCGGTCAATCAATCGGGCCACGCGCTCGCGCGGCAACAGCTGGCCGCGCTTCTCGAATTTGTCGCGCTTGCTTTCGCTTTCGGCCACCACCTTGGCCTGCAGCGCCTGCACCTGGGCCAGGCGCTGGGCCAGGCGCTCGCGGTTGGCCTGGAAGGTGGGCGATGCCGGGTCCAGGGTGGACACAAGCCGCGGCATTACTTCAGCACCTCGGGTGTCACCGCGCGGTGGAAGCCATCAAAGGGCATGGAGCGGGCTTCGGGCCCCATGGGGAAGATCGCGCTGCCCAGTGACGCCGCCCCGTCAATCTGCACCGTGACCCCGGTGATGAACGCCGCCGCCGGCGACAGCAGGAAGGCGATGGCGCCGCTCACTTCGGCCTCCAGCCCCATGCGGCGCAGCGGTACGTGCTGCTTGAGCTTGGGGATGATGGACTTCATGGCACCGCCATAGGTGTCCATGCCGGAACTGGCAATCCAGCCCGGCGCCACCGCGTTGACGCGCACACCCGCGTGCGCCCACTCGAAGGCCGCCGTCATGGTGAGGTTGCTCATGCCGGACCGCGCTGCGCCGCTGTGGCCCATGCCGGGCATGCCGTTGCGGAAGTCGGCCGTCATGTTGACGACGGCGCCGCCATGCTGCTGCATGCACTGGTTGAACAGCTCGCGCATCATCAAGAAGCCACCAGTGAGGTTGTTGGCCACCACCGCGTCAAAGCCCTTCTTGCTGATGGCCATCAGCGGCGCGGGGAATTGGCCACCGGCGTTGTTCACCAGCCCGGCTATCGGGCCATGCTTGGCGATGACCGCCGCCACGCCAGCCTTCACGGCTTCTTCGTCGCGGATGTCGAAGGCGGCGGTGTCGCAGCGGCCGCCATCGGCCGCGATCTCCGCCGCCACGGCGTCCAGCTTGGCCTGCGTGCGGCCGCTGATGATGACCAGCGCGCCCAGCGACGCCAGTTCATGCGCCACGCAGCGGCCTATGCCGCTGCCGCCGCCCGTGACCCACAGCACCTGGCCGGCAAAAAGGTCGGGGCGGAAGACGCTGGCGTAACGGGAACGCTCGCGGGAACGGTCGGTCTCAGGCATGCGGCAGCACCGGGTCGGTCGGAATGCTGCATTAGGCGACAGGGTGACGTTAACGTCAATCTGATGCCATCTAAGTGATTACGAGCATGCTCGCGTCATGGTGGGTCTATAGGATGCCGGCAGGTTCTTTTTCGCACCCGAGGATTTCCCATGGACATGAACGCCATCACCGAAGCCCTGCGCGCCAAGATGGGCGCTTCCAGCGGCCTGAACGCCACCCTGAAGTTTGACTGCGGCGCCGACGGCGTGGTGGTGCTGGACGGCAAGAACGTGCCCAACACCGTAGACAACAACAACCGCGACACCGACTGCACCGTGGCCATCACCCGCGAGAACCTGGCCGCGCTGATCAACGGCGAACTGGAGCCGGCCACCGGCTTCATGATGGGCAAGTTCAAGGTCAGCGGCGACATGTCGGTCGCGATGAAATTGCAGCGGGTGGTCTGATGTTGCAAACGCCCGCCCGTGCCCGCGCTTCTGCGCAAGAGGCCCAGGAGGCGGTCAATGCGCACCGCGACGACGGCGGGTCGGAACTGTTCGGCATCACCGAACTCTGCAACGCCTTTGGCATCACGCTGCGCACCATCCGCTTCTACGAAGACAAGGGGCTGCTGAAGCCCCGCCGCATCAACGGCACGCGTGTCTACACGCGGCGAGACCGGGCGCGGCTGGCCATCATCCTGCGCAGCAAGGCCATAGGCGCCAGCCTGGACGAGATCAGGGAGTACCTGGACCTCTACGGCAACCAGGGCGAAGGCCGCGTGCAGCAGCTGAAGTTTGTGCTGAACAAGACCGACGCGGCCATTGCGGAACTGGAGCAGAAGCGCGCCCACCTGGACGCCATGCTGCAGGAGCTGCGCATCATCAACGCCGAGGTGCGCCAGCACCTGGGCAACCGCTGAAGCCCTCCCAGCGGCAAACACCCGGAGACCCGCATGTCACACGCCTACATCTACGACCACGTGCGCACCCCGCGCGGCAAGGGCAAAAAAGACGGCAGCCTGCACCAGGCCTCGCCGGT
>JBEEJT010000073.1:0-14154 GCA_041169085.1 Pseudomonadota bacterium | reverse complement strand
AGCGGCGCAAGTCGCTGCCGGTGCAGGTGAGCCTGAGCGACATCACCATCGCCACCTGCGAGCCGCTGGATGTCGACTGGATCGACGAGATCCTGGCCCACACCAAGAAGACGGTGAAGCTGGTGGTCTCCAGCCCGCTGGATCTGCAGCGCTACCGCACCGAGTTCTACACCCTGGCCAAGTCGGTGCGCGACGCCAAGAAGAAGACCGGCGACAGCGTGGCCCACAACTTCGAGCAACTGGTGGAGTTGGGCAAGTCCAACCGCCAGCTCGACGCCAACGACCAGGGCATCATCCAGGTCGTCGATTGGCTGTGGCAATACGCTTTCGATCAGCGCGCCTCCGACATCCACCTCGAGCCGCGCCGCGAGATGGGCGCCATCCGCTTCCGCATCGACGGCGTGTTGCACACCGTCTACCAGGTGCCGCTGTCGGTGATGCAGGCCATGACGGCCCGTGTGAAGGCCCTCGGTCGCATGGATGTGGTGGAGCGCCGCCGTCCGCTCGACGGCCGGATCAAGACGCGCAACCCGGGCGGCGACGAAGTCGAAATGCGCCTGTCCACCATGCCCACCGCCTTTGGTGAAAAGCTGGTGATGCGGATCTTCGACCCCGACAACACCGCCAAGTCGCTTGACGCCCTGGGCTTCCCCCCGCCGGAGCAAAAGGCCTGGGAAGAACTGGTGAGCCGGCCGCACGGCATCATCCTGGTCACCGGCCCCACCGGTTCGGGCAAGACCACCACGCTGTACTCCACGCTCAAGCGGGTGGCCACCGACGAGGTCAACGTCTGCACGCTCGAAGACCCGATCGAAATGATCGACACGGCGCTCAACCAGACCCAGGTGCAGCCCAACATCGAGCTGGGCTTCGCCGAAGGCCTGCGTGCGCTGATGCGCCAGGACCCGGACATCATCATGGTCGGTGAAATCCGCGACCTGGAAACCGCTGAAATGGCCATCCAGGCCTCGCTCACCGGTCACCTGGTGTTCTCCACGCTGCACACCAACGATGCGGCTTCGGCCATCACCCGGCTCACCGACCTGGGGGTGCCCAGCTACCTGATCAGCGCCACGGTGATTGGCGTGCTGGCCCAACGCCTGGTGCGCACGCTGTGCAGCGCCTGCAAAGCCCCCGACGACGGCCTCGACCCCGAGACCCTGGCCGAAGCCATTCGCCCCTGGCGCATGAACGGCCGCATGACGCCTTACAAGCCCGTGGGTTGCCTGGACTGCCGCATGACGGGCTTCAAGGGCCGCGTGGGGCTCTACGAACTGCTGCCCGTCAACGAGGCGATCCGCTCGGCCATGCACCCGCAGGTCGACATGGCCCGCCTGCGCAAGACGGCCGCCAAGGACGGGCTGAGGCCCTTGCGCCTGTCTGGCGTGATGAAGGTGGCCGAAGGCCTCACCACGCTCGACGAGGTCTTGCGCAACACCCCTCAGTGGGAAAACTGACCGTCTGCGCCCAGCCCACCGTGGCCGGGGTGGGTGGCCGGGCCCTGGTGGGTGCTTTGCTGGGTGGCGGTGGGTTGGGCCGAGGTGGAGAAGGGCTCGACCATCACCTCGCAGCGGATGCCCCGTGGCTGAGCTTCCACCCAACGCACGTTGCCGCCCATTTGCTTCACGCGCTTGCGCACGCCGCCCAGCCCCAAGCCGTGTGACCAAGAGGCAGGCTCGCGCCCCAGGCCGTTGTCTTCGACCACCAGGGTGAGTCGGTCCTGGGTCAGGGTCAGCGCCACCCGCACGCGCGTGGCCTTGGCGTGGCTGATGGCGTTGCTCACCAATTCCCGCAAGATCCGCGTCAAGGCCGACCACTGCACCATGGTCAGGGTGACCTCGTCGTCCACCGTCATGTGCCAGTCGAGTTCGCAACGGGCGGCGCTCAGGCGCTGGCTGAGGTCGCGCTTCCATTCGCCAGCCGCCTCGATCAAACCGTGCGACTGGGCGGCCAGGCCGCGCGTCAAAGTCTTGAGGTCCTGGATGGTGTGGCGGATGTATTCCTCGATCTCGGAGTTCGGGGCCTGGTACATCAGCGTCAGCAAGCGTGCACCGATGTCATCGTGCAGGTCCTGGGCGATGCGCAGGCGCTCCTCGCTGCGGCCTTGTTCCACCGCCTGGTCGAAGCTCAAGGCCCGGTGCAGTTGTTCCATCACGCGGTCGGCCAGGCGGGCGTCTTCGCTGGTGAACAGGCGCTGGCCCTTGGCCGCGTGTTTGAGCAGCATCACCGCTGGTGGCCGGTGGCCCAGGGCGGGCCCCTGGATGTGGGGCACCTTCACCAGCAGCACCGACCCATTGCCGCGCAAGGTGGCGTGGCGCAGCTCGCCTTGCACGATCTGCACTTCCAGCGGGTCGAACATTTCGCGCATGAGCCGCATCAACGAGGCGTCCAGGCTGTCCGGGCGCCGCTCCACCTCGCGGGCGATGCGGTAGAGGCGCTGGAACAGCCGCTCCATGGTCAAGGTGTCGCGACCCGGCAGCCGGTTGAACAGCCAGCGCCTGGCGATGAGGTACACGCCGAACGACAGGAACAGCGACAAGGTCATCGATGTGAACTGGCCCAGCGAGAACGCCGCCACGAACATCAAATCGAGCGAAGCCGCCACCGTGCTCGACGCCGCCAGGATCGAGAACTCCAGCAGCACCGGCCGGGTGCGCGACAAGTAAGGGCTGAGGATGCAGGTCAGGCTGGCATACAGGTGCCAGACCATCACCCCGTAAGTCGCCAGCTGCAGCTGCATGTCAGGGCGGCCTGGACTCAGGCACAGCGCGCCCAGCAGCAGGGCCCAAGTGACCGTGCCCACCACCAGGAATCGGCGCACCACCAGGCTCACGGGGTGTTGCGTCAGGCGGAAGGCTTGGCTCAGGCAGGCAATGGCCGTGATGGCCAAGGCCAGGCAGGCCCCTTGCACGCCCCACCAGGACCACGCACCAGGCGCCAGCCAGGCCCAAGCGGCGGTGGCCAGGGCAGCCACCCAGGTGCCCACGGCCAAAGGCACCGAGCGGGGCAGGGCCGCAGGGTAGGACACGGCCAGGTGCACCAAGGCAGCCGCGCCCACGAGGTCGAGCGTCAAGCGGCTTTGCAAGTCCCAGCGCAGCAACCAGGCGGGGCTCAGCCACCCCCAACCCTGGCCGACCGCCATGGCCACCAATTGCCACGACTGGCTCAAGGTGAGGATGGCAAAGGCCACGTTGCGGGCGTTGAGCTCGCTGGCCAGCACCGTCACCGCCACGCCATAGGCAGCGAGGCCCGTCAGCGCCAGCAGCCAGAACAAAGGCGACAGGCCGCGCCAGCCTTGCGGCGCCACCACCACGGTCTCGTCCGGCTGGCCGTCGAAATGCAACACGACCTGCTGGTCGCTCGCCATGGCCGCGTCGATCACCACACGCACGGCCTGGTGGCTGTCGATCAAGGCCTGACGCTGTTCGGGCCCAGGCAGCCAGCGTGCCGAGCGGCGCAAGGAGTTGGCGTCCAGGGCCGCTGTGTCGCCGCCGCCTGGGCGGCTCACACTCAGCAGGATCCGGCCTTCCAGTTGCCGCAAGGGCGGGTAATCGACCGACTGGATCCGCACCTGGCCACCTGGGGTGGCCTGCACATCGAAAGGCAGACGCGCTTGCTGGGTCAGGCTGTGCGCCAGCGCAAACACGCCCACGCAAGCGGCCAGCACCAAGCCCATCAAGGCCTTGAATCGCCAGCTCATCCAGCGCGGCACCGGCTGGGTGCCACGCAGCGCGGTTTCGATGTGCGTGCCCAGGTCTCCGGGCTGGCGCTCGCCACGGTCGGCCGAGTGTTCCAGCGAGGAAGGCTGAAACAGCGACGACTGGCCGGGTGAGGGCGCGCTCATGGGGCGGTCCTCAGACCAGGCCCTGCTTGCTGGCCAAAACGGCCGCTTCGGCCCGGCTGGACACGTTGAGCTTCTTGTAAATCGACTTGATGTGGTCGTTCACGGTGAACCACTTGATGCCCATCAGCGACGCGATCTCCTTGATCGTGAAGCCCTTGCTCAAGTAAGTGAGCACTTCGCTTTCGCGCGGCGTGAGGCGTTCGTGATCGAGCGGGGCCGGGGCCTGGGTGGGCGGCGCCACCACTTGTTGGCTCCCCCCGCCAAAGCCGTGGCCGTCGCCGGTGCGGAAGTGTGTCAGCAGACGGCGAGCAATGGCCGGCGACAGGGGCGGCTGGCCTCGCACGATCTTTTGCAGCTCTTCCACCAGCACCTCGAAGCGGTCTTCTTTGAGCAGGTAGCCGTCGGCGCCGCATTGCAGGGCAGGAAACAGGTGCTCGTCGTCGGAGTACAGCGTGGTGACGATGCGCGTGGCCGGGTAATTGGCCAACTCGGTCAGCAACTCCAGACCGCTGCCATCCGGCAACTCCAGGTCCACGAGGATCAGCTGGAAAGGGTCGGCATTCGGCGCGGCGCGGCCACCTGGGGGGTGGCCCAGGGTGCGGCGCGCGGCGTCGAGGTCGCCTGCTTCGACGATGCTGCTCACGTCGCTGAAGCTTTCGCGCACCACACGGCACAGGAAGCCTCGGGCGACGGGGTTGTCTTCCAGAATCAAGACCTTGACAGACATGGCACTCCTCCCGAAGCGGGGGGGCTCCGCCGGGTGATTCAATTGCGTTTCACCCCGCATTATGAGACGCCCGGCGCCCCCCCGGCGACGCGAACCCCACCTGACCGGGAGGGGGGCACCAACCACATTTGCAACCGGCTTTTACAATCCTGTTCATGCGCATCCTGATCGCCAACGACGACGGCTACCTTGCACCTGGCCTTTCGGCCCTGGTGGAAGCCTGTGCCGGCCTGGGCCATGTCGACGTGTTCGCCCCCGAACGCAACGCCAGTGGCACCTCCAACGCCTTGAGCCTGCACCATCCGCTGGCCTTGCACACGGCGCCCAACGGCTACCGTTACGTGACGGGCACCCCCTCGGACTGTGTGCACCTGGCGCTGACGGCGGGCCTGATCCCGAAGCCGGACCTGGTGCTGTCGGGCATCAACAACGGTGCCAACATGGGCGACGACACCCTGTATTCGGGCACCGTGGCTGCCGCCACGGAGGGCTACCTGTTCGGGGTGCCGGCGATCGCGTTTTCGCTCGTGGACAAGGGCTGGGCGCACCTCGACGCGGCGGCCAAGGTGGCCCGGCGTGTGATCGAACAAGTGCTGGAACAAGCCCACCAGGTCAGCCAGCATGTGGGCGAACACGGCCAGGACCGGCCGTGGCTGCTCAATGTCAACATCCCTGCACGTGCCGACGCCAACCAGCTGCCTTGGCAGGTGACCCGCCTGGGTCGTCGCCACGCCAGTTTCCCGGCCGTGCCCCAGACCAACCCGCGTGGTGATTTGTTTTACTGGATCGGACCGGCAGGCGCCGCCAAGGAAGAGGGCGAGGGCACCGATTTCCATGCGGTGGGCCATGGCGCCATCTCGATCACCCCGTTGCAGGTGGACATGACCCACCACCAGGCCCTGGGCGCCTGGCGCCAGCAACTGGCGACTTGAAGTCACGCCAGCCAGGCCACGCAGCATGACCAACGCACCGCCCAAGCCCAAGCGCTTCCCGCTCAGCCTGGACCAGCTTGGCGCCAGGCCCACGGCCGCCGCTGGCACCCTGGCCGGGCCTCGTGCCGTGTTGCGGCCCCAGGCGCCGCTGCAGCACGCCGCACAAGAGCGCCAGCGCGTGGCCGTGCCCCAGGGCCTGGGGCTCGATTCGGTGCACGTGCGTCGACGCATGGTGGAGCGTCTGGTGACAGACGGCATCAGCCACCCCCTGGTGCTCGAAGCCATGGCCACGGTGCCTCGGCACCTGTTCGTGGACACAGCGTTGGTCAACCAGGCCTACGAAGACACCAGCCTGCCCATCGGACTGGGGCAGACCATCTCCAAGCCTTCGGTGGTGGCCAGCATGATCCAGCTCCTTTGCCAACGCCCAGGCTTGGCCGATGGAGACGCCCGCCTGCTGGGCGTTTGCCTGGAAATCGGCACGGGCTGCGGCTACCAGGCGGCGGTGCTGTCTTGCATGGCGCGGCGGGTGGTCTCCATCGAGCGCTTGCGCGACTTGCACCACAAGGCGCGCGGCCACCTCGACACCCTGCGCCAGCACGACCGTCAGGTCCGCGACGTGCGGCTGGTCTACGGCGACGGCATGTTGGGCCATGCACCGGGCGGCCCCTACGACACCATCATCGCGGCGGCGGGTGGCGACGCCCTGCCGGACGCCTGGCTGGCGCAGCTGGCGCCGGGCGGGCGCCTTGTTGCGCCGGTGTCGCAAGGGCAGGGCGGACAGGCCTTGACGGTGGTCGATCGGCTCGCCGACGGCAGCCTCGTACACAACCGTTACGGTGCGGTGCACTTTGTCCCTCTAAAATCTGGCGTTTTCTGACAGACCCCACGCGGGATGCATCTTGGCGCCCGACCTGGCAGTACCACCCGCGTGATTCGCATGCACATGACTCACCCCTACCGGTTGGCTGCCTCTGTGGCCGGCTTGCTGATCCTGGCTGGTTGCGCTTCGCCCACCCACCGTGCACCGGTCGATGACCGCTCGCGCTCGGGGACGGCCAGCACTGGCGCTTCCAGCGGCTCTTCTGGCGCGCCAGCGCCGGCCCCCAAGGTGTTGCCTGGCGCTGAAAACGCGGGCAAGCCGGGCTACTACACCGTCAAGGCGGGCGACAGCCTCATCCGCATCGGTTTGGACTCGGGCCAGAACTGGCGAGACATCGCCACCTGGAACAACCTCGAGAACCCCAACCTGATCGAAGTGGGGCAAGTGCTGCGTGTGGTGCCCCCGGGTACCGACCCGTCGACGATCACGGCAGGTGTCGCCACCCGCCCGGTCACTGCGACCAAGCTCGAAGTCAAGCCGCTGGACGGCAAGGCGGCCAAACCTGGCGCTGCGGGCGGCACGGCTGTGGCGGGTGCCACGGGCGCGGCCACCGGCGTGGCAGGTGCCGCCACCTCGGCTGTGGGCGCGGGTGCGGCGGCCAGCGGGGCGGCTGCGGGCGCTGTGACCGGCAAACCGGCCGCACCGGCCGCCGTTGACGACGGCAAGGACGGTGAGGAGCCCAGTTGGATGTGGCCTGCCAGTGGCCCCACCGTTGCCAGCTTCGAAGAAGGCAAGAACAAGGGCCTGTCGATCGGCGGCAAGGCCGGTGACCCGGTGTACGCGGCCGCCACTGGGCGCGTGGTTTACGCCGGCTCGGGCCTGCGTGGCTACGGCAACCTGATCATCCTCAAGCACGGCGGCGACTACCTCACCGCTTACGCCCACAACCAGACCTTGCTGGTGAAGGAAGAGCAGAACGTGCGCAAGGGCCAGAAGATCGCCGAAATGGGCGCCACGGATGCCGACCGCGTGCAACTGCATTTCGAGATCCGCAAGCAAGGCAAGCCCATCGACCCGGCCAAGCAACTGCCTTCGCGTTGAGCGAGGCGCGGGGCCTGAGACAATACGCGGATGACTGCATCCGTGCCCGCCTCTGCCCCCGTGGCGCCCGCTGAACTTGCCGGCGCCCCTGCCACCCCTCCCGTTCACCCCAGCCAGGAATGGCTGACCATCGAGTCATTGGACTTGGAGGCCCAGGGGGTGGCCCACCGCGCCGACGGCAAAGTGGTGTTCGTGGAAGACGCCTTGCCCGGTGAACAGGTGCAGGTGAGCGTTCAACGCAAGAAGAACAACTGGGAACAAGCCACGATGACGGCCCTGCGGCGCGAAAGCGCGCAGCGCGTCAAGCCAGGGTGCCCGCACTTCGGGCTGTGTGGCGGCTGCAAGATGCAGCACTTCCACGCGTCGGCCCAGGTGGCCGTCAAGCAACGTGTGCTCGAAGACAACCTCTGGCACCTGGGCAAGGTCAAGGCCGAAACGCTGTTGCGCCCCATCGAGGGCCCGGCCTGGGGCTACCGCTTCCGTGCCCGCGTGTCGGTGCGCTACGTGGCCAAGAAGAACACTGTGCTGGTGGGCTTTCATGAGCGCAAATCGCGCTACGTCGCCGACATGCAGGAGTGCAAGATCCTCCCGCCCCATGTGAGCGCCTGGCTGATGCCGCTGCGCGAGCTCATCGGCAGCATGGACCAGCGCGACCGCCTGCCGCAAATCGAAGTGGCCGTGGGCTCGCAGGTCACCGTGATGGTGCTGCGCCACCTGGAAGCGTTGAGCGATGCCGACGTGCAGCGCCTGCGCGATTTTGCCGCCCGCCACAACGCCACGGCCCAGGGCCAGGAGCGCCTGTCGTGGTGGCTGCAGCCGAAGGGGCCGGACACGGTGCACCCGCTCGACCCCGAGGCGCCGGGCCTGGACTACACCTTGCCCGAGTTCGGCATCACCATGCCGTTCAAGCCGACTGACTTCACCCAGGTCAACCACGCCATCAACCAGGTGTTGGTGGGCCGTGCGCTGCGCTTGCTGCAAGTGCAGCCCGACGAAGACGTGATCGACTGGTTCTGTGGGCTGGGCAACTTCACGCTGCCACTGGCCACGCAGGCCAAGTCGGTGTTGGGCATCGAGGGCAGCGAAGCCCTGGTGGCCCGCTCGCGCGAGAACGCCGCGCACAACGGCGTGGCCGAACGCACCCGCTTTGTGGCACGCAACCTGTTCGAGATCACGCCGCAAGAGCTGGCGGGCTATGGGCAGGCCACCAAGTGGCTGATCGACCCGCCCCGTGAAGGGGCCTTCGCCTTGGCCAAGGCCCTGGCAGACCTCCATCAAGACCCTGCCTTGGCCCCGGGTTGGCAAGCGCCGCAGCGCATCGTCTATGTGAGCTGCAGCCCGTCCACCCTGGCGCGAGACGCAGGCTTGCTGGTGCACCAGGCTGGCTACCGTTGCGTGGCAGCAGGGGCGGTGAACATGTTCCCGCACACCGCGCACGTCGAGAGCATGGCAGTGTTCGAGCGCGCCTGAGCTGCTCAGGCCCCGTGAGGGGTGGGCGCCGTGCGCTTGCCCCGGGCGGGCGCGCTGTCGCTGGGCACGAGGCTGGTGGCGCGGTTGTCTTCGACGACCAGGGTGCGCCCGCGGCCGCCTGCTTTGGCCAGGTAGAGCGCGCGGTCTGCGCGGTCCATGGCGCGCGTCAGCAACTCGTCCGGGTGGTAAGTGGTCAGCCCGGCCGAGAAGTTCAGGCTCAGGTCAGGCACGCTGGGTGACGCCATGCTCCGCACCAACTGTTGCCTGATGCGGTCCAGCGCAGCTTGTGCGGTGGCGCAATCCGTGTCGGTGAACACCACCAGAAACTCCTCGCCACCCCAGCGTGCGATCAGGTCGCTTTCGCGCAGCCCGGCGGCCAAGGTGTGGGCCGCGTGGGTCAGCGCTTCGTCGCCCACGGCGTGGCCATGGCGATCGTTCACGTCCTTGAAGTGGTCCAGGTCGATCAGGCCCAGGCAAAAGCTGCGGCCCTGGCGCAGGCACCGCTGCTTTTCCGTGTGCAGCCATTCCAGCATGTGTCGGCGGTTGAACAGGCCCGTGAGTTCGTCGCGGGTGGCCAGCTCTCCGATCCGCTTGAGCGCCAAGGCCAGCGCCTGCTTGCGTTCGCGTGACTTGGCTTTGAGCGCGTCGAACTGGCGGATCATGACCGTCAGGCACAGCAACATCACCAGCAACACGGTGAAGTACACCAACTGCAGGGCCGGCGTGAGCTGGCTTTCCTGTTCGTTGACCGCCACCCGCAACATGGCCAGACCGAAGAGGCCGGCGGAAGACACGCTCAAGCGCTGGATCAGCACCGAGTCGGCCAGGAAGATGTTGAAGCTCAGCATGACCAGCAGCAACATCAGCGCCACGGGCCGCCCCTCGCCCCCGATCACATAGCCCCAGGCCAGGAACACCAGGAAGGCGTGGAGGTTGCCGCTGGCGATCGCCCGGTCGTCGAGCCGGAAGCCCCAAGGGCCACGCAAGCGGACGTACAGCCCTGCAGACGTGAGCAGGGCCGCGCCCGTGAGCAGGTTGGCCTGGAAGGCGTCCACGATGCCCAGCTTCACGCCAAATTGCAGCGCGGCCAGGCCAGCCAGGCTGGCCACCACACCGATGAGGAAATGCAGGCAATGCTGCCGCTGACGCGGGTGGCGCGTGAGCACCGCTTCACCCAGGCGGTCGAGCCAACGCATGGCGCCAGGGTAGGGCGCAGGCACCCCAGGCGGGGGCGAGCCAGGGTCTGCAGGGGCTTCGTCCTGGTCAGGCGCGACCACGCGGCACCACCAGCCCAAGGCGGCCAGCATCGCGCTCAGCACGATGGCCAGCGAGATCAGCAAGGCCCCGGAGAGCGGGAAATTCAACGACGGCATCATGGCGCTCGGTCAGCAACGATGACCGAATTGTGGTGGCCGGCTGCCCCTCGTGGTTCAGCCGGCACCTCTTGCCATGCGGCGGGTCGCCAATTCTGCACAGGGTGCCCCCCCACAGACCGGGGAGGCGCCTGGCGATCAGAGCACTTCGGACGCGAAATCGGCCAAGCGCGAGCGCTCGCCGCGGGCCAAGGTCACGTGACCGCTGTGCGGCCAGCCCTTGAACTTGTCGACCGCGTAGGTCAGGCCCGAGCTGCCTTCGGTGAGGTAGGGCGTGTCGATCTGCGCCAGGTTGCCCAGGCAGATGATCTTGGTGCCCGGGCCGGCGCGGGTGATCAGGGTCTTCATCTGCTTGGGCGTCAGGTTCTGCGCCTCGTCGATGATCAGGAACTTGTTCAGGAAGGTGCGCCCCCGCATGAAGTTCATGGACTTGATCTTGATCTTGCTGCGCACCAGTTCGTTGGTGGCGGCGCGACCCCATTCGCCGGCCGAGCTGTCTCCCCGTGCCAGCACCTCGAGGTTGTCGTCGAGCGCGCCCATCCAGGGCGACATCTTTTCCTCTTCCGTGCCCGGCAGGAAGCCGATGTCCTCGCCCACAGGCACCGTCACGCGGGTCACGATGATCTCGGTGTAGCGGCGCTCATCGAGCACCTGGCTCAACGCAGCGGCCAGTGTCATCAGCGTCTTGCCGGTGCCGGCGGAGCCGGTCAGCGTCACGAAGTCGCATTCCGGGTCCATCAGCAGGTTGAGCGCGAAGTTCTGCTCACGGTTGCGCGAGGTCACGCCCCACACCGCATGCTTCGGCGCCGAGAAGTCCTTCAGCGTCTTGAGCGTGGCGTGCTTGCCCGTGATCTCGGTGACCTTGCCGTACCAGGGCGTGGCACCCGGGCTTTCGAGGTAGACGAACTGGTTGACCAGCAGCACCGGCACCATGGGGCCCATGACGCGGTAATAGGTCACGCCGGCCTGTTGCCAGCTCTCCATGCCCTTGGCGTGGCGCTCCCAGAAATCGGCGGGCAGTGGCAGCACGCCGGTGTAGAGCAGGTCGCCGTCTTCCAGGGTCTTGTCGTTGAAATAGTCTTCCGCCGGCAGGCCCAGGGCGCGCGCCTTGATGCGCATGTTGATGTCTTTCGACACCAGCACGACTTCTCGGCCCGGGTGCTGCTGGCGCAAGGCCTCGACCACGCCCAGGATCTGGTTGTCGGCCTTGCCCTGCGGCAGGCCCATGGGCAGCTCGACGGCCATGCCCATGGTCTGGAAGTAGAGCTTGCCCGCGGCCTCCACATGGCCCGTCTTGGACAGCGGCAGGCCCGAGGCCGGGTCCACCTGCTGGCGGCTGGAGAGGTCGGCGGCGAGGGAGTCGAGCTCGCGGCTGACCTGGCGGGCGTTGCGCGCCACCTCGGTCATGCCCTTCTTGTGCCCGTCCAGCTCTTCGAGCGTGATCATGGGCAGGTAGATGTCGTGCTCATCGAAGCGGTAGAGCGACATCGGGTCGTGCAGCAGCACGTTGGTGTCGAGCACGAAGAGCTTGGCCGGGCCATCGGCCGGCTTGCGGCGGCGTGTGGTGCCCGAGCTGGTGGGCGTGGCCTTGGCCTTGGCGCTGCTGGCAGGCGCAGCGGCCGTCGGGGCGGGCGCGACCACCTTCTCTGCCACGGTGGGCAGGGCGGCGGGCGCCACCGGTTCGGCCTTGGCTGGTGCGGTCGGTGCCGTGTTCTTGACCAGTTCGAGGACGGGCGGCGCGGCCACCGAGGTGGCGTTGGCGACGGACGCGGTCGTGCGGCTGCGGGCCTTCGCCGGCTTCGCCGGTTTGGGCTGCGACGTGTAGTCGTCTGCGGTCAGCATGTCAGCACGTTTGGTGGGCGGCTTGGGCAGAGGCATGGTGAGGTCCGTGGCTGGGGTGGCACAAACAAAAAAGGCCGCACAAGCGATGTGCGGCCTCGGTCTGGTCGGTCAGGCGGGCGCAAGGGCTGCGCTCGGCCGATCGGTGGCCAGATGGGGGGCTGAGTCGGTGAAAGCTCAGGGGCATGCGAACGATTATGCACAGTCCGTGCCGGGCCTCCCTGAGGATTTGTGGTGACTTGCCGACACCGCATTCGGGGCTATGCTGAGGGGCTGGGTGCGGCAGCCATGAGGGGCGGTTCGGGGCCTCCATGGCGTGGCGCGGCCAAGAAAAAAGCGCCACGAGGGCGCTTTGTACGGGAGGCGGTCCTGATGGAATCAGGCGGCTTCCTGTTTCAGACCTTGAACGGCCTTCAGCACGTCTTCCACGTGACCTGCGACCTTGATGCCGCGCCATTCTTCGCGCAGGATGCCATCGGGGCCGATCAGGAAGGTGGAGCGTTCGATGCCCTTGACCTTCTTGCCGTACATGATCTTGTTCTTGACCACACCGAACATGTGGCAAAGCTTTTCTTCGGTGTCGGCGATCAGCTCGTAGGGCAGTTCGAGGTTGAGCTTGAACTTGTCGTGCGAGGTGAGGTTGTCGCGGGAAACGCCAAACACCACGGCGCCAGCATTGACGAATTCCTTGTGTTTGTCACGGAACTGCATGGCTTCCGTGGTGCAGCCTGGTGTATGGTCCTTCGGGTAGAAGTACAGCACCACGGTCTGGCCAACATAGCTCTGGGGCGTGAATTTCACACCACCAGTGGCCACAGCTTCGAATTCCGGCAACGGTTTGTTGAGGGCGGGTGTCATGTGTCGTGTTCAGCAACCTGCTTGAATAGCCCCCGATTATAAAGTGCTTCTGAGTGCATCCCCGCAGCTCGGGGGCTATCCCCCGGAAGGTGGGTCCGGTATGGCGGGCACATTGGGCAGGTTCTCGCCCTTTTTCAGCCCTCGATCAACAAGGCGGCCCAGACCTGGCGGCCTTCGCCCACGAGGATGTTGAAGGTGCGGCAGGCGGCGGGGGTGTCCATGGTTTCGGTGCCGATGCGGGCGGCCATCAGCGGGCGCAGCACGGCAGGCGACGGAAAGCGCAGCTTCTGGCCGCTGCCGAAGATCAGGAGTTCCGGGCGGGCATCGGCCAGCGTCTGGAAATGACCCTCGTTCAGCTCCCCCAGGGCGGTCACCGGCCAGGCCTGCACATCACCCGTGGGCGGCACCAGCACGCTGTGCGTGTAGACCACGCCGTTCACCGACACCGAACGCTCGGTGTAGGCGTGGATGACGTTGACGCCTTCGGCTTGATCGGCTTGCAGTTTCATGGGGCGGGAGACGGCTGGAGGGCGGCGCGCGGCGTCGTGGCCGGGTGCGGATGGGTGTGGTTAAATTGTAGCTTTCCCTGCGTGGAGCCCATTTTGAAACCGATCGCCAAGTCCAGCAAACTCGCCAGCGTCTGTTATGACATCCGTGGGCCTGTGCTGGACAAGGCGCGCCAGATGGAAGAAGAGGGCCACAAGATCATCAAGCTGAACATCGGCAACCTCGCCGTGTTCGGCATCGAGCCGCCCGACGAGATCGTGCAGGACATGATCCGCAACCTGTCCGGGGCGGCCGGTTACACCGACAGCAAGGGCCTGTTTGCGCCTCGCAAGTCGGTGGTGCATTACTCGCAGGAAAAGAACATCGCCGGCGTGAGCGTGGACGATGTCTATCTGGGCAACGGCGCGTCCGAGCTGATCGTGATGAGCCTGAACGCATTGCTCGACAGCGGCGACGAGGTGCTGGTGCCGGCGCCCGACTATCCGTTGTGGACGGCGGCGGTGTCGCTGTCTGGCGGCCGGCCGGTGCATTACCTTTGCGACGAGCCGGCCGACTGGTTTCCCGACATCGCCGACATCCGCGCCAAGATCACGCCATGCACGCGTGGCATCGTGGTCATCAACCCGAACAACCCGACCGGCGCGCTGTACCCGCCCGAACTGCTGCTGCAGATCGTCGAA
>JBEEJT010000072.1:0-3323 GCA_041169085.1 Pseudomonadota bacterium | reverse complement strand
CATGCCTTTTTGTAAATTGTCTGAAATTTGACAATTCAGGGTTTACCCAGGTCAAGCCTGAAGCCCCCTCGCGGGTGGGCAGCGGAAGCTTTGTGGGGTGACGTGTGCCGTGATCACGCATTCAGGTCATGGGCATGGCCTACACTTGCCGCCCAACGCATCTCCACTCCTGCTGACTAGGATCCCCATGAGCCTGCTCAACGTCCCCGCTGGCGCCAAGGCGCCTGACGTCTTCAACGTCATCATCGAAATCCCCGCCAACGCCGATCCGATCAAGTACGAGATCGATCACGAGACCGGCGCCGTCTTCGTGGACCGCTTCATGGGCACGTCCATGCACTACCCGTGCAACTACGGCTACGTGCCGCAGACCATCGCCCCCGATGGCGACCCGGTCGACGTGCTGGTTGTGACCCCGTTCCCGCTGCAGCCGGGCGTGGTGATCCCTTGCCGTCCTCTGGGCATCCTGAAGATGGAAGACGAAGCCGGCGGCGACTCCAAGCTGGTGGCCGTGCCGACTGAGAAGATCTGCGCGATGTACAAGGACATCCAGAAGATGGAAGACCTGCCGACGCTGCTGGTCAGCCAGATCAAGCACTTCTTCGAGCACTACAAGGACCTGGAGCCCGGCAAGTGGGTGAAGGTCGTGGGCTGGGACGGCATCGAAGCCGCCAAGGACGAAGTCCGCAACGGCCTGGCCACCTTCGCCAAGAACGGTCATTGATCTGCGCGCTCGGCCTTCGGGTCGGCGAACACGAAAAAGCCACCTCGCGGTGGCTTTTTTTCTTGGGGCGCCGATGGCTTGGGCGTCGGGCTCAGGCCAGCTTGCGCATGGCCTGCTCCAGCGTGCTGGCGATCTGGTCGATCTGGCCTTCGCTGATGATGAGGGGCGGCGAGATGGCGATGTTTTCACCAGCCGCCCGCACCAACACACCCGCCTCCCAGCAACTCAGGAAGACTTCGAAGGCACGGCGGCCGGCGGGCGCCCCGGGGCGCGGCTCGAATTCGATCGCCCCGACCAGCCCGGTGTTGCGGATGTCGACCACGTGGGGCAGGCCACGCAAGCTGTGCATGGCGGCTTCCATCTTGGCGTGCATCTGCTGGCCGCGCGTGAGCAGGCCTTCCTCTTCGTAGGTGTCGAGCGTCGCCAGGGCGGCGGCACAGGCCAGCGGGTGGCCGGAATAGGTGTAGCCGTGTGGCAGCTCGATCCCGGGGCCGCCTTGCATGAAGGCCTCGTGGACGGCAGGGCTGACCAGGACGGCGCCCATCGGGACCGCGCCGTTGGTGAGCCCCTTGGCGCAAGTCAGCAAGTCGGGCGTGACCCCGTAGAGCTGCGAGGCAAAGGGGGCGCCCAGCCGGCCAAAACCGGTGATGACCTCGTCGAAGATGAGCAGGATGCCGTGGCGGGTGCACAGGTCTCGCAGCCGCTGCAGGTAGCCCTTGGGCGGCAGCAGCACGCCTGACGAGCCGGCCATGGGTTCGACGATCACCGCGGCGATGGTGGAGGCGTCGTGCAGGGCCACCAGCCGCTCCAGGTCGTCGGCCAGCTCTGCGCCGTGCTCAGGCTGGCCTTTGGTGAACGCGTTGCCGGGCAGGCCATGGGTGTGGCGCAGGTGGTCCACCCCGCTGACGCCGGAGCCGAACATCTTGCGGTTGGGGCCAATGCCCCCCACGGCCGTGCCACCCACGTTCACGCCGTGGTAACCCTTTTCCCGGCCAATCAGGCGGGTGCGCTGGGCATCGCCGCGCAGGCGGTGGTAGGCCAGGGCGATCTTGAGTGCGGTGTCCACCGACTCCGAGCCCGAGTTGGTGAAAAACACATGGTTCAGGCCTGTGGGGGCGAGCCGCTGCAGGCGATCCGCCAGTTCGAAGGCCAGCGGGTGGCCCATCTGGAACGGCGGCGCGAAATCCATTTCGGCCGCCTGGCGCGCAATGGCCTGCACGATCCGGGGGCGGGCGTGCCCCGCATTGACGCACCACAACCCAGCGGTGCCGTCGAGCACCTGCCGTCCTTCCGGCGTCCAGTAGTGCATGTCCTGGGCGCGACTCAGCAGGCGGGGAGCTTGCTTGTAGTCGCGGTTGGCCGTGAACGGCATCCAGTAGGCATCGAGGGGCAAAGCGTGACCTGAGGTCATGGTGGTCTCCCGTTGACGCTGTCCATGTTAGGCCGGAAGGGCCGCCTTGGCGGCCGCCCCCTTGGATGAGTGGTCGTTGTGCCACAGGGAGGGGGCAAAAAGATGTCTTATATAAGACATAAGTCTTTGCCAAACGAACGTTTGCACAGTACACTTCGCGGGTTTTCTCGCACTCCCCTCACATCCGGAGATCGTCATGACTCAACTCACCCGTGAACAGCAAATCGCTGCCCTGGAAAAAGACTGGGCCGAAAACCCCCGTTGGAAGCTCGTCAAGCGCGGCTACTCCGCTGCTGACGTCGTTCGTCTGCGCGGCAGCCTGCAGCCCGAGTACACGCTGGCCAAGCGCGGCGCTGAAAAGCTGTGGGAAAAGGTCAACGGCGGCGCCAAGAAGGGCTACGTGAACGCTTTCGGCGCCATCACCGCCGGTCAAGCCATGCAACAGGCCAAGGCTGGTCTGGAAGCCGTGTACCTGTCGGGCTGGCAAGTCGCCGCCGACGGCAACACCTCGGAAACCATGTACCCCGACCAGTCGCTGTACGCGTACGACTCGGTGCCCACCATGGTTCGCCGCATCAACAACACGTTCAAGCGTGCTGACGAAATCCAATGGTCGCGTGGCGTGAACCCCGGCGACGAAGGCTTCATCGACTACTTCCTGCCCATCGTCGCTGACGCTGAAGCAGGTTTCGGCGGCGTGCTCAACGCCTTCGAACTGATGAAGAACATGATCGCTTCGGGCGCCGCTGGCGTTCACTTCGAAGACCAGCTGGCCGCTGTGAAGAAGTGCGGTCACATGGGTGGCAAGGTGCTGGTCCCGACCCGCGAAGCCGTTGAAAAGCTGATCGCTGCTCGTTTCGCTGCCGACGTGATGGGCGTGCCCACCATCGTTCTGGCCCGTACCGACGCTGAAGCCGCCAACCTGCTGACCAGCGACTGCGACGACAACGACAAGCCGTTCGTGACCGGCGAGCGCACCCAAGAAGGCTTCTACCGCGTGAAGAACGGCCTGGAGCAAGCCATCAGCCGTGGCGTTGCTTACGCTCCGTACGCTGACCTGGTGTGGTGCGAAACCGGCGTGCCTGACATCGGCTTCGCCCGCGAATTCGCCCAAGCCGTGCACGCTGCCTGCCCCGGCAAGCTGCTGTCGTACAACTGCTCGCCTTCCTTCAACTGGAAGAAGAACCT
>JBEEJT010000071.1:0-9311 GCA_041169085.1 Pseudomonadota bacterium | reverse complement strand
GCGAGGGCCTTGATTGCGTGCTTCATCATCTTTACCTTCGGTTCGTAAGACAGTTGCATTTTGCTACATCCGCCACCGCAATGTAACCCCAGGGTCAAGGGGTGGGATCACGTCAACGTGGCCAACACCGCCCGCGCCATGCGCTCAGACGACCCCCTGTGGGCTTGCATCCAGTGCCCTCCCTCAGGAGAACGGACACCTGCATTGTGCGCAAGAGCGAGCTTCAGCGCCACCGTCACAGCCTCTTTGGCCCCCTCCACTCGGGTGGCAACCCCCTCATCCTCGCAAAGCCGGGCCGCTTCGTCGAAGTTGAAGGTCGAGGGGCCCATCACCACCGGGCAATCACACGCCACCGACTCGATCAGGTTCTGTCCACCCAGTGGCTCGAAACTGCCGCCCAGCAAGGCCGCCTGTGCCGCCCCGTAATAAAGAGGCATTTCGCCCATGCTGTCGCCCAACCAGACGTCTGCCCCCTCAGCGGCTGGCGGTGGGGCGTCAGCCCAGGTGGAGCGCCTCACCAGGGACAAGCCCTGAGCTTGAACCAATCGCGCCACCTCATCGAAGCGTTGCGGGTGCCGCGGCACAAGCAGCAACAGGGGCTTGGCGCCACTCACCTGCGCCACCTGGCTGGCCCAGGCCTGGAGCATGGGCGCTTCTTCGCCTTCCCGGCTGCTGGCAAACAAGACCACGGGCCGCCGCACTTGCGCAGCCCACTGGCGCCCCAGTGCCACTTGGGTGGCGTTGGGTTGCACATCGAACTTGAGGTTGCCGCACACCAGCACTTTTGGCGCGCCCATGGCGGCCAGGCGCCGTGCGTCGTCGGCCGTTTGAGCCAAGGCCACGGTCAGCGCGGTCGCTGCCGGCTGGAGCAACGGCGCGAAGCGGCGCCCTTGACGCAAGCTCTTGTCGCTCAGGCGGGCGTTGGCCAACACGATGGGCACGCCGGCCTTTCGGGCTTCGCGCTGCACGTTGGGCCAGACTTCGGTTTCCATCAACACGGCCACCTGGGGCCGGTGGTGCCGCAGGAAGCGCCGCACCGCGCCAGGGGTGTCGAAGGGCATCCAGGTGTGCAGGTCGCCGTCCTGGAGCAAGGCTTCCCCTGCGGCCCAACCGGTGGCGGTGGTGCAGGTCAGCAGCAAACGCATGCCAGGACATGCCTGGCGCAGCGCCTTGACCAAAGGGGCGCAAGCGCGCGTTTCACCCAGCGAAACGGCATGCAGCCAGACCAAGGGGGTGGCGTCGCCCGATGCGCGAGGGGCATGTGGGTAGCCCAGCGCCAGGCGCTCGGGCCAGCGTTGGGCATACAGGGGCTCCACCCGCCCACGCGACCAGGCGCGCACCACCAGCGCCGGCAAAGCCAGCCGCATCAGGGCGCTGTAAGCCCCCAGCGCCAGCGCCGCCTTCCAACGAGGCGGCACGGGCACCGGCGCAGCGGCTTCGACGACGGTGTCGGTCAAGGGCGGCGCAACCGAAAGGCGTCAGTGCGCGCTGGCGCCGACGTGGGCGTCGGGCTTGACGGCCAGGATGGCGGCCATGAAGTCGGCACGGATGCGTTCCAGCGCCTCGGGCGTGTGGCCTTCGAAGCGCAACACCAGCACCGGGGTGGTGTTGGAGGCCCGCACCAGACCAAAGCCATCGGGGTAGTCAGCCCGGATGCCGTCGATCGTGGTCAGCTCGGCGCCGTCGAACTTGACCGTCTGGCGCAGCTTCTCGACCACCTCGTGGTGTTCGCCTTCGGCGCAAGGCACATTCAACTCAGGCGTGCTGTGGCTGGTGGGCAGCGCGTTCAGCACGGCGCTCGGATCAGCCACCTTGCTGAGGATCTCCAGCAGACGGCCAGCGGTGTACATGGCGTCGTCGAAACCGTACCAACGTTCCTTGAAGAAGATGTGGCCGCTCATTTCGCCCGCGAACGGGGCGCCGGTTTCCTTGAGTTTGGCCTTCACCAGCGAGTGGCCGGTCTTGTACATCAGGGGCACTCCCCCGGCGTCCTTGATGGCCATGGCCAGACGTTGGCTGCACTTCACGTCAAAGATGATCGGCGCGCCCGGCACCCGCTTGAGGATGTCGGTGGCAAACAGCATGATCTGGCGGTCCGGGAAGATGTTGTTGCCTTCCTTGGTGACCACGCCCAGGCGGTCGCCATCGCCGTCGAAGGCCAGGCCCAGGTCGGCGCCGTGGGCCTTGACGGCCGCGATCAGGTCGGCCAGGTTTTCAGGCTTGGACGGGTCCGGGTGGTGGTTGGGGAAATCGCCGTCCACTTCCGAGAACAGCTCGATCACCTCGCAGCCCAGGGCGCGCAAGATGCCGGGCGCCGATGCGCCGGGGATGCCGTTGCCCGAATCGCAGACGATCTTCATGGGGCGGCTGAGCTTGCAGTCGCTGGTGATGCGTTGGCTGTATTCCGACAGGATGTCGAGCACGCTGACCTGCCCTTGGCCACTGGCGTACTCTTCGCGCTCGATGCGCTGGCGCAGGCCCTGGATGTCGTCGCCGTAGATGGCGCGGCCAGCCAGCACCATCTTGAAGCCGTTGTAATCCTTCGGGTTGTGGCTGCCCGTCACCTGGATGCCGCTGTGGCAGCCAATGTCCGCACGCGTGGCGGCCACGTAATAGAGCATGGGCGTGGTCACCGCCCCCAGGTCGATGACGTTGATGCCCGTGGAAGCCAAGCCCCGGATCAAGGCACCGGCCAGCGACGGGCCGGACACCCGGCCATCGCGGCCCACGGCCACGGCCTTCTCACCCAGCTTCAGCGCCTCGGTGCCAAAGGCCCGCCCGAGGTGCTCCGCCACGTCTTCACTCAGGGTCTGGCCCACAATGCCACGGATGTCGTAGGCCTTGAAGATCGATGCGGCGACTTGCATGAGGTTCCTTTGCTGAAATTCAAAATACGAGGGCGAGTGCCAGGGATTCTAGTGAGCCCTGCGTGTCCATCTGATGAGAAATGCCCGCCACAAAGGGGCATCAGGCCCCTTTCCCCCCAGGCTGAAGGGCTGCGCACCCGCGATTGGGTGGCCCGGCGATGAATCGGCGCGACACTGGCCTGATGTTGGCCCTGGCGGCCGTATGGGGGCTGTCCTTCCTGTTTCTCAAGGTGGCCAGCCCGGCGGTGGGCCCGTTGGTGGTCGCCGCTTTCCGGGTGGCAGGGGGAGCGTTGGTTTTGAGCGTTTGGCTGGCCGTGCGCCGCACGCCCTGGCCTTCGCGGGCCCATTGGCGCCCTTTGCTGACCACCGCCTTGCTGTCGGCGGTGCTGCCATTCATGGGGCTGAGTTACGCCGCACGGCATGTGCCGGCAGGCTTGCTGTCCATCCTCAACGCCACCACGCCCTTGTGGGGCGCCCTGGTGGCGTGGCTGTGGGCCGGCGAGCCCTTGAACCGACGACAGTGGGTCAACCTGTTGTTGGGCTTTGCCTCGGTGACTGCCCTGGTCACCAGCCAACCCGCTGCGGACCAGGCTGGCGGCACCGAGGCGGGGCTGCCCCCGCTGGCGGTGGCGGCCGCCCTGGCCTCCACGCTCATGTACGCCCTGGCCGTGCACCAGAACAAGCGCCAGCTGGGTGATCTGCCTGCGCTCACCAACAGTTGGGGCACTTTGGTGGCCGCCTCGTTGGTGCTGCTGGGCCCGGCACTGGTGGCCGGCCCCTGGCCAGACGCCACACACCCAGCCCCGGCTGGCGCCGGCTGGTCGGCGGTGCCCGGCGTCGCGTGGGCCGCCCTGGGGGCGCTGGCGGTGTTGTGCACCGGCTTGGCTTACGTCTGGTTTTACGATCTCCTGGAACGCGTCGGCCCCACCCAGGTGCTCATGGTCACCTACCTGATCCCGGTGTTTGGCATGGCCTGGAGCGCCTTGTTGTTGGGCGAAGCCATCTCCGGGCGCATGCTGCTCTGTGCCGCGCTGATCGTGGGCTCCACCATGTGGGCACAACGCGCGCCCCAACGCTGAAGCGACCGCAACAAAAGATAGGTGGGTCGCAAGCACGCATCACCCGGCATGTGGGTTCCCGCAGCCTGCGGCAATCCACATGCGGAACCGGCCCCAGGCTGCCTAAAGTCGCGCCCCGTTGACAACCAAAGGTCTCGGGCATGAAACGCATCGCATCCAACCTGTATTTCTGGGTCGTCCTGGCCATCGTGGCCGGCGCGGCATTCGGCATCGCTGAGCCCAAGCTCGCGGTGCAACTCAAGCCTCTGGGCGACGGCTTCATCTCGCTGGTGAAGATGCTGATCGCCCCGATCATCTTCTGCACCGTGGTGATGGGCATCGCCGCCGGCCACGACATGAAGCAAGTGGGCCGCGTGGGCGCCAAAGCTTTCGTGTACTTCGAACTGGTGTCCACCGTGGCCCTGGTGATCGGCCTGATCGTGGCCAACGTGCTCAAGCCAGGCGCCGGCTTCAACGCCGACCCCAGCACGCTGGACGCGGCGGCCGTGGCCAAGTACGCCGACAAGGCCAAAGAACAGTCGACCGTCGACTTCGTCCTGCACATCATCCCCAAGACCTTCACCGACGCCTTCACCGCTTCCGGTGACCTGCTGCAAGTGCTGCTGCTGGCCCTGTTGTTTGGCTATGCGCTGCAACGCATGGGCGACAAGGGCCGCCTGGTGAAGCAATTCATCGAGGAGACGTCGCACGTGTTCTTCGCCATGATGAACGTGATCATGAAGCTCGCGCCCATCGGCGCGGGCGGCGCCATGGCTTTCACCCTGGGCAAGTACGGCTTCGGCGCCCTCAAGCCCCTGGCGGCCTTGATGGGCTCGTTCTACCTGACCTGCTTCATCTTCGTGGTGGTGGTGCTGGGCCTGATCGCCCGACTCACGGGCTTCAGCCTGTTGCGCTTCATCGCCTACATCAAGGAGGAGTTGCTGACGGTGCTGGGCACGTCGTCTTCGGAATCGGCCCTGGTGCCGCTGATGACCAAGCTCGAGCGCCTGGGCTGCGCCAAGCCCGTGGTGGGCCTGGTGGTGCCAGCCGGCTACTCGTTCAACTTGGACGGCACCAACATCTACCTGACCATGGCAGCCTTGTTCGTGGCGCAAGCCCTGAACATCGACCTGAGCCTGGGCCAACAGCTGAGCATCCTGGGCGTGGCCATGCTGACGTCCAAGGGCGCCTCGGGCGTGACCGGCGCTGGCTTCATCACCCTGGCTGCCACGCTGGCCGTGGTGCCCGACGTGCCGGTGGCCGGCCTCGCGCTGATTTTGGGCGTCGATCGGTTCATGTCTGAAGCGCGCGCCATCACCAACTTCATCGGCAACAGCGTGGCCACGGTCGTGGTCGCGAAGTGGGAAGGGGCGCTCGACATGGCGACGCTCAAGCGCGAACTGGCTGCGCCTTCAAACCAACCGGCCGCCGAATCGCGATCGGCGGCTGGCCCCAGCACCCAACTGGCCGACGACGATCTGCGTGTGGGCGCTCAACGCTGACACGCCACAACACAAGGCTCCGCGAGGGCCTCCCCGCCGAAAGGCAGGGAGGCCTTTTTCTTGGGCCCAAGGCAGGCCCGACACCCGAAAGCTGAAGCCCTATGAAGTTCAGCTGAAGTGCGCCACCACCTGACCGAGGGTTATCACACTCCGGAATTGAAAGCAGCCGTTACTTTGGTTGCCAAACTGAAACCGCAGACGGATTTTTGCCCCTGCCATCCCACCCATTAGGGATAGGGATTGCGCCCCCCCTGGATACACTTCTTCGCAGAAACTTCAGGAATGAAACGGAAGCAGCCCCTTGCTTTCCGTGGGGAGGATGTTCTTGTCGATGCAGTTTTCCGCCCTCGACGACGCGGACGAGTCCGTGCTTTTGGATCTCCACTTTGCGAATTACGCGCAACGTGAAAAACAAGGCCCAAGCTGGCTGTGGCCACTGGCCCGCGCGCTGACCTTGTTCGGCACCACCGCCTTGTTGGCGCTCGTGGTGCTGCACCCCCGTGTTGGCCTGCTGCTGTTTTGGGGCGTCGTCGTGCCCAGCGTGCCGCTGGTGCTTGTCGTCGCGCCAGGCCTTTGGCGTCAGGTTTGCCCCATGGCATTCATGAACCAAGTGCCCCGCTCGCTGGGCTTTTCATTAGGCAAAACTTTACCAGAACGGTGGCAAAAAGCTTCGTTTGGCGTCGCGGTCACCCTATTCATGGGGGCGGTCGCGTTGCGTGCGCCATGGTTGAACCACTCAGGTGCGGGGGTCGTGGCGGTGCTGGGCGGCATGTTGGCCCTGGCCTTCACCGGCGGTCTGGTGTTCAAAGGCCGCAGCGGCTGGTGTGGCACGTTCTGCCCCTTGGGGCCCATCCAACGCGCCTATGGCCAGGCGCCCGTCACCGTGGTGCGCAATGGCTATTGCCCCACCTGCGTCGGCTGCCAGCAGAACTGCTATGACTTCAGCCCGCGCACGGCCATCTTCAACGACATCGAACACGACGACCCCCGCCATGCCCGCATGCGCCAGTGGTTCTTTGGCCTGCTGCCCGGCCTGATCATTGGCTTCTTCCTTCAGGGCCCTGGCCCCGCCGCGAGCGTGCTGCAGTACGAACTCGGCTTGTTCGGCGGTGCCGCCGCTTCGTTGGCCGTGTACGCCGCCTTGGCCCGCGCCCTGCCTCGCCACCGCTATCGCCTGTCGTTGGCGTTCGCCGTGATCGCGTTGATGGCCTTCTATTGGTTCACCGGGCCAGGCATCGTGGGTCGCCTGAGCCACCTGCTGTCGCTGCCCCAATTGGCCGCACTCAAGGAGCCCGCGCACGGCCTGGGGCTGGTGGCTGGCGGCTTGCTGTTGTTCTACGGCCTGCAAAACGAACGCATGCACCGCGTAGCCACCGCCACCAAGCAAGCGGCCGAAGACCGCCGCAAGGCCCAGTGGCGCACCATCGCCATCCACCCCGTGACGGTGGTGAACCGCGCCGACGGCAAGCAATCGCAAGTCATGCCAGGTCAGCGCCTGACAGACGCGCTGCGCCAACAAGGCACGATGCTGCCCACCGGTTGTGGCGTGGGGATGTGCGGCGGCGACGCCGTGGCCATTTGCGAGGGCATGGAGAACCTGCCGCCTCCGTGCGAACAGGAGAAAGCCACCCTGCGCCGCATGGGGCTGGAGGGCAAGGCGCGCCTGGCTTGCGTTTGCGAGGTCACGTCGCCCATCGAGGTCGACACCCGCCACGAAGCCTTGCGCGAGGCCCTCGACAAATCGGGCTCGGACAGCACGTCTGACACGCTCCACGAACAAGGCATCGAACGTGTGGTGGTGATCGGCAATGGCGTGGCGGGCGTGACCGTCACGGAAACCCTGCGACGCCACAGCCCCAGCGTGCACCTCACCGTCATCAGCGACGAAGCGCAGCCTTTCTACAACCGCATGGCACTGGCCGAACTGCTGCCCAACCCGGCCAACCACGCCAGCCTGCACATGCGCAGTGGCAGTTGGGCCGACGACTGGCGTGTCGACCTCAAGCTGCACACCCCGGTGGCCGGCATCGACCGTGTGAACCGCCAGGTGAAGCTGGTGGATGGTGGCGCCCTGCCCTACGACCGGCTGGTGCTGGCCATGGGCGCCGACGCGGCCAAGCCCAACGACGACTTCGACCGTGCGCGCAACGCCTTCGTGTTGCGCAAGATCAGCGACGTCCAGGCCATCCATGACCACGTGAAAGCGCACAGCGCCCGCCGAGCCGTGGTCGTGGGCGGTGGGGTGTTGGGCGTGGAAGCCGCACTGGCCCTGCGCCACTGGGGGCTGCAGGTTCACCTGATCGAGCGGGCCCCTCACTTGATGGCGGCCCAGCTCGATCCAGCCGGTGCCCAGCGCCTGGCCGACGCCTTGCGCCAACAACACATCGAAGTGAGCACCGGCGTCCAGCAGATGGATTGGGTGATGCGCGATCAGGCAGAGCCGCCGCAAATGAGCCACCTCGTGCTCGACGGCGCCGAGCAGCCTGTTCAAGCCGACTTGTTCCTGGCTTGCCTGGGCATCCGCCCCCGCACCAAGCTGGCCTTGGCCGCCGAACTCACCGTGGGCCCGCGTGGCATCACGGTGGACGCGGAACAACGCACCAACGACCCGGCCATCCTGGCCGTGGGTGACGTGGCCCAGCCCACCGGCCCCGCAGGCTTGTGGACCGTGGCCACCGACCACGCAGAACGCGCGGTCAAAGGCATGTTGGGGCAAGCGATGGATGAGGCCACGGCCCCCATCACCTTCAAGCTCAAGACCGACTTGTTGGACGTGAGCGTTTGGGGCCAAGGGCAACCGCAGGCTGGCGACGAGGTCGATCAATCGGCCGACGACAGCGCGGTGCACTGGCGCGTGATTTGGCGCGACGGCCGCCAAGTGGGCTGGCTGTGCGTGGGGCAACCCGGCAGCAGCGCAGAAGTGGGCAAGGCACTGCAGGCCGGCACCCGACCGCAGGTGGTTCAGGCGCTGCAAGCCCTTTGAAGCATGGGGTGGGCTGCGGCCCACCGCTCAGCGGGAACGCCCAGGCGGCTAGCCTGGCGTTCCCGTTTCGCTTCAGGACGGCAGGAAGTCCACCGGCCAGGTGACCACCATCTGGTCGACGTCTTTGGCACCGAAGTCGAATTGCCGGATGCGGGCCAACAGCTTGGCCTCCAGCTCCGGGGCGTGCAGCTCACTGGACACGACCTTGGCCGCCAGGACCTCGCCGGTGGGCGCGATCTTCAACTCCACGACCACCTTGCCTTGCAGACCGGGGTCTTCACGCAGCGCGCGGTTGTAGATGGTGTAGATGGCGCCTTTGTTGCGCTCGAAGACCAGCTTGATGTCTTCGATGGAACGCGAGGCCTTGCCGCTGTTGCCGCGCTGCACGCTGCCGCCCTTGCCGCCACCGCCTGCGCTGGCGCCACTGCCGTGGCCACCGCGTTCGCCGGCTGCCCCACCACCGCCGGGGCCGCCGCCGCCACCCCCACCGGCCACGCCTTCCACCATCGTGGTGGCGCGACCCGCCAGGCCGCCGCCCCCCGTGTTGCGGCTGAGCGCCGCGGTGTTGATGCCACCACTGCCCGTGGCAGGGCCATTGGAGGTGATGACCGATCGGGCCGGCAGGCCCGCTTCGGTGCCGGCGCCCACGCCCGGGCCGCTGCCCGAGCCCACACCCGCGCCTTGCTTGATGTCGGTGCGCAACTGAACGGCCGCCGGCGCGCCACGCACTTCGGCGATCTCTTCGCGCGCCGCCAGGAGGCCCATCCCGGACACCTTGCGGCGAGCCGCCTCGACTTCGCCCGCGGCCTTGTTCTCTTGCGGCACGCGCGCTTCGGGCACCGCCGCTGGCGGCAGTGCCACCTTGGCTTTCACCTCTCTCGGCTTGGGCTCGGGCTTGGCG
>JBEEJT010000070.1:0-5390 GCA_041169085.1 Pseudomonadota bacterium | reverse complement strand
GTCGGCACGGAAGAAGCGCTCGCCCACGCGAGCCAATTGCTCGGGCGTCATGCCGATGCCCCGGTCCCGGATCACGACGGCGCGCATGTCCATGTCGACATCAGGGGTCGGCAATTCGATGGTCACCTCGCCACCGGCGGGCGAATATTTGTAGGCGTTGGACAGCACATTGAGGATGGTTTGACGTGTGGCGCCCTGGTCCACCAGCACGCAGAGCTGGGCGTCGTCCACCTTGAGGCGGGGGGCTTCGCGCCCATTGGGCACCTTGTAGTCGGTGATGACCGTCTCCACCAGCTCTTGCAGGTTGACTTGCTCGAACTGGAAGTCTCGGCCCAGTTTGGCTTCGAGCCGTGACAGATCAAGCAGCTCATTGATGATGTCGATCATGCTTTCACTCTGGCGCATGATGCGTTCCAGCAAGTCGCGTTGCTTGGCGGGCTTGAACTCGCGTGTGAGCAGCAACTCCGTGAAGCCATAAATGCTGGCCATGGGCGTGCGCAATTCGTGGGCGGCCATCGACATGAAGGTGCTCTTCATCTGATCGAGCTCCACCTCTTGCGTGACGTCGCGCAGGTGCAGCATCTTGCTGACGGCGCCATGGCCTTCGTGCCATTGCAGGGCGATCTTGCAGGCCGCTGGGGGGCGGATGTCCATGGTGCGTGGCAGCTCGGCAAAGCAGGTGGCCGCGGTTTCCCCGAAGGCCTGGCTGACCAGCACCCGGAACAGCGTCTGTTCGTTGGCTTCCATGGCGATGTGCAACGGGATGCCCGTCAGCTTCTCGAAGGCCGGGCTGACGTAGCTGACCTGGCCTTCTTCGTCGAAAGCCACGAAGCCGTCGGCAGTCAGCGAGAAGATGGCTTTCATCTGCGCCACGCGGTCGGCCAGTTCAAACTCTGCCAGGCGTCGCTCGTGGATGTCTTGCAGCGACCCAGCCATGCGACACACCTTGCCTTCGGTGTCCCGGTAGACCTTGGCGCGGGTGCGGAACCAACGGTGATGTTCGCCCCGGGTGAGCATGCGGAACTCCACGTCAAAGGCTTCGCCTGTGCTCAAGGTGGCTTCGATGGCCTGGCGGGTGTGGGCGAGGTCGTCGGGGTGCAAAGCGGCCTCGAGCGTCGACCACGACGACGAGCCGTCGCCCACGGGGAGGCCCAGCAAGCGGTAGAACTGGGGCGACCACCAGACGTGGTCCGAGTTCACATCGCGCCAGTCCCACAGCCCGTCGTTGCCGCCGTCGATGGCCAGGGCCAGCCGCTCGTTGAGTTCGGCGCGTTCGCGTTCCAAGGACTTGGCTTGTGAGATGTCCAGCCGCAAGGCCACGTAGCGTTGGACCTGACCGTGGGCGTCCAGATGGGGGGCAATCAGGCAGTTGCACCAGAAGGTTTGGCCGGATTTCGTGCGGTTGCAGATGTCGCCTTGCCAGGGGCGGCCGGAAGAGATGGTTTGCCACATCTCTTGCCAGAAGGCCGCAGGGTGGTGCCCGGAGTCGAGGATGTTGTGCTGCCTGCCCACCAGCTCTTCCCGGCTGTAGCCGCTGCGCACGCACAAGCCGTCGTTGACTTGCTGGATCACGCCGTTTCGGTCGGCCACCGACACCAGCCCAAACTGGTTGAGCGCGTCAAAGAGGGCCTGGTTCTCTCGCAAGGTCGATTCGGACTGCGCCTTGGCAACCGCCAGGTCATGCGTGCGCTGCTTGACCATCTGCTCGGCGCGAGCCCTCGCCATGCCCACCATCCACAAGGTGAAGGCTGCCAAGGTGGACAACATGGCGCCGATGGCGCCGAACCAAAGGTGAATGCGGCTTTCGTGGGCGGCTTCGAACTTGGGCGTGGTCTGGATGTGGGCCAAGAGCAGGCGCTGCCCTACTTCGATTTGAATGGCCTTGCTGAGGCTGTTCGCGCGCGCGGCGTCTGCGGTCTCATCTTGGCCAAAGATGAGCGGGCCACTGTCGTGGTCGTGGATGTCGACGTGCAGCTGCTCCTTGAACGGCTTCAATGCGTCGGCGAGGAGTTCTTCCACCACGATGGGCGAGTAGGCCAGGCCGGCCAGGGCGCTGCGCCGCTCTGCCGCGGTGCTTTTGGCGGCGCCGCTGTGATAGACCGGCACGTAGAGCAGGAAGCCTGGGCGCTTGTTGCCGTCCTGCACCAGGGTGATGGCACCGGTGAGGGTGGCCAGGCCGCTGTCGATGGCGCGCTCGGCTGCCGCACGCCTGATGGGCTCCGAGCCCACGTCGTAGCCCCAGGCTTGGGTGTTGTTGGCGAGTGGCTCGATGAACTTGATCACCAAAAGGTCTCTGGCGTTGCCACTGGTGCGGACACGGAAATCAGGTGCGCTGTCGGCGCGTTCGCGGGCGATGAACTCGTCGAGATCGTGACGGGGCACGCGCTCGATGAAGCCCAGGCCCCGCACACCGGGCACGTCGATGCTCACGTCGCGGGAAGCCACCCACCGACGGAAGGTCAATCGAGACAGGCGTGAATTGGTGGCTTCGTAGGTGCTTCGGATGCCTTTGAGGGCTGGCGCGATGGCGTTGAAGCGCGTCCGAATGGCGTTTTCCATCGATTGAGCTTCGATTTCGAACTGCGATTGCGCACGTGCTTGGGCTTCTTGCTCAATGCGTTGACTGCCCGCGTAGGAGACCGCCATGCCCAGCACCCAGACGGTGAAGGCAGCCATGCCCACGGCGACCTTCATGCCTTGGGTCTGCTGGATGTCGTCTTGGCTCACCGCGTCAGGGAGCTCCTGCAGCGGCCGGGGAGGAGGTGACTCGGTGGGCTGCATCGGCATGGCGAACCTCAAAAGAATTCCACGGCTTGTTGCGTCTGGGCGGAGGCAGCCGCAGCTGCGGCGGTGGTCGGGGGCGGTGTGCCGGTGGGTGGTGGGGGGGCGAAGGTGGGCGCCTCGACCACGACGGGTTCGAGCTTGAGTTCCGTGCCCGAGCCCAACCTGAACTCGGCCAGCAGCGCCGCGAAGACCTGGGCCAGTTCGGCCAGGTCCTTGGCGATGTGGCTGGAGCTGGAGGCCACGACCAGGTTCTTCTGTGTGACCGCGTCGAGTTCGAGCACCGACTGGGTGACGACATCGATGCCGCCCGCGTGTTCGTGCGAGTCGGCCGACAACTGTGAGAAGGCCTCTCCCACCCGGCGCACGGCGTGGACCACCTCTTCGATGGTGGCGCCCGCCTGACTCACCGCAGCGTGGCCGCCTTCGATGGCTTGCACCGACTGGTCGATGAGCTGCTTGATCTCGCGGGCGGCTTCAGCGGAGCGCAAAGCCAAGGCGCGCACCTCGGCGGCCACGACCGCGAAGCCTCGGCCTTGATCACCCGCCCGAGCGGCTTCGACGGCGGCGTTCAGCGCCAGGATGTTGGTCTGGAAGGCGATGCCGTCGATGACGCTGATGATGTCGGTGATGCGGCGTGCGGACTGGTTGATCTCATCCATGGTGTCCACCATGCGGGCCACTTCGACGCCGCCCCGCTCGGCCAGGTCGGTGGCCTTCGAGGACATGAGCCGGGCGTCTGACGACGCCTTCGCGCTGCTTTGGACGATGACGTTGATCTGCTCCAGGCACATGGCGGCATCGCGCAGGCCGCTGGCCGTGCCCTGGGTGCGCTGGCCGAGCTCCGCGCTGCCTTCGGCCAGCACGCCCGCGGCGCGGTTGATCTGGCCGGTGGTGTCGCGCATTTTGAGCAGCACCTCGCGCACGCGAGACTGGATGTGCATCAGCCGCAGGCCTGAGGCGCTTTCGGCTTTGACCACATCCAGGTCCATGCGGATGGGGCCGCTGGCGCCCATGGCCTTGATCAGGAAGTCCAATTCGAAGCGCTCGGCGTGGGCCTGGCGTTCCCGGTTCGCCACGCGCACGAGGTAAGCCGCTTGCATGGCCAGGGCGAGGGTGAAGCAGGCGTCCAGTCGAGTCCAATTGCCCGCCCACAGGCTGGGCCCGGCCGCCAGGGCGACCAGCGGCACAGCAATGCCCGCCACGAGGCGCCAGTCGCAGTAGCTGGGCAACAGGCAAAGCAACAAGACGCTGCCCAGCATCGACAGGGGCCATTGCGGCAGCCAGATGCGCTCAACGGCGAGCAAGGCCACCATGCACAGGGCGAGCATCCAGGCCGAGGCGGGCTTGCCTCGCCATCTCCAGCAAGCCAAACCGGCCACGGCAGCCACGGCGCCGCAGCACGCAGCCCAGAAGGCCCATCCCGCGACGTGCGGCAGCAGCCACCCCATGATGGCGATGTGCAGCCCGCCCAGCGCCAAGCACAACTGGTCGGTTGCCCGTGTGACAGGAGAACGTGCGTTGGATCTCGGCATGTCGTGAAAAATGGCACCAACTGTTCATCGAAGTGCCCTGAACCCGACAAGAGTCACGAACTGCGGCCCAAGGCCCTTGCTATTTCGGCCCCTCGTGGCGGACCTTGAGCGGCATCATGCGCACATGTCCTTTCAGATCGGGAGCAGCCCATGTCCAGCCCACGCTTGTTGATCGTTGAGGATCAAGCGGACATCCGTGAGCTGATCCGCATCACGCTGGATCTGGAGGAGTTCGACATCGAAGAGGCGGTCGATGGCGACATGGGTTGGAGCATGGCCGAGAAGACGCGGCCCCAACTGGTGTTGCTCGACGTCATGATGCCGGGCAGCATCAACGGCTTCGAGGTGTGTCGGCGGATCAAGTCGTCACCGAGCCTGAAGAACACCAAGGTGGTGATGCTCACGGCCCGAGGCCAGGCCACCGACCGTGCCGAAGGCAAGCGGCTGGGGGCAGACGCCTACCTCACCAAGCCGTTTTCGCCGCGACAGCTGCTGGAAACCGTGTCCCGCCTGGTGCCTTGAGCACCCCGACGCGCAGTGAAGCGCCCTGAGCTCAGGGGCGTTTCTTCTTGCCGGTGCCCGCTCTCGGCGGCAAGCCGGTGTGCTGCGTGAGCAACTTGCCACGAGCCGGCTTGGGCGAGCCCAGCTGGATGCCACGCGGGTCGTGTGCCTCTTCGGCCTTGCCCGAGCGGCGGCGGGGCTGCCCCGCTTCTTGTCTTTGCGCCCGGTTGCTCGTCACGGTGGACGTGCGCGTGCCGGCTTGCGTCGAATTCTTGCGCCGTGCGCTTTCGTAGCCGCCGTCGGTGCTGGGCTGGTAAGTGGGGATGAGGTGGTGCTGCCCGTTGCCGATCAGGTCGGCGCGGCCCATGGCCTTGAGCGCGTCGCGCAACAGCGGCCAGTTGTTCGGGTCGTGGTAGCGCAGGAAGGCCTTGTGCAGCCGACGGCGCTTTTCGCCGCGCACGATGTCCACCCGCTCGCCCCGGGTTTCGTCGCGGCTGATGCCCTTGAGCGGGTTCAGGCCCGAGTGGTACATGGCCGTGGCCGTGGCCATGGGGCTGGGGTAGAAGGTCTGCA
>JBEEJT010000069.1:0-9439 GCA_041169085.1 Pseudomonadota bacterium | reverse complement strand
GGCCCGGTGATGACGCTGGCCAACCAGAAGCGCGGCGTGCAGATGAACATGGCCTACCACGGTCGCCAGGTCATGCTGACCTACGAGATGCCGCTGGCCGAGATCGTGCTGGACTTCTTCGACAAGCTCAAGAGCGTGTCGCGGGGCTATGCCTCCATGGACTACGAGTTCAAGGAGTACCGCGCCTCTGACGTGGTGAAGGTCGACCTGCTGATCAACGGCGATCGCGTGGATGCCTTGTCCATCATCGTGCACCGCCAGCAGTCGCAGTACCGTGGCCGCGCCGTGGCCGCGAAGATGCGCGAACAGATCCCGCGCCAGATGTACGACGTGGCCATCCAGGCGGCCATTGGCGGCAACATCATTGCCCGCGAAAACATCAAGGCGCTGCGCAAAAACGTGCTGGCAAAATGCTACGGCGGCGACATCACCCGCAAGCGCAAGCTGCTCGAAAAGCAGAAGGCCGGCAAGAAGCGCATGAAGCAAATCGGGACGGTGGAGGTGCCGCAAGAAGCCTTCCTCGCCATCCTGCAAGTGGAAGACTGATGAACCTGATCACGAGTGTGTTGTACGCCGCCTTGGCGGTGTACCTGGGGGGCTGGTACATGGGGCGCTGGACAGGCAACTTCTCGTTGCTGCTGTTCGTGCTCACGGTGGTCACGCTGGTTTACTGGCTGGCCGAGCGCTACAAGTTCCGCCCGGAGCGTGAAGCCGCGGCAGCAAAGCTCCAGATCGAGGCCGATGCGCGCCGCGCGAGCCTGAGCGGGCAGGGCATTGCCCAGGTCGATGTGGACGTGTCCGTGGCCAAGGACAAGCTGCTCATGCAGCCTTGGTGGCTGGATTGGACCGCGGGCCTCTTCCCAGTGATCTGCGCCGTGTTCTTCATGCGCTCGTTCTTGTTCGAGCCGTTCAAGATCCCGTCGGGTTCGATGATCCCCACGCTGCTGGTGGGCGACCTCATCCTGGTCAACAAGTTCCACTACGGCATCCGCTTGCCGGTGATCAACAAGAAGATCATCGCCAACAACGAGCCCCAGCGTGGCGACGTGATGGTGTTCCGTTACCCCGTGAACCCGAGCCTGGACTACATCAAGCGCGTGGTGGGCCTGCCGGGTGACAAGATCGCCTACATGAACAAGCGCCTGACCGTGAACGGCCAGCCCGTGGAGATGCAGGCCTTGTCGGAGTTCTACGACGAAGACTCGATGCGCTACGCCTTGCAGTTCAACGAGAACCTGAGTGGCTCCAACCACCGCATCATCGTGGACAAGGACCGCCCGCCGTTCGTGCCGCAACAAGCCGTCGAAGATTTCCCCTTCCGCGACAACTGCGTGTACACGGGTGAGGGCGTTGAGTGCACGGTGCCGCCGGGCCACTATTTCATGATGGGCGACAACCGCGACAATTCGCTGGATTCCCGTTACTGGGGCTTTGTGCCCGATGAGAACATCGTCGGCAAGGCCTTCGTGATCTGGATGAACTTCAGCGACCTCAAGCGCGTCGGCGGCTTCCATTGAACTGGCCAGGCCCGGTTCGCCCGGCCTGATGGGATGAAGAGAGGATCAACATGTTGAGCATTGCTGGCATGCGGCGCCCAAGTCCGCGCAGGCAAGCGGGCATCACCCTGATCGGCCTGTTGAGCTGGGCGGTGGTCATTGGTGTCGCTGCCATGGTGTTGATGAAGGTGTTTCCCGCCATCACCGAATACCGCACCATCCAGTCGATGGTCAACAAGTGCGCCCGTGAAGGTGGTGCGACCGTGCCGTCCATACGTGCCTGTTTCGACAAGGCCAAAGCCGTGGAGTACGGCGTGGACTTGTCGTCCGGCGAGCTGGACATTTCCAAGGAAAACGAAGAAGTGGTCATCGGTTTTGCTTACGACAAGGAAATCGAGTTGATGGCCCCCGTTTACCTGCTCATCAAGTTTGAAGGCCATTCGCGCTGACGCCTTCGCGGCATCAGGGCCCCGGCAGCCTGGCATGGATCGATCTCAAGCATTGGCGGCGCTTCAGTCGCGTCTCGGTTATGCCTTTCAAGACCCTGCGCTGCTGCAGCGGGCATTGACGCACCGCAGCTTCGGTGCGGACCACTACGAACGCCTGGAGTTCCTGGGCGATGCGGTGTTGGGCCTGGGCGTTTCCGCCTTGCTCTACACGCGGTTTGCGCGCAGCAACGAGGGCGACCTGACCCGTGTCCGCGCCCACCTGGTGCGACAAGACACCCTGCACAAGCTGGCGCTCCAGCTTGGGCTGCCCGACGTCATGCGCCTGAGTGAAGGTGAAGCCAAGGGCGGGGGCGCGCAGCGCCCCTCCATCCTCGCGGATGCCCTGGAAGCCTTGCTGGGGGCGGTCTACCTCGAGGCTGGTTTCGATGAGGCGTCGCGCCTGGTGCAAGCCCTGTTTGAGCCCTTGGTGGCAGAAACAGCGCTCGACAACTGGGGCAAGGACAGCAAGACGGCCTTGCAGGAATGGCTGCAAGCGCGCAAGCTGCCTGTGCCCACTTACGCGGTTCAGGCCACGCATGGCAAGGCCCACGAACAAACGTTCGACGTGTCGTGTGACATCGACGCGCTGCAGGTGAACACACAAGGCCACGGCGCTTCGCGTCGTGCGGCTGAGCAGGCGGCAGCGCAACTCGCGCTGCAAGCGGTGCTGGCCCTGCCGCAAGCGGTCACCAAAGTGGCCAAGCAGGCCAAGGCTGCCAAGCCCGCGACAACGGGCTCCAGCCCATCGGGCCCCGTGGTGGTCGCCCGCAAGACCCGCAAGACGCCACCGACCGCTGCCTGATTTCCCCTGAGCCATGAACAAACCTGCCAAGCCCTCCGCCAAACCGGCCGCCAAGTCGCCTGCGAAAAAGTCTGCCAAGCCGCAAGCACAGGCCGGTGCCCCCAAGCCCGCAAAACAACCCGCCAAACAGCCCGCCAGGAAGTCCGCCCGGCAGCCTGCCCAAGCCGCGCCTGCAGACGCCCTGAACCCCGGACTGGACGCGATGCTGGCCAACCTGACCATGGCCAAGTCGGCATCGACGGCGTCTGCCACCGTGCCCGAGAGCCAGCAGCGCTGCGGCTTGCTGGCGATCGTGGGGCGCCCCAATGTGGGCAAGTCCACGCTGATGAACGCGCTGGTGGGGCAGAAGGTCTCGATCACGTCGCGCAAGGCCCAGACCACGCGTCACCGCATCACCGGCATCTGCACCGACGGCGACACCCAGTTCGTGTTCGTCGACACCCCCGGTTTCCAGACCCGGCACACCGTGAAGGGCACGGCGGCGCTCAACCGCAACCTCAACAAGACGGTGCAGGCGACCCTGACCGATGTGGACGTGGTGCTGTACCTGGTGGAAGCAGGGCGCTTCGGCCCGGACGACGCCAAGGTCCTGGCCCTGTTGCCGCCCGAAAAGCCTGTCATGCTGATCGCCAACAAGCTGGACCAGGTCAAGCTGCGCGAAACGCTGTTCCCTTGGCTGCAGCAGATGCAGGGCGAGTTCCCGTTCAAGGAAATCGTGCCGATGTCGGCCGAGAAGCCGGCCGATGTGAAGCGCCTGCTCGACGTGGTGCGCCCTTATGTGACGCAACAGGCCTGGTGGTACGACGCCGAAGCGCTGACCGACCGCACCGACCGGTTCATGGCCAGCGAGATCATCCGGGAAAAGCTCTTCCGCCTCACGGGCGACGAGCTGCCCTACACCTCGACGGTGGTCATCGACCAGTACACCGAGGAGGCGCCGCCCATTGGCAAGCCCAAGGCCACGGGCCTGGTGCGCATCGCGGCCACGATCATCGTCGAGCGTGATCAGCACAAGGGCATGGTGATCGGGGACAAGGGCGATCGCCTCAAGCGCATCGGCACCGAGGCCCGCACGGAAATGGAGCGCCTGGTGGGCTGCAAGGTCTTCATGGAGATCTGGGTCAAGGTGCGCTCTGGTTGGGCCGACGACGAGACCCGCCTGCGCACTTACGGCTACGAGTGAGGCTGGCCAGCCATGCCTCCTGAGAGCCCGTCGGACGCTGCGGGTGCCTCTGGCCCCACGGGGGGCTCGCGTGCTCAGGCGCGCTCGATGCTGGTCACCTACATCCTCCACAGCCACGACTGGAGCGAGACCAGCCTCATCCTCGATGTGTTCACGCGTGAGCGCGGGCGCATCGTGGCGGCGGCCAAAGGCGCCAAGCGGCCTTACTCCCAGTTGCGTTCGGTCTTGCTGCCTTTCCAGCGGCTGTTGGTGAGTTTCGGCACACGCACCCCCGACGATGCCGAGGTCTGGCTGCTCAAGCAGGCGGAGTGGGCTGGCGGTCCCGCATGGCCTGGTGGCGCGGCCATGCTGCCGGCCTTCTACCTCAACGAGCTGTTGATGCGCTTCCTGGTGAGGCTGGAGCCTCAGCCTGTGCTGTTCGACGTGTACAGCCACACCTTGCCCGTCTTGACCGAACCTGCGGCCGTGCCGGCAGCGTTGCGTGCGTTCGAGCTGGTGTTGCTGCGCCTCTTGGGGCACCTGCCCAGCCTGGGGTGCGAGTCGGCCACGGGGGAGTTGGTGCGTGCGGACCGTGTCTATGCCCTGTGGCCTGACGTGGGCCTGCAGCCTTGGCACGAAGGCCCGGAACCGGCCGCCACGCCACAATGCCTGCCAGGGCAGGCCTTGTTGGCCATGGAGCAGGCGCTGTCCCGTGTGACGGTCGATGCGGCACGCCTGCGACACGTGGGGGCCCTGCACGACTTGATGCACGCCTGTGTGCCGGTGCTCAATGAACTCAAGATCGGCATGCGCGGCCTCATTCACTATCATCTGGGGGCGCAACCGCTGCGCACCCGCCAATGGATGATCGAGTTGCAACAGGCCACTCGGCCTGAACCCCTCGACGAACTGCCACCAGCCTCCGCGCCATGAGCTTCCTGTCCGGTCAATTCACCCATAACGCCGCGCCCTTGCTGGGCGTGAACATCGATCACGTGGCCACGGTGCGCAACGCGCGTGGCGGCCTGCACCCCGACCCGGTGGTCGCCGCCCGCCTGGCCGTGGAAGCGGGGGCTGACATCATCACCTTTCACCTGCGCGAAGACCGCCGGCACATCAAGGACGACGACGTGGCCCGCATGCGCGAGGCCATCGCGGTGCCCATCAACTTCGAAGCGGCGGTGACCGACGAAATGCTGGACATCATCAGCCGCACGCGACCGGAGCACGTGTGCCTGGTGCCCGAGCGTCGGCAAGAGGTGACGACCGAAGGTGGGCTGGACGTGGCCGGTCAGGCCTCACGCATGAAGGACGCCTGCCAGCGTTTGGCCGAAGCCGGCTGCCGCGTGTCGCTCTTCATCGATGCGGACCTTGCCCAGATCGACGCCGCAGCCCAGGCGGGCGCGCCGTGCATCGAGCTGCACACCGGTGCCTTGGCCCACGCCTGGTGGGCGGGCGACAAGCCCTGGCTGGACCGCGAGTTGCAGCGCCTGCAAGCCGGCCTGCGCCATGGTCGCAGCCTGGGGTTGCAGACCAACGCCGGCCATGGCCTGGCCCTCAAAGCGTTCCTGCCTGATGGCGCGCCGGCCAGCCTGCACGATGGCCCCAGCAGCACCGCGCTGGTGGCCGCCATGCCCGAAGTGACCGAGTTGCACATTGGCCATGCGCTCATCGGCCACGCGCTGATGGTGGGCATCCGCCAGGCCGTGGTCGACTACAAGGCCGAGATCGTGCGGAGCGTGTCGCGATGATCGTGGGCGTGGGCACCGACCTGTGCGACATGCGCCGCATCGAGGCGGTGCTGGCGCGCAAGTCCACGCGCTTCGCCGAGAAGGTGCTGGGCCCGCAAGAGTTGGCGGTGTTCCATGCGCGCACAGCCCGTTCGGCCAAGCGTGGCGTGGCTTACCTGGCCACCCGTTTTGCGGCCAAGGAAGCCTTCTCCAAAGCCATCGGCTTGGGCATGCGCATGCCCATGACCTGGCGCGCCTGCGAAATCCTCAATGCTGCCAGCGGCAAGCCTGAGGTGCACCTCCATGGCGAACTGGCCACTTGGTTTGCCCAGCGGGGCTGGCTGGCCCACGTCACCATGTCCGACGAAGTCGATCACGCCTTGGCCTTTGTCGTGGTTGAACAACCCCACCCAGGCGCCCTGGCGCCTTCTTCCGAACTTTGTTCCTGAAGCCTCATGAGCCGCAAGCAAGACAAGAAAAGCCTGAGCCAGACCGCCTCGGTGCAAGCAGCCGATGGCCCGATGCACGCCCCTGTGGTGCTGGACATCGCCGGTTTGACCCTGAACGACGACGACCGACGCCGACTGGCCCACCCACTCACCGGCGGCTTGATCCTGTTCGGGCGCAACTGGCGTGACCGCGCCCAGCTCACGGCCTTGTGCGCCGAGATCAAAGCCATCCGCCCTGACGTGCTCATTTGCGTGGACCACGAAGGCGGCCGTGTTCAGCGCTTCCGCACCGACGGTTTCACCCACCTGCCGCCCATGCGCGCCTTGGGTGAGATGTGGATGGCCGACGGCCAACGCCACAAGCTTGCCGAGGGCCACGGCGCCATGGCGGCCATGGACGCGGCCAGCGCGTGCGGCTATGTGTTGGCCACCGAGTTGCGCGCTTGCGGCGTGGACCTGAGCTTCACCCCCGTGCTCGACCTCGATTGGGGCCCCAGCGGCGTGATCGGCGATCGCGCCTTCCATGGCGACGCCCGCGTGGCCACGATGTTGGCCCGTGCGGTCATGCAAGGCCTGTTGCATGGCGGCATGGCCAATTGCGGCAAGCATTTCCCTGGGCATGGCTTTGTGGCGGCCGATTCGCACGTCGATGTGCCCGTGGACAAGCGCAGCCTCAAAGCCATCCTGGCCGACGATGCCAAGCCCTACGAATGGCTGAGCACCACCTTGACCAGCGTGATGCCTGCGCATGTGATCTACCCCAAGGTGGACAGCGCGCCGGCGGGTTTCTCCAAGCGCTGGCTGCAAGACATCTTGCGCGCGCAATTGGGCTTCACCGGGGCCATCTTCAGCGACGACCTGAGCATGGAAGGCGCCAAAGTGGCGGGCAGCGCCGTCCAGGGCGCAGTGGCCGCGCTCAACGCCGGGTGCGACATGGTTTTGTTGTGCAACCAGTCGCTGGGTGAAGGTAAGCCGGTGGACGAGTTGCTCGACGGCCTGGCCGCTGCCTTGGCGCGCGGCGAATGGCAGCCCAGCGTCGACAGCGAAGCCCGTCGCCTGGACTTGTTGCCGCAATCGGCGCCGCTCACCTGGGACGAGCTCATGCGCCATGCGCCTTACCTGCAAGCGCTGCGTCGCCTGCCGGCCTGATCCTTGCTGAACCCGTTCACTTCTCTCTCAGGAGCCAACATGCAAATCCAACACGTGGGCGTCATCGGCGCCGGCACCATGGGCAATGGCATCGCGCAGGTGTGCGCCGTGGCCGGCATCCAGGTCACCATGATCGACATCAACGACGCCGCTGTGCAGCGTGGCCTGACCACGCTCGCCGGCAGCCTGGACCGCCTGGTCAAGAAGGACAAGCTCAGCCAGGCCGACCGCGATGCGGCTGTGGCTCGCGTCAAGGGGTCGACCGATTACGCCGACCTGGCCCAGGCCCAACTGGTGATCGAGGCCGCCACGGAAAACCTCGAACTCAAGCTGCGCATCCTCACGCAGATCGAAGGCATCGTGGGCCCTGAGGCCGTGATCGCCACCAACACCTCGTCGATTTCGATCACGCAACTGGCCGCGGTGCTCAAGCAGCCCGCCCGCTGTGTGGGCCTGCACTTCTTCAACCCCGTGCCCATGATGGCGCTGGTGGAAGTGATCCGCGGCATGCAAACCAACGACGCCACCTGCGAGCTGGCCCTGAGCTTTGCTCGGGCGGTGGGCAAGTCGCCGATCACGGTCAAGAACAACCCGGGCTTCGTCGTCAACCGCATCTTGATCCCGATGATCAACGAAGCGATTTACGTCCTGCAAGAAGGGGTGGCTTCTGCCGCAGACATCGACGAGGGCATGAAGCTGGGGTGCAACCACCCCATTGGCCCGCTGGCCTTGGCCGACCTGATCGGCCTCGACACCGTCTTGGCGATCATGAACGTGTTGGGCGATGGTTTGGGCGACCCGAAGTACCGCGCCGCCCCCATGCTGCGCGAGATGGTGGCCGCGGGCCGCCTGGGGCGCAAGTCCGGTCAGGGCTTCTTCACCTACGGTTGAAGCGTCGACCGGTTCGCCCGGCCAAGAAAAAACCCGCCAGCTGGCGGGTTTTTTTTTGTCGCATGGCCCCCATCAGAGAGGGCGATCGGGCGCAGAGCGCGCCCGATGGGCTCAGGACGCCTGCTGTTCGAAGGGCAGGGTGATCTGGCTGAGGTCCTTGCGGGTCTCGACCAGGATCAACGGGCCATCGTCCAGCACCACGGCGGGCTTGCGCTCACGCGGCACGTGCACGGCCTTGGGCTCGGCCGCGATGGCGGCTTGGGCTGCGCTGATCTTGGCGCTGTCCGAGTTGACCCATTCCAGGCCGGCAGCCTGGGCCAGGGCGTTCAGGTCGCCCAGCGGCAGCTCGAAGGGCTCGACACGTGCCACGGCTGGGGCTGGTGCGGCTTCCGCCACAGGCGCCGGGGCAGGCGCCACGGGGGCCACCGGTGCCGGCGTGGCCGTCACAGGAGCAGCGGCTTCAGCTTCGGCTTCGGTCAGGCCCATGGGCACGGTGTCCACGAAGTCGTTGGCTGCGGCCGGTGCGGCAGCCGCAACGGGTGCGGCTTGGTCGCCTGCCGTCTCTTCGGTCGAAGCTTCGGCTTGGCGGTCACGGCCGTGGCGCTCGCCGTCACGGCGGCCACCACGGCGGCCACGGCGGCGGCCACCTTCGTCTTCACCGGCTTCGGCACCACCTTCGGCGTTCACACCTTCGACCTGGTTGCCTTCGGCCACTTGGTTGTCGGCGTTCAGATCGGCCTGCTGGCCTTCTTCGCGCTCGCCACGGCCGCGGCCACCACGACGGCGGCGGCGGCCACCTTCACGGGCTTCGCCTTCGGCGGCAGAGGTGTCAGGGGCGGCGTTGAGGCCTGCGGCCAACGCCTGGGTGTCGGCGCCATCGGCGGCTTGACCCAGTGCGGCGGCTTGGGCTGCGATTTCTTCGCGGTTGATCACCGGACGCTCGCCTTGCGGCAGGCGGTCGCGGCCACGACCACGGCGGCCTTCGCGTTGGCCTTGGCCTTCGCCGGCGGCTTCGGTCGCCGGGCGTTCTTCGCGCTCGCCTCGGTTGTTGCGCTCACCGCGGCGACCGTCCTGGCGTTCGCCACGGCGGCCTTCGCCACGCTCACCGCGCTCACCGCGTTCGCCACGGCCACGGCCTTCACCGCGACCTTCGCCACGCTCGCCGCGGCCACCACGGCCCTCTTTCTTGGGGGCGGGGGCGGCCGGCTGTTCAGCCGGGGCCACCGGGGCAGGGGCCACGACCACCGCAGGGGCTTGCGCAGGCGCGGGCTC
>JBEEJT010000068.1:0-2718 GCA_041169085.1 Pseudomonadota bacterium | reverse complement strand
CTGCCTGAACTGGTTTGCGCGTCCATCGCCGCGTACCGCGACACGGTGCTGGCGTTGGCGGCAGACCCCGACCGTGTCGCGGCACTCAAGGCCAGGCTGGAAGAAGCGCGCGAAACCTCGCCCCTGTTTGACAGCGCACGGTTTGCGCGCGACCTTGAATCACTGTTGTCCCGAATGATCGAGCGTCACCGCGCGGGCGAGCCGCCTGCACACCTGCTGGCGCAATCCCTTGCCCATTGATCCATAAGGAGCGGCCATGCACACCCTCATCGATGCCCCGATCGAAATCGAACGCAACCCGTCAGCCGTCGACCCGCATCAGAGGATGCTGGCACTGGCCTGCCTGAAGGCCGATGTCTTGAACCTGTTCGTGACCCACGGACAGGTCCGAAGACTCGCCGATTTTGGTCCGCCGTCACCCTTGCTCAGTCGTCTGGTGGATGTGCCCTTGTCCCTGCATGTGACCTATGGCGGAGATCCCTTGCCCACATGGCTGGGGGACATCTGCCAGCACGAGGGGCACGCCCAGATCGCGCTGTTCGAGTGTCAGGCCGGGATGGCGCAGATGAGTGTCTTGCACGAGTCCTTGCTGGAAGGCCTGGATGGCAACGAACATGACCTGATCCTGCACACCGCATTCCAGTCTTCGACCGACCTGGTGCTGGTGTTTGCGGCGGATGACATGTCCGGCCTGCGCACCTGGGTGTCCGCAGAGCGTGAGGACTTCGTGTTCAAGGGGAGTGTGTCCTGCGCCTTGCCAGGCGAGGATGGCTGCTTCCTGTTGTTCCGTCGAGTGCTGCCCCTTTGAACCGCGGTCGGGCTTGGCCCGTCGCACTTTGGAACCCTCCCATGGACATCCTCAATGTGGGCGTCATCCTGGCCGCAGGCCATGGTGAGCGCAGCGGCTTCGAGCAACCCAAGCAGATGATGAAGCTGGCCGGGCGCCCGCTGGTGGAGCACACGCTGCGCGTCTTTCAGGACAGTCCCGACATCCACGAAATCCTGGTCGTCACCAATGCGCAATGCCTCAGCCGCATCGAAGACATGGTGGCCGGCCAGCGCCTGAGCAAGGTCAAGGGTGTGCTGAAGGGCGGCAAGGCGCGCCACGAATCTTCCCTGAGTGCGATTGCCGCTTACAGCGATCGCACGCACGACCGGCGCGTGCGTCTGATCTTCCATGACGCGGTGCGCCCTTTGGTCGATGCGCGCATCATCCGCGACGTGGTCAAGGCGCTGGATCACTACAACGCCGTCGACGTCGTGGTGCCCACCACAGACACCATCGTGTCGGCTGACCCGATGACCAACACGATCGAGTCGATTCCCGACCGCAGCCGTTTGCGCAATGGTCAGACCCCCCAGGGTTTTGCACTGGAGACCATTCGGGAGGCCTACGAGCGTGCGCGCCATGACCCCTACTTTCGAACCACCGACGATTGCGGCGTGGTGTTGAAGTACCTGCCCGATGAAAAGGTCTACCTGGTCGAAGGCGCGCACAACAACATGAAGCTGACCTACGCCGAAGACCTGCATGTGCTCGACAAGCTCCTGCAGTTGCGCTCGCGCAAGACGCTGGCCCAGGCCGATACCAAGCTGCTTGCCGAACTCAAGCACAAGGTGGTGATGGTGGTGGGCGGCACGAGTGGCATTGGCGAGGAGATGGCCCGCCTGGCTCAGGCCTATCAGGCCAAGGTGGTGGTGGTCAGTCGCCGCAATGGCGTCAACGTTGGCGAGATGGCCTCGTTGCGACAGGCCATGGCGACGGCCGCCGCAGAGCATGGGCGCATCGACTTCATCGTCAATTGCGCGGCGATCCTGTCCAAGCAACCCTTGCTCAACATGGCATACGACGAAGTGCTGGAGGCCATCCAGGTCAACTACGTCGGTGCGGTCAATGTGGCCATTGCAGGCTTCGAGCACCTGCGCAAGACACGTGGGCAACTGTTGAACTTCACCTCCAGTTCCTACACCTATGGGCGCGCTCACTACAGCCTCTACAGTTCGTCGAAGGCCGCCGTGGTCAACCTCACTCAGGCCCTGGCCGAGGAGTGGCACCCGGAGGGGGTGCGCGTCAATTGCATCAACCCCGAGCGCACCAACACCCCCATGCGCCGCAAGGCCTTCGGCATCGAGCCACCGCAAACGCTGCTCGATGCCCGTGCGGTGGCCATCCAGTCGCTTCTGGTCTTGCTCAGTCCCAGTACCGGGCAGGTTTTCGATGTGCGCCTGGATGGGCAGTCTGTCCCGGCTGCAGAAACAGCGGGTTCCGGCATGGCCTACGCCTGAAGCCTTGGCCCTGTTTGGGGTGTCGCCTAGCAAAAAGCCCGACGTTGTCGGGCTTTTTTTGTGCGGTCCGGGCGCTTTCTGAGCGCCCCCGTGCCCTCATTGACGTGGGACGCGTTGGACCGCCCGCTCGATTTCCTCGACGATCAGCTGGCACAGCTTTTCTGCCGAACTGCCATCGCGCACTTCGTACAGACGGGCCAACAATTCCTGGCGCTTGGCTGTGTGCGAAGGGGTTTCCAGCTTGGGGGAGGCGAGCAGTGCCAGAAGGGCTTCCGGTGTCTTGAGCACAGGGCCGACCAGGGTGGTGTCCTTGTCGTCGTGCAGCTTGCGCGATCGCGTCACATATTGTTCGTAGTCTGGCTGGAACTGGATCACAGGTCGGTCTAGGTGCAGGTAATCGAACAGCACCGATGAGTAGTCGGTGATCAGTGC
>JBEEJT010000067.1:0-2779 GCA_041169085.1 Pseudomonadota bacterium | reverse complement strand
GGGCCTGGGCCATGGCCACACCGTGCGGTGTGGCGAAGAAGACCACGTCGCACTCGGTGAGCTTCGCGTCGTCCGGCGTGACGAAGGCGAGGTTCACGTGGCCGCGCAGGCTGGGGTACATGTCGGCCACTGGCAAACCGGCCTCCTTGCGGGAGGTGATGGCCTTGAGCTCGACCTGAGGATGCTGCGCCAGCAGACGCAACAGCTCCACACCCGTGTAGCCCGTGCCACCAACGATGCCAACCTTGATCATGTCCACAACCTTTCTACCTGGGTGACGCAACGCGTCGGGGCCGCGCCCTTGCGCGAAGCCCGCCATTTTAAGAAACATTCACTCACTCGCTGGATGACAAGGCGCGTCATCCAGCGGCGAAAGCATGAAAAAACCCGCCGAGGGCCAGGCCCGGGGCGGGTTTTGCAAGGGGCGCTGCGGCCGAAGCCGACAACGCACCCAAGAGAAGAATCAGCGCTTGCTGAACTGCTTCCTGCGGCGAGCGCCGTGGAGACCGACCTTCTTACGTTCGACTTCGCGAGCGTCGCGGGTCACGAAACCAGCGCGGCTCAGCTCAGGCTTCAGGGCAGCGTCGAAATCGATCAGAGCGCGGGTCACGCCGTGACGCACAGCGCCGGCTTGACCAGACTCACCACCACCGTGCACGTTCACCTTGATGTCGAAGGCTTCGGCGTTGTTGGTCAGCACCAGGGGCTGCTTGACCACCATGATGGAGGTCTGACGGCCGAAATACTGTTCAACAGGCTTGCCGTTGACGATGATCTGGCCGGTGCCCTTCTTGATGAAGACGCGGGCGACGGACGACTTGCGACGGCCGGTGCCGTAATTCCAGTTACCAATCATGTGGCCGCTCCTTAGATTTCCAGGGCCTTGGGCTGCTGGGCTGCGTGAGGATGCTCACCGCCTGCATAGACCTTCAGCTTCTTGATCATGGCGTAACCGAGCGGGCCCTTGGGCAGCATGCCCTTGACAGCCTTCTCGATGGCGCGGCCGGGGTGCTTGGCCTGCATGTCCTTGAACTTCGTGGCGTAGATGCCGCCGGGGAAGCCCGAGTGACGGTAGTAGACCTTGTCGGTGGCCTTGGTGCCAGTGACGCGAATCTTGTCTGCGTTCACGATGACGATGAAGTCACCGGTGTCAACGTGAGGCGTGTAAATGGCCTTGTGTTTTCCACGCAGACGGAGAGCGACTTCGCTGGCCACTCGTCCGAGCACCTTGTCGGTGGCGTCGATCACAAACCACTCGTGTACGACCTCTGCGGGCTTAGCGCTGAAGGTTTTCATGAGATTTCCTAAGTGGTGAATACTGGCTGGCTGCCGCCATTGGTGCCACTTCTTGGTAGGTGGTGGCCTCTCAGACAGCAGGTCGGGTCTGGGCACTGCGCCCCGGTCACACCGCACCGGACGTTGCCCAGGCGTTGCTTGCGGAGGTGCCCACTGCCATCAAAAAGTCAGCAAGGGGGCATCGATGCAGATCAATACAGACCTCTCCCGGCCGCAACCCGCACCATGCCGGACGAACCGGCGCTGGCATGAGCGCAACCCTCCCGGCAGCCATGTCGGGAGACCGCGATTCTAGCCCGGATTTCGATGCAGCCGCAAGCACCCCTCATCTTCGGGGTCAGAACGACCCGCGCGTGACGGAGCGCACACCCCGTGCCATGCACCATGCCCTGTCGCCTTGCAGGCCCTTTCAAATTCCATTAACCTAGTGAAAACCCTAGGTTGCGAGGCGCCTCCCTCCCAGCCCTGGCAGGAAAGGGGTCCGCCGTGACCGACAACAAGACACCACCCGCTCTGGACCGATTCGGCCTGCGTCCGCAGGAAAGCCTCCGCCGACACCACCCCGCCTCCGCCATGGACGGCTGGGTGCCGATCCGCGACCTGCATGCCCGCCATCGCGCGCGCATCCTGGACCACCTGCTGCACCTCGACGACCACGACCGCTACCTGCGGTTCGGCTTTCAGGCACCACAGGAGCAACTGAGCCATTACGTGGCCGCCATCGACTTCAAGCGCGACGAGGTGTTTGGCGTGTTCAACCGTCGGCTGCAACTGGTGGCCGTGGCCCACCTGGCCGCGCTGCCGGGCCAGGGGCCGCACGGGGACTCGTCTCGGGGGCGCGCCATGGAATTCGGCGTGTCGGTGCTGCCGGCCGGCCGTGGCAAAGGCCTGGGCATGCGCCTGTTCCAGCACGCGATCACGCACGCCCGCAACCAGGGCGCCAGCCACCTGATGATCCACGCCTTGAGCGAGAACGCGCCCATGCTGCGGATCGCGGCCAAGGCCGGCGCCACCGTGGAGCGCGATGGCCCCGACGCCGAAGCCTGGCTCAAACTGCCCCCCGACACCGTGGTCAGCCACCTCGACAGCTCGCTGCAATCCATCGCGGCCGAGGTGGTGTACCGCGTGAAGTATCAGACGCTGCACGCCAGCGACTGGCTGCGCGGCCTGGTGGGTTCGGTCTGATACCGGCGCAGCATCAGCCCGCCCCTATTCCAGCCTCCTTTCCCCTCTCACTAGGGATGGATGACCGACGGCCCCCAAGCTAACATCCTTGCCTTGTTTCAGGGGATGTGATGAAGGCCGACCTGTTCGTCGTGCTGGCGGTGCTGTTGGCCATGCTCGGCGGCGTCCTGTTGGGTTGGGCCTTGCATGACTGGCGCCAACGCGCCAACCGGAAAGAATGGCCGCAACGCTGGCGGCTCAATGCCCGCCCCCTGTTCACGGCCCACGAGCGGGCCTTGTACCGCGAACTGCGCGCGGC
>JBEEJT010000066.1:0-7517 GCA_041169085.1 Pseudomonadota bacterium | reverse complement strand
GCATTGAGCGTGACGATAGCGCACAGCCGATGGGGCCTTGGCTGAAGGGGCAGCCCATCCATGCGCGCAAGCGCTTCACTTATGGGCGCCGCGCCAACCCGATCAGCCAGGTGACGTCTGTGCAGTTGACGCGCTTGGGCCAGCTGTGGGGTGGAGGCAGCCAAGCCACTTTGCAGCTGGACGCAGGCTTCCTCGCCAGCCGGGGGCAGCCTCTGGTACGGATCCTTGACCAGGACAACCACGTGCAGGGTTTGGCTGACCTGTTGGGCGTGGTCATGTATTTCGCCAGGTTGACTTTGAGCACCCACTTGTGGACCTTCCGTCAGCCCGATCCGCCTCGGCCGGGTGAGCCCGACCGATTGCCTGGCCCCATCAAGGGGCTGGCTCTGCCCGAAGTCACCGAGCTGATCGTTGATCACATCCGACGCGCCGACTTGCCTGAGGCCAATCAAAGGGCCAGGTTCTCCGAAGGCGATCCAGTCAAGGTCAGGTTGACCCGCTACAGGCCGCCGGTGGGGGTTAAAGCCAAGGGCGTGCCCGTGGCGATGATCCATGGCTACAGCGTCAGCGGCAACACCTTCACACACCCCAGCATCCAGCCCAATGTTGCGCAGCGCTTTGCACAGTCGGGTCGAGAAGTCTGGGTCATCGATCTGCGCAGCAGCACGGCTCAGCCCACGGCCCAATACCCGTGGGCCATCGAGCAAGTGGCATTGGTGGACATTCCCGCTGCCTTGTTGCACATCCGTCAAGTGACGGGTGGCCCTGTGGATGTGTTGGCGCATTGCATCGGGTGCACCATGCTGAGCATGGCATTGCTGGCTGACAGCGCCTTGGTGACCAAGCAGAAGCGGCAGTTGGCCGTGGACATGGAGCTCAGTGACGAGCAACTGGGCACGCTGGACGCCTTCAATGGCCTGCCAGAGGCTCCGCATCCCTGCGTCAGGCGTGTGATCATGAGCCAGAAGGGACCGTTCCTGCGCTACACCGACGACAACATCTTCAGGGCTTTTTTGCTTCAGATGGTGCGCAAGCGCGTGCTGCTGGACAGCTTTCAGTTCAGGCCACCCGATCGACCTGGCGTCCTGAATCAGCTGATCGACAGCCTGTTGGCGAGCGTGCCTTACCCGGATGAAGACTACGATGTGGACAACCCCGGGTGGCCGTTTGCTCGCGCATCGTGGGTGGCGACACGACACCGCATGGATGCGCTGTATGGCCGGGACTTCAATGCCGCCAACCTGCGCCCGGGTACGCTGGAAGCCATTGACGACCTGTTCGGACCCATGCACCTGGATACGGTCGCCCAGATCATCCACTTTGCGCGGCAACAGGTCGTCACCTCCCAGCGTGGGCGGGCGCTCTTCGTCACCCAAGGGCGCCTGAAGGCGCGTTGGTTCAGGTTGCCCACCATGTTTGTGCATGGCGCACAGAACGGGCTGATTGATCAGGGCACCCAATTGCTGAATGAGGCCGAGTTTCAAGCAGCCGGTGTGCCTGTTCACGCACCTTCGGTACGCAGTTGGCCTTACAGCGAACTGGGACATCAAGACTTGCTGATCGGGCGCCATGTGGAGGCGGTGTGCAAAGACATGCTGGACTTCCTGGATCGAGCCATTCCCAAACCGATCGTCAAACCTGTGGAGGAACTGGTCATGCTGCGGCCTTGGTTGGGTCCGCGCCTGCGCTACTCGCAGGGAGGGCAGGAGGTGCAGATCCTGGCCATGGCCTCCGCGCCTGGCGCTCTGGCCGCTCGGCTGTGGCTCATCCCCGTCAAGAAGATTGGCCAGGGCTTCGAGGTGGCGGCAGGTCTGAACGTGGCGGTGAGCGCCAATTCACCCGACGGCAACCAGCCCTGGCTGCGGGCAACGCCTGACTTGCGCACTGTGGACGGCTTCGCTGCCGATGGCTTCCTTGCTGTGCTGGTGATGGCCCGCAGCGATCTGGGGGTGGCGGAGCACAAGCCGCCTCACGGTACACAGATCACCGAGAAGGATTGGCGTCGCGATGCGGTGTTGTTGCGTGGCACTCAGTGGGCGGGCTTGTTGCAGGCCAAGGGCGATCGCACAACGCAGTTCCCCGTGGGCGCACTCGACGGCATGAGCGCGACCCTTTCTGGCCTGCCACCCGAGCTGTTGACGTCATGCTGGGTGCCGCGGGCGGCCGTTGAAGAGTCGCACCCGCTGCATCGCTGGGCCCAACCTCAACTGAACCTGGCTTTGGGCAGCTGTCAGTATCCGGGCACGCTGTTGGATCCTGTGCATGCGACGCGCAGCTTGCAGGCCATGGCGTCTCGTGTCGGGACGAGTGGTTCTGATGCAGCGCCACCGATCGATCTGGTCTTGCTGGCCGGTGATGTGATCTACGCAGATGCCACGGCTGGCTTGCTGGATCCGACCCGCCGCGACGAGCTGTTTGAGCAGCCGTGGGAGCAAGCTTTGCAAGTCCCGGCCATGCGGGCCCTGATGCGCCAGGTGCCCGTGCACAGCATGTTGGACGACCACGAAATCGAGGACAACTGGACGCCTTGGGGGGATTCGGCAAACCAGCTGGGACTCGGCGCACCCAAGGATCGACAAGGTCGACGAGACGAAGCTGTTCAGGCCTGGCAGCACTACATGCAGCTGGGGCAGTTTGGCGGGGGCGCGCAGACCCCTGGAGCGCGGCATTACGCGTTTTCTTGTGGGGGCGTGCCCATTTTCATGGCGGACACGCGATCGGTGCGCCGCGCGCCGGGGCCCACGGGTGCAGGCATGGACAGGCTGCTGGGGGCCCAGCAATGGGCAGCGCTGCAGCGTTGGCTGCTGGCACACCGGAGCCAGGTGAAGTTCGTGCTCACGCCCTCCAGCCTGATGCCGCGCTCACGCGAGGTGCAGGAAGATCCGTCTGCGGCCGGGCGCGCCGATGCCTGGGAGGGCTATCCGGGGGCCGTCCAGACGCTGCTGCATTTCCTGGTCATGCACGACATTGAGCAGACCGTCTTTCTGTCTGGCGACGAGCACCACAGCTTCGTGGCGCAGGCCACCGTTTGCGGCGCCAACCTGCGCGGCATGCTGCGGCGGACCCAGGTGGTGTCCATCCACAGCTCGGCGCTGTATGCGCCAGTGCCGTTCGCCAATGGCGCACCCACCGATCTGGTCGCGCATGATGCATATGTCCTCGGGCCCATCGGGGTGCGCATGGACACCCGCTTTGCGCCGGCCGGTGATGGGTTCATGACGGTGAAGGTGCTGGCACCAACTGCTGCGGGCGCACTCGGCGGCCTGCTCGTGTCGAAGATCGATGCCTGCGAGGTCAGCGGCCCATGTGCAAATTGGTCGACGACGCTTCAGCTTTGACCGGCAGAAGCGGTGTCATCGTCATCGGCCGTGGCACCCTCTCTCGCCGCGAGCAAGACCGCCTCGACGCGGCTGCGTACGCCCAGCACTTGAAGGATGGACGAGACATGAGCCTTGACGGTGCCCTCGGACACCCGCAGTTGCTGGGCAATCACCTTGTAGGCCAGGCCTTTGAGCATCAGCTGAGCCACTTCCCGTTGTCTGAGCGTCAGCCGCGCCAGCGTCTCAGGGAAAGCTTTCGCTGCCGGGGCAGGCGCTTGCAGCGCCAGGCGTGGCACGTACACCCCGCCATCCACAATGAAGCGCAAGGCTTTGATCAGGGCCTCCGCGGTGTAGGTTTTGGGCAGGTAGCCGTGTGCTCCCGCCTCGATGCACAAGCGCACATTGACGGGGTTTTCGTCGCCCGATAGCACGACCACAGGCACAGAGGGCGCAGCATCCCGAAACTGCTTCAAGGTCTGAACGCCCTTGCTGTCGTGCAAGCCCAGATCCAGCAATACCAGCTCATACGAATCACGCCAACAGCGCTCTATGGCCTCGTCAAGGGTGGCCGCCTCGTCCACGTACAGCGATGGACTGATGGCTGGCAGCAGGTGCCGCAAACCTTGCCTGAACATGACGTGGTCGTCCACCAACAGCAGCTTCACGCTGAGCCTCGATTCCTGATTGACTTGGATGAGCGCAGATCTTGCTCAGACAAAGTCACAGCGTCAAGTTCAACCCCTTCACCAAGGCCCCCGGCGCCCGCACCCCGCCCAGGTTGCGCGCCCCATAAGTCTCGGTGTTGGGCTGCCACTCGGCTTGCTCGCCCAGGGCGATCAGGTCGTCGCCCAGCAGTTGCACCAGGTCCTGGTCGAAGCGCATCACGGGCAGGGGCGCCACCAGTTGGCCGTCTTCCACCCAGAAGCAGGCGTAGCGGGTCATGCCGGTCACGCGGCAGGCCAGGCGGTCGCTGTAGTTCAGGTAATGCAGGTTGCTCAGGTACAGGCCGGTGCCCAACTGCGCCAGCACTTCGGCGTCGGCCAGCGTGCCGGGCGCCAGGTGCAAGGCTTCGGGGCTTTCGCCGCCATGGGCGTTGGGCGTGAGCGCGTGTTCGGGCGTGCCGAACTCGCGCGCCGAGCGGGGGGACACCAGGCTGCCCACCATGGCGCCTTGCGCCACCAGGGGCACGTGGCCGGGGCGCACAAAGCCTTGCGGCGTGAACGCGGCCGCCAGCCCGGGGGCGGTGGTTTCGCTCAAGGACACCAAGGGGCTCAGGGCTTCGCCATGCACCAGGCGGTTGAACGGCGAGGTGCCCGTGCGTTGTTCCTTGAGCCCGAAGGCGCCCCAGGCGAGGGTGCCCATGAGCTCGCCCACGGCGGCGGGGGCCAGCCAGGCGCGGTAGCGCCCGGGGCTGAGCTGGCGTTGCGGTCGGGCCAGCAGGTGCATTTGCCGTGCAGCCTGGGCCATGCGCTGGTGCAGCTGTTCGCGCCAGCCACCGGGGGCGGTCCAACCGCCTGGCTGCACGGCGCCCGCCAGGCCAGCCTTGACCGCCTGGTCGGTGCGCAACACATGGCTCCAGTCGAGCGCAAACGAGGTGGCGCGGTGCCAGTTGCGCTGGCCCCGGTTGTCGGCAAAGGCGCGCACCACGGGGCCGGCGGCGTACAGGCCGACCACGTCCAGCCCTTGTGCGGCGGCGTGCACGTCTTGCACCACCTCGCGCGGGTCGGGCCAGTGGCCGGCGTCGCCGGCGCCCAGGTCGTCGCTGTGGGTGGACTGCACCGTGTCGGGCAGCAGCAGGTGGGGGTCAGGCGGCAGGTGGGGCAGCACGTCGCCCAAGGCGCGGGCGGCGGCCAGCGTGGCGGCCACGTCGTCGGCCAGCACGCCGCTCAGGCTCAGGCTGGCGCCGGCCATGCGCGGGCCGTCGGACTGGCGCCGGCAACGGCTCACGCTGAGCTGCGCCTGGGCCACGTCGGTGGCCTGGCGCACCTGGCCGTGGTTGAAGCGGATGAAGTGGCTGTGCTCGGCCTGCAGGTGCAGGCTGATGCGTTCGGCATCGGCCCCATCGGGCCCCGGCAGCGCGCCCAGCACCGCGTCAGCCAGGGCGTGGAAGTGATCGGGCGTGATCATGCGGCCCCCGCGAAGACGTCGATGCCGGTGAACAGACAGGCCGGCGCGGCGTGGCCCACGCGGATGATCTGCGAGGGCTCGCCCTTGCCGCAGTAAGGCGTGCCCATGACCTGCCAGGTGCTGGCGTTGCCCACTCGGGCCAGCGAGCGCCAGAAGGTGGCCGACACGCCCCGGTAGTTGGGGTTGCGCACCACTTCGGCCAGCCGCCCGTGGCGGATCACCTGCCCCTTCTCGCAGCCGAACTGGAACTTGTTGCGCGAGTCGTCGATGCTCCACGAGCAGTTGGTGTGCATGAGCACGCCGAATTCGACGCTGGCGATGAGCTCGTTCAGCGACGCGTCGCCCGGCTCCACGTTGAGGTTGCTCATGCGGTCGATGGGGGCGCGGTTCCAGCTGGCGGCGCGCGTGGTGGCCACGCCTTGCAGGTTGTGGCCCAAGGCCTGGGCGCGCTTCACGCTCAAGGCCCCGCCCAGTGGCCGCATCAGCACACCGGCTTCGATGATGCGCTGGCGCGTGGCGGGCTGGGCTTCGTCGTCAAACCCAAAGCTGGCGAATTCGTGCGGCTGGCTCGGGTCGTATGAGACGTTGAGCGCGGCGCTGCCCCAGCGGTAGTGGCCAAACATGTCGGGCGTGACGAAGCTGGTGCCGGCGAAGTTGCGCTCGTCGCCCAGGATGCGGTCGAGCTCCAGCGGGTGGCCGATGGACTCGTGGATCTGCAGCATCATCTGGTCGGGCATGAGGATGGCGTCCATCACGCCTTCGGGGCACGACGGGGCCTGGGCCAGTTCGATGGCCTCGCGCGCCACGCGGGGGCCGTCCGCCACGAAGCCACTGCGCGCCACCACCTCGATGCCACCTTGCTGGCAAAAGCCGTTGTACTGCCCGGCGCTGGACCGGGTTTGCGTCACATGCCCCACCTGCGCGGTGGCCTGCACCGCTGGCGTGAGCATGGACCCCTGCTGCTGCACATCGGTGCCGGCGCTGTCGATCAGCCATTGCTGGGTCTGCACGGCCCACAAGCTGGTCTGGGTGTCGACGATGCGGGGGTCTTGGCGCGTGGCGGCGTCGACCTGCTGCAGCAGCGCGATCTGGTCGGCCAGGGGCCAGGTGGCCAGCGGCTGCTGCACGGCGCTGGCGTAGCGGCCGCGCGTGGCCACGGGTTGCGCCCACAGCGGGTCGAACACCATGTGCCCGGCGCTGGCCACGGCCAGGGCGTGGGCGCGCTCGAAGGCCGACCGCAAGCCAGCCACAGACAGGTTGGCGGTGGCGGCGTGGCCCAGGCCCATGCCTTGCGGCGTGCGCGCGGCCACGCTCACCATCACGCCGGTGTCGATGTCGCGGCCGGGCGGTTGCAGCACACCGTGGCGCATGGCCAGCTGCTGGCTGTGTTCGGCCACGGCGCGGGCCGTCCAGAACACGGTGTCGGGGCACCAGCCCTTGGCCCCGCCGGAGGGGGCCGCCTGGCTCAGTCTGTGGGGCAGGTCGTCAGGCAACATGGTGGTCAGCTCGCCAGGGTCAGTTCAGCGGCACGCCGTTCTTCCATTCGGGCCACTGGGTGCTGATGGCCTTCACCACCGGCAGCGCGGCGCGGTAGACGTTCTCGACGGCGATGTCGAAGCCGCCGTGTTCGGTGTAGTTCAACAGGTTGTCTGCGGCCGACACGCCGGGCGGCGGGCGGTCGAAGTCGGCACCGGCGCGCAGCACCAACACCCGGCTCAAATCCACACGCCCTTGCTTGGCGCCACGCTGCAGCGCTTCGTAGGTGGCGTTGTCTTCCTGTTGCATGGTGCAGTAAGCACCGGCGCCATTGGTCAGCGTCTTGGTCCAGGCCGTCGCGCGGTCACCCAGGCGCTTGCCCGAGAACCAGGTGTCGCCCGACACCGTGTCGCACTGGGTGACACGTGGGGCGACGTTGGCCGGGGCGTCGGGGTAGCGCTCCCGCGTGGCCCGCGCCTCGGCGCTGTCGACCAGCTGGGCGCCTTGAGACAGCTGCAGCGCCCGGCGCAGCAGGCCGCCATCGATCTGGAAGACCTCGGTGCGGTAATCCAGCGGTGGCTTCTCGTGGGGCGA
>JBEEJT010000065.1:0-12828 GCA_041169085.1 Pseudomonadota bacterium | reverse complement strand
AGTGCCAGCGCGATGCCCAACACCCCGCCGATCAGGCACACCATGACCGCCTCGATGAGGAACTGCTGAAGGATGTCGCCCTGCCGGGCGCCCACCGCCATGCGCACGCCAATTTCCTGGGTGCGCTCGGTGACCGACACCAGCATGATGTTCATCACCCCAATGCCCCCCACGATCAGCGAAATCACCGCGATCGACGAGATCAGCAGCGTCATCGTCTGCGTGGTGCTTTCGATGGTCTGGCGGATGCTGTCCGAGTTGCGTGTGAAGAAGTCCTGCGTGTTGTGGCGCTGCGTGAGCAACTTGGTGATGCCTTGTTCGGCCGCCGCACTCGGGACGTTGTCGCTCACCCGCACCGTGATGTTGCGCAGGTAGCGCGTCCCGATCACGCGCCGCATGCCCGTGGTCACCGGCACCCACACATTGAGGTTGTCGCCCATCGAGAACATCGAGTCCTGGGGCTTGGTCACGCCGATCACCCGCACTGGCACCGAGCCCAGGAAGATCACCTGGCCCAGCGGGTTCTCACCCTTGGCAAACATGGCGTCACGCGTGGCCGGGTCGATCACGGCCTCCTGGGCCTGCCGGCGCACGCTGTCGGCGTCGAAGGCCTGGCCCTTGTCCATGCTGTAGCCTTTGACCCGGAAGTACTGCTCGCCCACGCCGTTGACATTGGCCGTGGCTTCCAGGTTGCCACGGCGCAAGGTCACGCTGGTGCTCACGGTGGGCGTGACGCTGTCGACATAAGGCAGTTGCGCCAGGGCGTTGGCGTCGGCTTCCACGAGGGTGCGGATGCGCGTGGCCTGGCGGTCGCCGAAGTTCTTGCCCGGAAAGATGTCGATGGTGTTCGTGCCCATCGCCGCGATGTCCTTGAGCACCCGCTGGCGCGATCCTTCACCCAGCGCGACCATGGACACCACCGAGGCGATGCCGATGATGATGCCCAGCATGGTCAGCAAGGTGCGAAGGCGGTGGCCCAACATGGCCCGCACGGCCATGGTGAACGCCTCCAGGAAGCGGTCGACCTGGGCGCGCCAGGGCTTGAGCACGGCGGCCTCCTGGGGCGCAGGCCGTGCCGGCTGAAGCGGCGCCTGCCCGCCGGTGGAGTCGCGCACGATCTGGCCGTCGGCCACCTCGATGATGCGCTGGGCGTGCTGCGCCACCTTCGCGTCGTGGGTCACGATGATGACGGTGTGGCCGTCGGCATGCAGCTCCTTGAGGATGCGCATCACCTCTTCACCGCTGCTGCTGTCGAGCGCACCGGTGGGCTCGTCGGCCAGGATGACGTCGCCGCCGTTCATCAGGGCCCGAGCGATGGACACCCGCTGCTGCTGGCCGCCCGAAAGCTGCCCCGGCTTGTTGACCAGGCGCTCCGACAAGCCCAGCCGGCCCAGCAAAGCGGCGGCCTTGGCCCGACGGTCGGCCTGGTGCATGCCAGCGTAGACGGCCGGAATCTCGACGTTGCCCACGGCGCTCAAATCACCCAGCAGGTGGTAGCGCTGAAAAATGAAACCGAAGTGCTCGCGCCTCAAGCGCGCGAGCTGGTCGGGCTCCAGGCTGGAAGTGGCTTCGCCATCGACCTTGTAGCTGCCACGCGTGGGGCGATCCAGGCAGCCCAGGATGTTCATCAGCGTGGACTTGCCCGAGCCCGATGCCCCGATGATGGCCACCATCTCACCTTGGTGGATGCGCAGGTTCACCCCACGCAACACCGCCACGGTGCCTTCGCCGCTGGGGTACTCCCGCCAGAGGTCACTCACCTCCAGCAACACCGGCGCGGGGGCCCATGGCCCGTCTCCGCGGCCAGCCTGGGCGGTGCGGTCCTCGTCTGGCGACGCACTCAGATCACGATGCATGCCACGCCCCGATCAGAACATGCCTGGTCCGCGACGGGCACCACCGCCAGCGCCCGAACTGGTGGCTTCGCCCACCACCACTTCTTCGCCTTCCTTGAGGCCTTCCAGCACTTGGGCTTGGACGCGGTTGTTGAGCCCGATCTTGACTTGACGGGGCACCACCTTCTTCACCTCGCCCTGTGTCTCCAGCACGTTCACCGTGTAGAGCTTGGTCTTGCGGTCGCGCTTGCCCAGGGCACTCGCGGGGATCACCAGGGCGTCGTCCACCTGGTTGAGCACGATGTTGACCTGCGCCGTCATCAAGGGCCTCAGGCGACCGTCTTCGTTCGGGATGTCGAACAAGCCGTTGTAGTAAATGGCGGTGGACGTGGCGGTGGCCGTGGTGACCTTGGTGTCGGTCTGGTTGATTTCAGGCACGGGCTCGATGGCGCGCAGCTTGGTCTCGTAGCGGGTGGCCGAATCGCCCAGGATGGTGAAGTACGCCGGCAGGCCCGGCTTCACGCGCACCACATCGGCTTCGGAGATCTGTGCCCGCACCAGGATCTGGTCCAGGCGGGCCAACTTGATGACCGTGGGCGCCGATTGCAAGGCGTTCACGCTGCGGCCCTCTTCCAGCACGATGGCGATCACCGTGCCGTCGATGGGCGCGATGATGCGCGTGTAGCCCAGGTTCACCCTGGCGGTGTCCAGCGAGATGCTGGCCTGGCGGATCTGGGCGTCCAGCGCCGCCAGGTCGGCCGTGCCTGTGGCCACGGCGGCCTCGGCGCTGTCGAGGTCCGCGCGCGAACCCGCGTCGTCGCGCACCAGGGCCTGCTGGCGCTGCAAGGTCAGCTGCGCTTGCTTGACCGTGGCCTGCTTGGAGCGGCGTTGCGCCTGCAGCAAGGCGATCTGGGCCTCGGCGTTGCGCAGCGTGTTGGTTTGCGTGGTGGAGTCGATCTCCGCGATCAGGTCACCCTTGCGCACCTTCTGGCCCAAGTCCACATAGATGCGCTTGATCTGGCCCGTGGCCTGCGCGCCGACGTTGACTTCGCGGGCCGCCAACATGGTGCCGCTGGCCAACACCGTGTCTTCCAGTTCTTCCCGGCTCACCTTGGCCGTGATCACCTGTGGCGCCGGCGGCGGTGAGAAGAATTGCTTCTTCACCCCCCAGGCCGCAGCCCCCAGCACCAACACGATGGCGCCCAAGCGCCACCCCTTCAACCATTTGACGTTCATCCCAAGCATCCCGCGAGTGTCTCAAAGGCCAGTGTCGAAATTTCGGCGCCAGCGTGAAGGGCAGGTAAATTTGACACATGTCAGCCACCACCCTCATCACCGGCGCCAGCCAAGGCATTGGCGCCGCCACCGCGCTGGCCTTGGCCCGGCAAGGCCATGCCCTGCTCATCCATTACGCGCAGCAACGCGAAGCGGCTGCCGCTGTGGCTCAGGCCTGCCTGGCCGCCGGTGCGCCACAGGCCATCATCGCCCAGGCCGACGTGTCGCAAGAAGCGGATGTGCTATCCCTTTTTGCCACAGCCGATCATCACCTGCCCCCGCTCACGGGCGTGGTCAACAACGCCGGGATCGTGGACGCCACCGCCAAATTGACGGACATGAGTGCACAGCGCCTGCAACGCATGTTCGCCGTCAACGTGCTGGGCACCATGTTGTGCGCGCGTGAGGCCGTCAAGCGCCTGTCCAGGCTGCACGGCGGCCAGGGCGGCGTCATCGTCAACGTGTCCAGCAGCGCCGTGCGCACCGGCTCACCGGGGATGTATGTGGACTACGCTGCCAGCAAAGGCGCGGTCGACGTCTTCACCCAAGGGCTGGCCAAAGAAGTGGCGGCTGAAGGCGTGCGCGTCGTCGCGGTGCGACCGGGCATCACCGACACGGGCATCCACGCCACCGGCGGAGAGCCCGACCGCGTCGCCAGGCTGGGCCCCACCCTGCCCATGGGCCGGGCGGCCCACCCCGACGAGGTGGCCGCCGCCATCGCCTGGCTGTTGAGCGACCAGGCCAGCTACACCGCAGGCGCCATCCTCGATGTGACAGGCGGCCGCTGAGCCCCCCCGCACAGCCATCAGGCCCCGGACATCTCGATGGGTGCGCCCATCAAGGTCAGCTGCAAGCCCAGCCTCGCCTGGGCCGCCGTCCAATGGCCACACGCGGGCCATTCGTCGCCGTCGCGCGGCAGCACACCGCCACGCGCCACCCGGCTGCTGCGCCAAACCACCACCCCTTGAGCCTGGGCCTCACGCAGGGCAGCCCACAACTCCGAATGGATGGTGCCGTGGCCGGAGCAGGCCACGACCACGCCTTGCGGCCGCGCCACGGGGTGAGTCAGCCAGGCCCTCAGGCCTTCACCGTCGGCGTCGGCATGGCTGGTGAGCAGGGCCACGCGCGGCGGCGCCTGGCTCGCGGTCTGAGCCACCCACTGCCAACCGAGGCCTTGGCCCGTCGCCGCAACAGGCCAGGGCCGAGATGGCCAAGGGCCCGCATGACCTTGCCCCGGCGTGCCCGTCAACCAGGGCTCGGCGCCACCACCATCGAAGGCGTCCACGGCATGGCTGTGGGCCTTGCGCACATCGCGCGCAGACCAGATGCGCCCTTGCAAGGCGGCCAACACCCCGCCCTGCCTTGCGCGCCAGGCGTGAAGCACCGCCGCCACCGCATCTGACAAGTTGGCCGGGCCATCGGCGTCGGCCGCGGTGGCCGGGCGCATTGCGGCCGTCAACACGATGGGCTTGTCGCGTGGCGCCAGCCAATGCAGCAAAGCCGCGGTCTCTTCGAGCGTGTCGGTGCCATGGGTGATGACCACGCCCAAGACGGCCGGGTCGGCCAGCTCGCGGGCCAAGGCGGCGGCCAGCGCGCGCCAGACTGGCCAACCCATGTCCTTGCTGTCAACCTGAGCCACCTGCTCGGCCGCCAGGTGAGGCTGCAAAACGGCCAGATCCGGCACCCCGGCCAACAGGTCGGCCACGCCCAATTGCGCGGCCTGGTAGGCCCACGGCCGCTTCGGGTCATGGCCCGTGCCGGCGATGGTGCCGCCCGTGCCCAGGATGACGACGCGCGCGCCCGCCGGCAGCGTGGTGGAAAAAATACTGGACAAAGAAACAGCCCTGTATAAAATGACAGCATCACAAAACGCCGCGCACCACGCCTTCGCCAGGTGCAGCGTCTCGCCCCATGAGCAACGATAGCCCCAAACTGACGCCGCGCCAGCAACAGATCTTCGAGCTGATCCAGCGCGCCATCGGCAGCACCGGCGCCCCGCCCACCCGCGCCGAAATCGCCGCCGAGCTGGGCTTCAAGTCGGCCAACGCCGCGGAAGAACACCTGCAGGCCCTGGCCCGCAAAGGCGTCATCGAGCTGGTGGGCGGCACCTCACGCGGCATCCGCCTGCGCGCCAGCACCCTGGCTTCGGTCAACGAGAGCCGTTCTGCCGAAAGCCGCGGCGGGCTGCTGAGCAACCTGAGCCTGTCTTTGCCCGGCCTGGAGCAGCTCGTGTTGCCGCTGGTGGGTCGCGTGGCCGCCGGCCAGCCCATCCTCGCGCAAGAACACGTCGAGCAGAACTACGCCGTCGAGCCCGGCCTCTTTGCCCGCAAGCCCGACTACCTGCTGCGTGTCAAAGGCATGAGCATGAAAGACATCGGCATCATGGACGGCGACCTGTTGGCCGTCGCCCAGGCTCGGGAAGCCCGCAACGGCCAGATCGTGGTGGCCCGCATCGGCGACGAAGTCACCGTCAAACGCTTCCAGCGCACCAAAACCGGCATCGAGCTCCTGCCGGAGAACCCCGACTTCCAGCCCATCGTCGTGGGCCCCGATCAAACCGACTTTGCCATCGAAGGTTTGGCCGTCGGCTTGATCCGCAACCAGTTCCTGCACTGAGCCTGGGCGCCTGGTGCGCCTGGCCTGGTGTGTGTCCGCGGCCGCTGGCCGCACCGGTGCCCTTGCGGGTGGCGGGCATTCGTCGGACCAAGCCTGGCTTGGTTGCGGCAATCCCGCGAGGTCACCGTCCACCGAATCCTGCCGAACTTCTTTTGACGTGTTTCAGAGGTTCACCATGATTCATCACCTGGCTCGTGCCTTCCATGTTCGCGAACGTGCCGCCATGCTGGCGGCCGCCCACGCAGACACCCTGATCCAGAACGCCGAAGCGGCAGGCGGCCGTGTCGCGCCCACGCGGCCTGCGCCCGTGCGCCCCCGCCCCATCACCCCCTGGACGGCACCCCGCCCGCCCGCAGCGGCCGACCAGTCGGTGGAAGCCAACGCGGCCCCTCGGGCCGTGCGCATCGCCAGCGACCCGGCCGACGCCCGCCGCACCGTGATCGCCGGCCGCTTCGCCGAAGTGTGCGCAGCGCTCGACCGCCTGGTGCGCGAACAAGAAGCCATGGCCTGAAAAAGCAAAAGGCCCCGAAGGGCCTCTTGCTGTGCATGCGGGTGTGTCAGCGCGCTGACTCAGCCCATGTGCAGGCCGCCGTTCACCGAGAAGTCGGCGCCCGTGGCAAAGCCCGACTCTTCGCTGGCCACCCACGAGCACATCGAAGCGATTTCTTCCGGTGTGCCCAGGCGCTTCACAGGGATGGTGGCCACGATCTTGTCCAGCACGTCTTGGCGGATGGAGCGGACCATCTCGGTGCCGATGTAGCCCGGCGACACGGTGTTCACCGTCACGCCCTTGTTGGCCACTTCCTGAGCCAGGGCCATGGTGAAACCGTGCATGCCGGCCTTGGCGGCCGAATAGTTGGTTTGACCGAACTGGCCCTTTTCACCGTTCACCGAGCTGATGTTGATGATGCGGCCCCAACCACGGTCCACCATGTCGTCGATGACCTGCTTGGTCACGTTGAACATGCTGTTGAGGTTGGTGTCCATCACCGCGTCCCAGTCGGCTTTGGTCATCTTGCGGAACATGCCGTCGCGGGTGATGCCGGCGTTGTTCACCAGCACATCGATCGGGCCGTGCTCGGCCTTGCACTTGCGGAAGGCCTCGACGGTCGAATCCCAATCGGCCACGTTGCCCACCGACGCATAGAACTGGTAGCCCAGCACGCGTTGCTCGTCCAGCCACTTGGCGTAGTCGCGGCTCGGGCCGCAACCAGCGATCACCTTGAAGCCGTCCTTGTGCAGGCGCTGACAAATGGCGGTGCCAATGCCGCCCATGCCGCCGGTCACGTAAGCTACTTTCTGGGTCATGATGTACTCCTCTTTAGAGTGTCAGGGTGGGAATCTGTCTGGGAAAGATGGGGCCTGAGCCTGCTCAGCGCTCGATGGTCAGGGCCACGCCCATGCCGCCGCCGATGCACAGCGAAGCGATGCCCTTCTTGGCGTCGCGCTTGGCCATTTCGTGCAGCAGCGTGACCAACACGCGGCAGCCCGAAGCACCGATGGGGTGGCCGATGGCGATCGCGCCACCATTGACGTTGACCTTGCTGGTGTCCCAGCCCATCTCGTTGTTCACGGCGCAAGCCTGCGCGGCAAAGGCCTCGTTGATCTCGAGCAGATCGAGGTCGGCCGGCTTCCAGCCTGCGCGTTCCAGTGCCTTGCGCGAAGCCGGCACCGGGCCCATGCCCATGTAGGCCGGGTCCAGGCCGGCACTGGCGTAAGACGCGATGCGGCCCATGGGCGTCAGACCCAGTTGGGCCGCGCGCTTGGCGCTCATGACCATCACCGCGGCAGCGCCGTCGTTGATGCCCGAGGCGTTGCCGGCCGTCACCGAGCCTGCCTTGTCAAAGGCCGGGCGCAGACCTGCGAGCGCATCGGCACTGGTCTTGCGGTTCACGAACTCGTCGGTGGTGAACACGATCGGGTCGCCCTTTTTTTGCGGCAGGGTGACCGGCACGATCTCGTCGGCGAAGCGGCCGGACTCCAGCGCCGCGGCAGCCTTTTGCTGCGAGGCCAGGGCCAGGGCGTCTTGCATCTCGCGGGTGATGCCGTGTTTCTTGGCCACGTTTTCAGCCGTGATGCCCATGTGGTACTGGTTGTAGACGTCCCACAGCCCGTCGTTGATCATGGTGTCGACCAGCGTCCAGTTGCCCATGCGCTGACCGTCGCGCGAATTGGGCACGATGTGCGGCGACATGCTCATGTTTTCCTGGCCGCCGGCGATCACGATGTCGGCGTCGCCGTCACGGATGGCCTGGGCCGCCAGCATCACGGCCTTCAAACCCGATCCGCACACCTTGTTGATGGTCATGGCCGGCACGGCTTGCGCAAGGCCAGCCTTGATCACCGCCTGACGAGCCGGGTTCTGGCCACACCCCGCCTGGAGCACCTGGCCCAGGATCACTTCGCTGATCTGGTCGCCTTGCAGGCCCGAGCGTCGCAGCAAGTCCTGGATCACGATGGCGCCGAGGTCGGCTGCGGGCGTCTTGGCCAGCGTGCCACCGAACTTGCCCACTGCGGTGCGGGCGGCTGCAACGATGACGATGTCTTCTGCCATGGGGGTCTCCTGGTGAGATCGGTGTCAAAGATGGGGCACGCCAGACGGCGGCCCCCTGCGTTGGAACAAAGAAGGGTCAGGCTTTGCGCAGAACGTAGCGACCGGGCGCCGGCTCGATGGGGCGCAAGGTGCGGCTGCCGGCGTGCTTGGGCGCGGGCACCATGCCTCCCGCCCGCTTGGCCAGCCAGGCAGCCCAGGTGGGCCACCAGCTGCCAGCATGTTCCTCGGCTTGATCCATCCATTCCTGGGCGGTAGACGGCAAACTCCGTGCCAGCTTCGGACTGGCCCAGAAACTCCGTTTGTTGGCCTTGGGTGGATTGATCACGCCAGCGATGTGGCCCGATGCACCGAGGACGAAAGTGGTTTCGCCCGAAACGATGCGTGTCGACAGGTAGGCACTGTCCCAGGGCACGATGTGGTCCTCGCGCGAGGCGTAGACAAAAGTCGGCATGTCGAGCTTGCGCAAGTCGAGCGGCACCCCGCCAACCTTCACCTTGCCCGGCACCTTGAGGTTGTTTTCCAGGTAGGTGTGGCGCAAATACCAGGTGTACAGCGGCCCCGGCAGGTTGGTGCTGTCGCTGTTCCAGTAAAGCAGGTCGAACGGCGGCGGGGTCTCACCCTTGAGGTAATTGCCCACCACGTAGTTCCACACCAGGTCATTGGGCCGCAGGAACGAGAACGTGGCCGCCAGGTCGGCGCCCTTCATCAGGCCGCCGCCTTGGGGACTTTCAGGGCCCAAGGTCATTTCACGCATGCGCACCATCGCCTCGTCGACGAACACGTTCATCACACCCGTGTTTTCGAAGTCGAGGAAGGACGTCAGCAAGGTGAGGCTGGCCAGCGGCTTGCGGTTGCGCGAGGCCAGGGTGGCTGCGGCCGTGGCCAACAGGGTGCCGCCCACGCAGAAGCCCAGGGCATTGATCTGCTCGCTGTCGGCGATCTCGCGCACGGTGTCGATGGCGCGGATGGCGCCTTCTTCCACGTAGTCGTCCCAGGTGGCTTTGGCCAGGCTGTCGTCGGCGTTCACCCAGCTCACCAGGAACACGCGGTGCCCCTGATCCAGCAGGTAGCGCACCAGCGAGTTCTCGGGCTGCAAGTCGAGGATGTAGAACTTGTTGATGAACGGCGGCACGAACAGGAAGGGCACTTCGTGTACCTTGGCCGTCGTGGGGCGGTATTCGATCAACTGGAAGTACGGGTTCTCGTAGACCACAGCACCTTCGGTGGTGGCCACGTTCTTGCCCACCTCGAACACCGTTTCGTCGGTCTGCGAGAGGTGGCCCTGGCGCACGTCGTGCATCAGCTGTTGCATGCCATGGGCCAGGCTTTCGCCCTTGGTTTCCACGGCCTTTTGCAAGGCTTCCGGGTTGAGCGCCAGGAAGTTGCTGGGCGACGAAGCGTCGGCCCATTGCTGCACGGCAAAGCGCACGCGCTGCTTGGCCTTGTTGTCACCTTGCAGGCTGTCGGCCAGCTTTTGCAGGGTCTTGGCGTTGAGCAGGTAGAGGGCCGCCATGAAGGCGCTGGAGGGGTTGCTCGTCCAGGCGGAAGCCGCAAAGCGCTTGTCCTTGACCTGGATCTCGGCAGGCTTTTCCAGCGTCTGGTTCCAAAGGGCCGTGGCTTGCTTGACGTAGTCTTCCTGGATGGCCTTCAAGGCGTCGGGGGCCACAGACAAGCCCGCCATCGAGCTGATGCTGGCGCCCAGGCTCTTGCCCATGGCCTCGATGGCCTGCGCCGCCCCTCCGGCCTTGCCAAACACACCGCCCATGTCCGAGAGGCCAGGCATGCCAGGCAAGCCGGCCATCGAAGCCATGTTGGGCACAGCAGGCAGGGTCGGCATGGTGGGCATGCCCGTGCCCATGGCCGCGAACTTGCTCAAGGACGCCATGCCGGGAACCTCCGCGGGCGCCCCCGAAGCCATGCCCTGCCAGCTCTTTTCCCAGGCCTGTTTGGCCGAGGCCAACCACGGCGCCATCTGGGCCATTTGAGCCATGGCATCGCCCATGTCTGCGCCCCAGGCCCCGGGCTTCAAGCCGGGCGGCATCATCTGGGCAAAGGGGTTGGCGCTGAATGCGGCTTCTGCCTGACTTGGCGCCGCAGCGGCTGACGCGGCGGCTTGAGCAGCCCCCGTCTCGGCCTTCGCTTTTGTTTCGGCACTGGCGCTGGTTCGCCGGGTCGCCTTGGGCGCAGGCTCGCTCACGGCAGCTTTGCGCGGTGTGCGCGCCGTTTTGGCTGCTGCACTGGTTGCCCCACCGGACTTCGAACGTTTCGAAGCCGACCCTGTCGCCTCGGCCTGAGCCTGCAGGCGAGACCGCTGTGAACCAGCCATATGTCTCCTACGGGGAAGCGAGGCCGCCATGCTTGCGATACCACATCTGCAAGCGTGGGACCCCCTCTGTTTGAGTGGTCTTATTGTGGGGCCCTTTTCTTTTCGGTATGGTGAATTTCGTGAAAGTTTTGGCGCGTTTTCAACATCGACCCAACGCTTTCCGCGCTTTCGCATGCTGACACGCGATTCCACGATTCGGCAAACACATCGAAGGCACCGTGGACAATGGCGGTCTCTTTCCCCCGCCCTCCAACCCTAGCCTGACCAGCCCATGTGGATCGTTGCCGTTGCCTGGATGTACATCGCCGTGATGATGGCCTTGGCCGAAGGCACCAACCCCAATGGCACCTGGCTCGGGGCCGCGGTCACCTTCGTCATGTATGGCCTGGCCCCGCTGTCGCTGGTGATGTACCTGTTGGGGGCGCCCGGCAGGCGCAAGCGCATCCTGGCTCGCGAACGCGCCGAACACGCGGCACACCCGGCTGAACAAGCGCAACCAGCCCCACAGGCGACACCCGCAGGCCCCTCGCCCACCGATTCGGCGCCCGCAACGCCGCCGCATCAACCCTGAAACGCGCTTCAGGGACGCACGCACTTCAGCGCAGGCCGATCAAGGCCGCCTGTCGGCCCGTGACGCCATCTCGCCGGTAAGAGAAAAAGCGTTCGGGCGACGACACCGTGCACCACTCGCCGCCCTGCACCACGCCCACCCCCAGGGATTGCAGCCGCGCTCGCGCCAAGCCCGCCAGGTCGGCCCACCAGCGCCGCGCCCCGGGCGCACTGCCCTCATCCACGCGGAAATGGGGCCCCAGGTCAGCGGCTTGCGGGTCCACGCCAAAGGCGGTCAACACTTCCGCGCCCACCTGGAAGGCCGAAGGCCCGATGCAGGGCCCCAACCAGACGACCAAGTCGCCGGGCTGGCTGCCAGTGGCCGCACACAACTGAGACACCCCCACCTCGACGATGCCGCGGCCACCCATCGCATCGCACCCCGCCAAGCCGCGCCACCCGGCATGCAGCGCCGCCACGCCACGCCCTTGCGGTGCCGCCAGCAAAATGGGCAGGCAATCGGCCACCATGACGGCGCACACCAGGCCCCGCTCCGTGGTCATCACCCCATCGGCTTCGATCACCGGCACCGCACCCGCCCGCACGTCAGCCCGAGTCAGGCGATGCACGTGGTTGCCGTGCACCTGGCGCAGCCAGGCCACCGGCCACGGCGCCGACACGGGCTGCCCGCTGCCCTGCACTGCGCTGGCAGCCCAAAGCTGAGCCACCTGGGCCCGGTTGGCCGCCACGTGGCTGGGGTCATCGCCCACGTGGTCCCCCAGGTTGAGCGACGCCCACACCCCCTCGCTGACGCCGCCCGCGCGGGTGGTCATGCAAGCCAACACATGGGGGTCCGCCTCGCCTTGAGGCGAGCGCAGGTCGGCGGCCAGGCACTGTGCCGGCCATGTGGGCGATACGCCTGGAGCGGCAGCCGGGAGGCGAGGGGCGGATTGGGTCATCTGCAAACCGTGGTTGGGGCGGGTGAGACTATCATCGCCGGCCCGATCCCGATGTCCATGCGCCTCCACCGCCCCCTCTCTTTTGCCTGCCAGGCTCACGCGCCAGGCCGCCTGCATGCCCAGCGCCATGGTCGCGACTGGTTGCGAGCCCCCGGATCGCTGACGGCCCGGCTGCGCGGCCTGGGGCCGGTCACGGTGACAAGGCTGCGTCAAGGCCACCAACGGTTGCGCCCCGAAGAATGCCGGGTGTTGGGTTACCCACATGGCCACGTCCGTGAAGTGGTCCTGAGCGTCAAAGGTGTGCCCGCCGTCTGGGCCCGCAGCGTCACCAGCGTGACCGGCATCAAGGGGGCCTGGCGGGCCATGCGCGGCCTCGGCACGCGGCCGCTGGCGGAGTTGCTCTTCACCGATCGGGCCGTTCGCCGCGCCCCCCTGCAGGCGCGGCGTCTGGCAGCGCGGGCCCCTGGACGGGGCACTCGGCAGCGCGACTGGACACGCTCCCACGCCGAAGCGCCGGTGGCCGCCCACGCCCCCACGTGGCTGCGCTGGTCGGTGTTCCAGCGCCGCGGCGAGGCCCTGCTCGTTCAGGAGGCCTTTGCCCCCTGGGTGTTGGCCACCCCGGTACCGTCACTGCGGCGCCGCTGAGCCCGAAGCCCTTACACTGGGCACATGTCCTTCAACCGCCACATCGAACACTGCCAGGTTTGCGGCACG
>JBEEJT010000064.1:0-6886 GCA_041169085.1 Pseudomonadota bacterium | reverse complement strand
GAAGTCGTCACCGGCGGGCTCGACCAAGCGATGGCGCACGACGCGCGGCCAGGGGCCGGCGCCGAGCGGCGCGACGGCGTCGTAGACCTTCTCGACGGCGCGGTCGCGGAACAGCTGGTGGTAGGCATCGCGGTCCTGCGGCCGCACGCAGAAGACGACCAGGCCGGCCGTCTCGCGGTCCAGCCGGTGCACGGGGATGAGGTCAGCCAGGCCGGTGCGGTGGCGCAGCCGCGCCATCAGCGTCTGGCGGGCGTAGATGCCGCTGGGCGTGACGGGCAGGAAATGCGGCTTGTCGGCCACCAGCAGGTGCTCGTCTTGGTAGACGATGCGCTCTTCGAACGGGATGGGGTGCTCAAACGGCAGGGCGCGCCAGTAGTACAGCTTGGTCTGCGGCCTGAACGGGGCCTCGGGTGGCACGGGCTGGCCTTGTGCATCGACCACCAGGCCTTGGGCCATGCGCTCGGCCCAATCGTCTCTGGGGACTTTGGGTAGGCGCTGCACCAGAAAATCCAGCACCAGCGGCCAGGGGCCACTGGGCAAAGCCACGACGCTGGGGCTCACGCCATCGCGCGTGGGCAAAGCGGGGCTGGGCAGGACGGATCGCGCGCACATCGCTGCGCATTATCGACCCCGCTGCAGGTTGTGGCGGCCTGTGTCTGGGGGCCGGGCGCTGCTCAGCAGCACTTGCCGGTGCGGCCGCCGTAGCGGGCGTCCTGGCGCTCGCGAAAGAAGGCCTCGTAGCTCATGGGCGCCACGTCGGGGTGGGTGCGCTCCATGTGGCTGAGGTAGGCGTCGTAGTCGGGCAGGCCGACCATGAGCCGCAAGCTCTGGCCGAGGTAACGGCCAGCCTGACCGATCTGGCCCAGCCAGCGGGATGGGCTGGCTTGGGCGTCCGGTTCAGCCTTCGGATTGGGAAGGGCTTGCATCACGTTGCTCATGATCGTTGCGGTGCGCAGGGCTTACACAGCTTGCGCGTTGGCGGGCAGCGCCTGGTAGGGCGTCTCGGCCGAGGTGGCGCGCGATTCGGCCCGTGCCTTCAGGCAGGCCCGCACGCTGTAGACCAGCACGGTCAGCACCACGCCCAGGAAGAGCAGGCACAGTCCGGCGTCCAGGCGGTCGTTGAAGACGATCTGGGTCATGGCTTCCGGCGACTTGGCCGGGGCCAGCACCTTGCCTTCGGCCAGGGCGGTGGCGTACTTGTCGGCGTGGGCCAGGAAGCCGACCTTCACGTCGTCCGAGAACACCTTGAGCCAACCGGCGGTCAGGGTGCAGGCCAGCAGCCAGATGGTGGGCAGCACGGCCACCCAGGCGTAGCGCTCGCGCTTCATCTTGAACAGCACCACGGTGCCCAACATCAGGGCCACGGCGGCCAGCATCTGGTTGGCGATGCCGAACAGCGGCCACAGGGTGTTGATGCCACCCAGCGGATCGACCACGCCCTGGTACAGGAAGTAGCCCCAGGTGGCCACGCACAGGCCGGTGGCCAGCAGGTTGGCGGGCAGGCTTTCGGTGCGCTTGAGGGCCGGCACGAAGGTGCCCAGCAGGTCTTGCAGCATGAAGCGGCCAGCACGGGTGCCCGCGTCCACGGCGGTCAGGATGAACAGCGCCTCGAACAGGATGGCGAAGTGGTACCAGAAGGCCATCATGCCCTCGCCACCGATCACCTGGTGGAGGATCTGGGCCATGCCCACGGCCAGGGTGGGTGCACCACCGGCACGCGCCAGGATGGTGTTCTCGCCCACGTCCTTGGCGGTTTGCACCAGCACGTCAGGCGTGATCACGAAGCCCCAGGTCGAGATGGTCTGGGCCACGGCCTCGGGTGTGGTGCCCACCAGGGCGGCGGGGCTGTTCATGGCGAAGTACACGCCAGGCTGGATGCAGGCCGCGGCCACCAGAGCCATCACGGCCACGAAAGATTCGGCCAGCATGCCGCCGTAGCCGATGAAGCGGGCGTGGGTCTCGTTCTCGAGCATCTTGGGCGTGGTGCCCGACGAGATCAGCGCGTGGAAGCCCGACACCGCGCCGCAAGCGATGGTGATGAACAGGAAGGGGAAGAGGTTGCCCGACCACACCGGGCCATGGCCTTCGGCGAACTGCGTGAAGGCCGGCATCTTCAGCTCAGGCGCCACGAACACGATGCCGATGGCCAGCGCGACGATGGTGCCGATCTTCAGGAAGGTCGACAGGTAATCGCGCGGGGCCAGCAGCAGCCACACCGGCAGGGTGGCGGCGATGAAGCCGTAGCCGATCAGCATCCAGGTCAGGGCCTTGCCGTCGAAGGTGAACATCGCGTTCAGGGTGGGGTGCTCGTGCACCCACTGGCCACCCACGATGGCCAGCATCAGCAGCACGAAGCCGATGATCGACACCTCGCCGATGCGCCCGGGGCGGATGTAGCGCACGTACACGCCCATGAACAGCGCCACGGGGATCGTGGCGGCCACCGTGAAGGTGCCCCAGGGCGAGTGCGCCAGGGCCTTCACCACGATCAGGGCCAGCACCGCGAGGATGATGATCATGATCATGAAGGCGCCAAACAGCGCCACGATGCCGGGGATGGTGCCCATCTCCTGCTTGACTAGGTCACCCAGCGAGCGGCCGTCGCGCCGGCTGGAGATGAACAGCACGATGAAATCCTGCACCGCGCCGGCAAACACCACGCCGGCCAGCAGCCACAGCAGGCCGGGCAGGTAGCCCATTTGTGCGGCGAGCACGGGGCCCACCAGCGGCCCGGCACCCGCGATGGCCGCGAAGTGGTGGCCGTACAGCACGTACTTGTTGGTGGGCACATAGTCCAGCCCGTCGTTGTGCGCCCAGGCGGGCGTCTGCCGGGTGGCATCGAGCTGCAGCACCTTGGTGGCGATGAACAGGCTGTAGTAGCGGTAGGCGATCAGGTAGGTGCACATGGCGGCCACCACCACCCACAGGGCGCTGATGGTCTCGCCTCGGCCCAGCGCGATGGTCGCGAAGGCAAAGGCACCCAGGATGGCGATGAGCAGCCACAGGGCGTGGCGCTTCAGGGTTGCGGGCATGACGGTCTCCTCAACGAGGCTTGTGAAGACCCGGCTCAGGCGCGCCCTTGCGCAGCAGGCCAGGTTGTCCGTCAGTGTTCCGAAACGGGGCGCGTGGCGCATCCGTCGTGCTGCGCAAGCCGCCTCTGTGGCACCACGTAGGTGCTAACCCTGGGCTGGGCGGGCGGCTAAGTGGCCTGTTCAGCGGGGTCGGGTGTGCTCCACCGCGTAGCGGATCAGCTCGGCCTGGCCGTCGATGTCGAGCTTGCGCTTGATGCTCTGGCGGTGGGTCTCGACGGTGCGCACGCTCAGGTCCAGGTCCTTGGCGATCTGTTTGCTGCTGTGGCCCTTGCCCAATGCGCTGAGGATTTCGGCCTCGCGCGGGGTGAGCACGGGGCGTGGGTCGCTGCCCCGAAACAGCCGGCCAGAGACCTCGGGGCTCAGGTAGGTGCCGCCGCTGGCCACCGTGTGCAAGGCGTTGACGATCTCGGCGGCTGGCGCATCCTTGAGCACGTAGCCGCGTGCACCCGCCTGCAGGGCGCGTTGCACGTACTCGGGGTTGTCGTACATGCTGAACATCAGCACCCGCAGGTCCGCAAAGCGGGCCAGCAGCGCGGTGGTCAGCTCGATGCCGTTGGTGTCCTTCATGCCCACGTCCATCAACACCAGGTTGGGGGCGGGTTGGGCCGTGCTGTCGGCCATCTGGGCCCAGGCCTCGTCGGCGCCACCGGCTTCGCGCACGCTGACGATGCCGGGCAGGGCGCTCAGGCGCAGGCGCAGGCCATCGCGCACCAGGGGGTGGTCGTCAACGATGAGCAGGTGGATGTCGTGGTCGGCGGTCATGTCAGGGTGGCACGGGCGTCGGCCACCACGGCGGTGGCGGGTGGCAGGTCGATGGCGGCAGGCAGGGGCGCGAGGGCCTCGCGGGGCACGGTGGCGATCACCAGGGTGCCGTGGGCGGCTTCTTCTTGCGTGTGCAGGTGGCTGGGGTTGGGCACCTGGTCGGCATGCACCTCGAAGCGCCCGCCCACGGTGGCCAGGCGCTCGCGCATGTTGCGCAGGCCGATGCCCTGGGTGGGATGAGCCAGCACCGCGGCCGTGGGAAAGCCCCGGCCGTTGTCGTTGATGCGCAGCTCGATGGCATCGGGCTCGAAGCTCAGGCTCAGGTCCACCTGGGTGGCCTGGGCGTGCTTGGCCACATTGGTCAGCGCCTCTTGCGCCACGCGGAACAGCACGGTCTTGATGTGGTCGGGCAGCTCCACCTCGGGGCCATCCACATGGGTGTCGATGTGCAGGCCGGTGTGGGCGCCAAACTCATTGCCCAGGTGGGTCAGGGCTGCGGGCAGGCCCAGGGTGTCCAGCAGGGCGGGGCGCAGGCTGTGCGACAGGTGGCGCACCTCGTTGAGGGCGTCGTTGATGCGCTGCAAGGCCTGGGGCAAGGGCGTGGGCACGGCCGCGCCACTGCGCTCGATCTGGTCGACGGCGCTTTCGATCAGCAGCTTGCCGGCCACCAGGGTCTGGCTGGTGCCATCGTGCAGCTCGCGGGCCAGGTGGGCGCGCTCGTCTTCTTGTGATTGCACGACCTGGCGGGCCATCAGGCGCAGCTTGGCGTCGGTCTCGCGGTGCTCGTTGAGGTTGAGCATCAGGCCCCAGATGCTGATGGCCACGGTGCCCAAGGCCGCCACGGCGGTCAGCCAGCCCAGGGTGTTGCGGATGCCGTTGTCCATCGACTCGTCCACCGCCGCCAAGGTGGTCTGGATGTCGTCCAGGTACAGGCCCGTGCCCACCATCCAGCCCCAGGGCTCGAGCATGACCACATAGCCCAGCTTGGGCGCCATCTGCCCGCTCGACGGCTTGCGCCATTGGTATTCGACATAGCCGCCACCCGCCTGGGCCTGCGCCAGCAGCTGCTGCACGGTGGGACGGCCTTGGGCGTCGCGCAGGTTCCAGAGGTCCTGGCCGATCAGCTCGGGCTGCTGCGAGTGCATGACGACGCGGCCCAGCCGGTCGTACACGAAGAAGTAGCCGTCGGGGCCATACGACAGGGCGCGGAAGGCGGCCAGCGCGCGTTCGCGGTCGGCATCGGTGGCCTCTGCGCGCCCCTGGCCCTTGCCCTGGCCTTTGCCTTGGCTTTTGCGGAGGGGCAGGGTGCTCAGCGCCAAGTCAACGTAGTGCTTGAGCTCGGCGCGGCGGGCCTGCATGTAGGCGTCGCGCACCAGGTTTTGCGTGTGGGTGGCCAGGCTGCGCTGCTGCTGCAGCACCGCCACGCCAATGGCCGTGAGGCTCAACAACAGCGGCAACACCGCCAGCAACAGGACCTTGGCTTTGAGCCGCATGGGCTCATTCTGCCCCAAGCAGGTCCAGCAGCGTGCGGGCCACCACCTTGGTGGCGCGGCGCAGGTCGTCGAGCACCAGGTGCTCGTCGGCGCGCTTGGCGTTCGATTCGAGCACGGTACGCGGGCCGGCGCCGTAGATCACGGCGGGCACGCCCTGGGCGCAGTACAGGCGCACGTCGGTGTACAGCGGCGTGCCCTTGGTGGGGATGGGCTCACCGATCACGGCCTCGCCGTGGCGCTGCAGCGCGGCCACCAGCGGAGCGTTGCCGGGCAGCGGCTGCAGGGGGTAGGCCAGCAGCAGGCGCTTGACCTCGACGCGGATGCCTGGGAAGGTGGCGGCGGCTTCGTCGATCACGCGGCGGATCTCGGCCTCGACCTCGATGGGGTTCTCTTCGGGGATCATGCGGCGGTCCAGCTTGAAGCTGACCTTGCCTGGCACCACGTTGGTGTTGGTGCCGCCTTCGATGCGGCCCACGTTCAGGTAAGGGTGGTTGATGCCTGGCACCTTGGATGTGACCTGCTTGTAGGCCACGTTGCGCGCGTACAGGGCGTTGAGCAGCGTCACCGCGCCTTGCAGGGCATCGACGCCGGTGTGCGGGATGGCAGCATGGGCCATCACGCCGTGTACCGTCACCTCCATCTGCAGGCAGCCGTTGTGGGCGGTCACCACCTCGTAGCTGAAACCGGCGGCGATCAGCAGGTCGGGCTGGGTGAGGCCTTGCTTGAGCAGCCAGCCCGGGCCCAGCTCGCCACCGAACTCTTCGTCGTAGGTGAAGTGCAGCTCTACGCCGCCCTTGAGCTTGGGGGCTTGGGGTGATGCGGCCAGCGCATCGAGCGCCCGCAGCGCGAAGGTGAAGCTGGCGAAATCGCTCTTGCTGACGGCGGCGGCGCGGCCATACAGCTTGCCATCGGCCACCTCGCCACCGTAGGGCGGGTGCGTCCAGCCTTCGCCCGGGGGCACCACGTCGCCGTGGGCGTTGAGTGCCACCACCGGGCCGCCTTCGGCATAGCGGCGGCGCACGATCAGGTTGGTCAGGCTTTGCAGGCCATAGGCCTTGACCTCGGCCTCGGGCACGGGGTGGGCCTCGGCCTGGTAGCCCCACTGGGCCAGCAGCTCAGCCGTGCGCTCGGCATGCGGGGCGTTGTTGCCTGGCGGGGTGTCGGTGGGCACCTGCACCAGGGCCTGCAGGTAGGCGGTTTCTTCGTCGAAATGGGCGTCGATCCAGGCGTCCAGGGCCTGGTAGCGGGCGTCGGTCACGGGGGGCAGGGTGGTGCTCATGCGGTCGTCGGGTGGCTCAGGCCAGCCCCTCCAGCAGGTTCATGAAGGCGGTGACGGCGCGCTGGGCGTCGTCGTTGGTGATGGTCTCGAGCGGGTTGTGGCTGATGCCGGCGTTGCCACCGCGCACGAACAGCATGGCCTGCGGCATCACCTCGTGCAGCTTCATGGCGTCATGGCCGGCGCCGGAGGGCAGGCGGTGCAGCGGCAGCCCCAGCGAGGCCACCGCTGCTTCCCAGCGCTGCTGCCACGCCGGCGCACTG
>JBEEJT010000063.1:0-6659 GCA_041169085.1 Pseudomonadota bacterium | reverse complement strand
CGGCGCTGCTTGAAGATCATGGGGCCTGGCGACGACAGCTTCACCCCGATGGCCACGGCCAACAGCAGCGGCGAAATCAACACGAGGATGATGCTGCCCAGGATGATGTCGGACACCCGCTTGACGAGCTCGTTGGTGCCCGTGAAAGGGGTTTCGCAAATGCCCACCACCGGCACGCCGTTCATGTCCTGCAGGCGGCCCTGGATGATGCTGATGCCGAAAACGTCGGGCACGAAATAGAGCGACGCGGTCGTGCCCTGGACGGCTTCGAGCAACTCGACGATGCGCGGCTGCGAGCCCAGCGGCAGCGTGATGTAGACCTCGTGGATGCCGTGGGCGTAGACGTAGTTGGCGACGTCCCGCAGCCCCCCCAAGCGCATGCTGATGGCTTCGGGCAAGACGCGGCTGTCGGTGCGGTCGTCGAAGTAGCCGACGAACTCGGTGAACTGGTCAGCGTGGCCTTGCAGCGCGCGCGCCACCTTGCCACCCAGCGGGCCTGCCCCCACCACGATGGCCTTGCGACGGCTGTTGGGCTGGGCGTTGCGCCAGCGGATCACCTCGCGGCCCACCAGCACCGCCACCCACTGGAACACCGGGGTGGCCAGGGCCCAGGCGGCCATGACGCGGAAATCGAAAAACACCAGGCTGTTGGTGGCGTAGCCGCACAGCCACAAAATGGCCAGCATCGACACCCAGGACGTCCCGATGTCGATCAAGGCTTCCAGGCGGGAATCGGAGAAGCGGTTGCGCCCCGGGAAAGTCAACGCGAACACCAACAGGCACAAAGCCATGGCTGCCCGCTGCACCGGTTCGTCGTGGAACGCCATGGCCCCCAGCAAGGAAGCCACCGTGATCGACGGCTCCAGGAAGGCCGCCACGAACGACGTCACCGATTGCGGCGCGTTGAAAAACGTTCGGTTGTAGTTTCGGTTATTGAACATGTGCACCAAAAAATTGCACAACAGCAAGGGGTGCGCCTTCCGCCATTGCCATCAGGCCAGCCGGCTTGCGCAGGACACAAACAACTTGTCTCCCGCAGTCCGGGACTAGCCGGTCATTGTGGACCAAAAATGGGGGGGCCTCTGACAGGGCGCAACCTGATATCCCCCTGCTTGGGCAGTTCCAGGGTTGACCCGCCTACAATGACACCATGGTTTCACACCCCATCCATTGGCTCGCCGATTACGCCGCGCCCCGACTGTTGCTTCTGTTCAACCATGTGTTGGCGTCCGAGCCCGTGGCTTGCGCCAAATTGCAGGCGCACGTGGGCAAGCGCATCGACCTGAGCTGGGACGCCCCGTCCCTCGCCCGGTTGCCGGCACCGCTGGCCGGGCTGCTGCCTGTGCAGGGCTGGGCTCAGGGCCACTGGCAGTTCCTGATCACGCCGGCCGGCCTGCTGGAGTGGGTGCCCCCCGCCCCGGCCGCTGTCGGTGAGGCTGCGGGCGAGGCAGGCCTGAAGCTGTCGTTTTCGCTCGACGCCCCCCTGACCGCCGCGCGCCGCGCCCTCAAAGGCGAGCGCCCCGACGTGAAGATCGAAGGCGATGTCGCCCTGGCCGAAGTCGCGGCCTGGCTGATGAAGAACCTGCGCTGGGACCTTCAAGACGACGTGGCCCGCTGGATGGGCAACACGCCTGCGGAAATGCTGCGCGTGACCGCCGGCCGCGTGCGCGACGCGCTGCAACGCTGGCGCCCGGGCAACCCACAAGCCGCCGACACGTCGCGCGGCTGACACGACTCGGACCATGCGCAGCTACCTGCGCCCGTTTTTCATCGGCTGGATCGTCCTGCGTTACGGCTTGGACGGCCTGCTGCTGGACAGCCTGCGCAGCCGCAGGCTGAGCCTGCTCGCCCGCGTCATTTCCTGGGGCCGCCCGCTGGACGCGCCGCGGGGCGAACGCCTGCGCGAAGCCCTGGAACGCCTGGGCCCGATCTTCGTGAAGTTCGGGCAGATGTTGTCCACACGCCGCGACTTGTTGCCCACCGACGTGGCAGACGAGCTCGCCCGCCTGCAAGACCGGGTGCCCCCCTTCCCCAGTGACACCGCCGTTCGCCTGGTGGAAAAGGCCCTGGGTCGCCCCATTTCCTCGGTGTTCAAGCACTTTGACGCCGAACCGGTGGCGAGCGCCTCGGTGGCCCAGGTCCACTTCGCCACCCTGCACAACGGCCGTGAAGTGGCCGTCAAGGTGTTGCGCCCCGGCATGCTGGCCGTCATCGACGACGACCTGGCGCTCATGCGCACCCTGGCCAGCTGGGTCGAGCGCCTGTGGTCAGACGGCAAACGCCTCAAGCCCCGCGAGGTGGTGGCCGAGTTCGACAAATACCTGCACGACGAGCTGGACCTGGTGCGGGAAGCGGCCAACGCCGCCCAGCTGCGCCGCAACATGCAGGGCCCCGACCTGTGTCTGGTGCCCGAGGTGTTCTGGGACCACTGCACCCCCACGGTGATGGTGATGGAGCGCATGATGGGGGTGCCCATCAGCCAGCGCCAACGCCTGGAAGCCGCCGGCGTGGACATCAAGAAGCTGGCCCGCGACGGCGTGACCATCTTCTTCACCCAGGTGTTCCGCGACGGCTTTTTCCACGCCGACATGCACCCGGGCAACATTCAGGTGAGCCTGGACCCAGCCACGTTCGGGCGCTACATCGCCCTCGATTTCGGCATCATCGGCACGCTCACCGAGGTCGACAAGGACTACCTGGCGCAAAACTTTGTTGCGTTCTTTCATCGCGATTACAAGCGTGTGGCGGAATTGCACATCGAAAGCGGCTGGGTGCCGTCGACCACCCGGGTGGACGAATTGGAAGGCGCCATCCGCACGGTGTGCGAACCTTATTTCGATCGCCCCATCAAGGAAATCTCGCTCGGTCAGGTGTTGATGCGCCTGTTCCAGATTTCCCGCCGCTTCAACGTCGAGATCCAGCCGCAACTCGTGCTGCTGCAAAAAACGCTGCTGAACGTCGAAGGCCTGGGCCGCGAGCTCGACCCTGAACTCGACCTGTGGAGCACGGCCAAGCCCTTCCTGGAGCGCTGGATGCACGAACAGGTGGGGATGCGCGGCCTGTGGCGGCGCATCAAGCGCGAAGCGCCGCTTTACGCCAGGCTGCTGCCCGAGTTGCCTCGCCTGGTGCACAAGAACCTCGAACGCGGCGACGACGGCGTGCGCCGCGAACTGAGGGCCATCCTGGCCGAACAGCGCCGCACCCACCGCACCCTGTCGACGATCCTCTGGGTGGGCCTGGGCTTCCTGCTGGGGGTGTCGGCCGCACACCTGGCGGCCCGACTCCACGACCTGGGGGTGTGGTGACCTCAGGCTGGCCCTTGGCTCGGGGCTAAACTCCGCGCCTTGCGCGCGTTCTGCGCGCCTTTCGTTCGCGTGTCAGAGCCATGAACACCACCCTGCTCGCCTTCGTCATCCTCTACCTGGTCGGCACCATGGGCATCGGCATGTATGCCGGCACCCGGGTCAAGAGCACCGCCGACTTCGCCGTGGCCGGGCGCAGCCTGCCCATGGCCATGGTCATCACCACCACCTTCGCCACCTGGTTTGGCGCCGAGACGGTGATGGGCATCCCCGCCAAGTTTGTCGATGGCGGCCTCAATGCGGTTGTGGAAGACCCGTTCGGGGCCTCGATGTGCCTGGTGCTGGTGGGCGCGTTTTTCGCCACCCGGCTCTACAAGATGAGCCTGCTGACCATTGGCGACTTCTACCGCCAGCGCTTCGGCGAAGGCGTGGAAATCTTCTGCTCCATCGCGATCATCCTGAGCTACCTGGGTTGGGTGGCCGCACAGATCACGGCGCTGGGCCTGGTCTTCACGGTGCTGTCCGGGGGCGCCATCGCACCGGCCACGGGCATGGTCATCGGCACCACCCTGGTGTTGGTGTACGTGTTGATCGGCGGGATGCTGGCCGTGGCCTGGACCGATTTCATCCAGATGATCGTGCTGGTGATCGGCCTGTCGTTCATCGCCGTGCTGGCCGGCCAGCAGGCCGGCGGCGCCGACAAGGTGCTCGACATGGCGGTGGCCAAAGATTGGTTCCGGATCCTGCCGGCCGAGCACACCCCCCACAACTGGCTCTTTTTCGTGGGCACGGCCATCACCATGATGCTCGGCTCGATCCCGCAGCAAGACGTTTTCCAGCGCGTGATGTCGGCCAAAGACGCCAACACGGCCAGCAAGGGCGCCATGATCGGCGGCTTCAGCTACCTGGCGTTTGCCTTCGTGCCCATGTTCATCGTGGCCTCGGCCATGATCATCATGCCGGAGCAGACCCAGGCGCTGCTGAGCACCGACCCGCAGAAGGTGCTGCCCACGCTGATCCTGACCAAGATGCCGCTGATCGCGCAGATCTTCTTCTTTGGCGCCCTGGTGTCGGCCATCAAATCCACGTCGTCCGCCACGCTGCTGGCCCCGTCGACGAGCTTCGTCGAGAACATCCTGAAGAACATCCGCCCCGGCATGAGCGACAAGCAAGTGCTGTTGTCCTTGCGCATCACGATCTTCATCTTCACGGCGCTGGTGCTGACCTACGCCATCCAGATGCAAGGCACGGCGATCTACGACATGGTGTCCAGCGCCTACCAGGTCACCCTGGTCGGGGCCTTCGTGCCACTGACCTTCGGCCTGTTCTGGCGCCGCGCCACCACCCAGGGCGCGATCCTGTCGATCGTGGGCGGCATCGGGGTGTGGGCACTGTTTCTGGCCCACGCCACCTGGTCCGAAGCCTTCCCCGGCCAACTCGCCGGCCTGTTGACGGCCATGGGCGCCATGGTGGTGGGATCTCTGGCGCCGCAATTCATCGCCGACCGCCAGACGCGCCTGGCCCACCTGGCTTGAGCCCGGCCGGCCCAGCTGCGGCACTTGATGCGTGCCGCAGCGCCCCCATTTACAATGGCGCTCGCGGGTTTTCACCGAGTCCTGAGGTTTAGTCATGCCCATTTACGCTTACCGCTGCGAGGCCTGTGGCCACGCCAAAGACGTGCTGCAAAAGATGTCCGATCCGGTGTTGACCACCTGCCCGGCTTGCGGCGCCGAAGCTTTCCAAAAGCAACTCACTGCCGCCGGCTTCCAGCTCAAGGGCTCGGGCTGGTATGTCACGGACTTCCGTGGCGGCTCGGGCGGCACCAGCGCCGCCGGCACCACGGCTGCAGCCGCCCCGGCGGCCGCTGCGGCAGCCGAGCCCAGCGCACCGTCGTCTTCCCCTTCGGGTTCGTCTGATTCGTCTGGGGGTGGCACCACTTCGGGCGGTTGCGGCGGCCCCTGCGCCTGCCACTGAGCCGCGCCCCACGGGGTGCCTCAGCCCCGCCCGTCTCCCGTGTTCGACTCCTCAGCGGCCTCAACGCCCACCACCACGTGAAAAAATACATCCTGACCGGCTTGCTGGTGTGGCTGCCCCTGGCCATCACCATCTGGGTGCTCACCAACGTCGTGGGCACGCTCGACGGCGTGTTTGCCTGGCTGGTCAATGCGGCGCAGACGGTGCTGCCCGGCTCCACCCACGCCTGGCTTGAGCAATTGCGCACCATCCCCGGCCTCAGCGTGTTGGTGGTGGTGGTGGCGCTGCTGATCACGGGCGCCGCGGTGAGCAACATGGCCGGCCAATGGCTGCTCAACCAGTCGAACCGGGTGATGTCCAACATCCCCATCGTCAAAAGCATCTACACCTCGGTCAAGCAGGTGTCGGACACGCTGTTTTCGAGCAGCGGTCAGGCTTTTCGCGAAGCCGTGCTGGTGCAATACCCGCGCCAGGGCGCCTGGACGATCGCCTTCGTCACCGGCAAGCCCAGCGGCGAGGTGGCCGAGCAGCTGCCTGCAGACATGGTGACGCTGTACGTGCCCACGACGCCGAACCCGACCTCGGGCTTCATGCTGATGGTGCCCCGCACCGACGTGAAGCCGCTGACCATGTCGGTCGACGAGGCCTTGAAATACATCATTTCCATGGGTGTGGTGGCGCCGCCGCCGCACACAGTCGCCCCTGAGCCTGCGGCAACGGCTCAATCCTGAACGACAATGGCAGGTTTGCGGCCCGGCTGACTGTCGGGGCCTGCCACAACGACATTCCTCTTCGGAGACACACACATGCGCACCCAATATTGCGGCCTGGTCAGCGAAGCGCTGATGGGCCAGACCGTGACGCTGATGGGCTGGGCCCACCGTCGCCGCGACCACGGCGGCGTGATCTTCATCGACCTGCGTGACCGCGAAGGCCTGGTTCAGGTGGTGTTCGACCCTGACCGCGCCGATTCCTTCAAGATCGCCGAAGACGTGCGTGGTGAGTTCTGCCTGAAGGTGACCGGTGTGGTGCGCGCCCGCCCCGCCGGCACCGAAAACGCCGGCCTGACCAGCGGCAAGATCGAAGTGCTGGGCCACACCCTGGAAGTGCTGAACGCTTCGGTGACGCCCCCGTTCCAGATCGACGACGAGAACCTGTCGGAGACGACCCGCCTCACGCATCGCGTGCTGGACCTGCGTCGCCCCTACATGCAGAAGAACCTGATGCTGCGCTACCGCGTGGCCATGGAAGCGCGCAAGTTCCTGGACGAGCACGGCTTTGTCGACATCGAAACCCCGATGCTCACCAAGAGCACCCCGGAAGGCGCCCGCGACTACCTGGTGCCCAGCCGCGTGCACGACGGCCAGTTCTTCGCGCTGCCGC
>JBEEJT010000062.1:0-7353 GCA_041169085.1 Pseudomonadota bacterium | reverse complement strand
GAGGGCCACTTGCGGAGTCTGGAATCGGCGCAAAACCAATTGCGGAGCACAAAAGTTCAATCAGACTCCACAAACAGGCTTGTGTCTCACAGCCACTCCACAAGCTGGCTAGCGCCGAGGCATCAAAGCACCTCGCGGCCCTCAGCCAGGTTGATCAAGCGCGGGAAACACATCGTGGCTGACCGGCGGCCAGATCCAGGCTGGATCTCGCGCAAGATCCCTGCATCACGCAACTGCCGCAGCAGGGCCGGCGCAGTCTTCTCGTGGATGCCATGCTCGGTGGTCAGCCGCTGTGCCAGATCGGAGGTGCGGAAGATGGGCTTGGAGAAGATGGCGTCCAGCAGGTGCACCGTGTACTGCGAGCGCGTGGTGTCGTGGATAGCCAGCTTCATCTCCTCGTACAGGGCTTGGATGGCCGCTACGCGCTGGGCGTTCTGGGCTGCCTGGGTGGCCGTGGCGCGCAGGAAGTACGCGATCCAGCTGTTCCAGTCGTTCTCAGCCGAGATGCCCTTGAGTCTCAGGTAGTACTCGTCGCGATGGTTCTCCAGGTACTCCGACAGGTAGAACATGGGCTGCGACAGCACCTTCTTCTGGTACAGGAAGAGCGGAATCAGGATGCGCCCGATGCGGCCATTGCCGTCCTTGAACGGGTGAAGCAGCTCGAACTGGGCATGGACCACAGCCGTCTGGATCAGGAAGTCCACATCGTCTGAATCCAAGTACGCTTCCCAGGCGCGCAGATGATCGAGCAGCTGCATCGGGTTGGGCGGCACAAAAGTGGCCGCCTCTATCGTGCAACCCATCTTGCCGATCCAGTTCTGGTCGCGACGGAACTCGCCGGGCGTCTTGTCCTGTCCACGCACGCTGTTCATCAGGGTGCGGTGCAGCTCGCGCACGAAGCCCAGGCGGATCGGGTAGTCCTTCAGGTATTCCCGCGCCTGGAACAGCGCCTGGCGGTAGTTGGAGATTTCCTGGATGTCTTTGAACTTCTCGCCATCTTTCAGCAGACCGGCTTCCTGCTCCAGCACCTCGTCCACGGTGGCCTGGGTGCCTTCGATCTTGGACGACAGCACCGCTTCCTGCGTGGTCAGCGGCGACAGCATCACCGCCGGGTTCGGAATGCCCGCCAGCAGCCCGTCATAGCGGGCCAATGCGGCATTGGCTTGGCCGACCAGCGGCAAAAGCTGACGCCAGTCCAGGTCGGTCAGCGGCAGTGTGTGGGGCTCGAAGGGCTGCATGGTGTTCTCCCTCAGAGGCTGCGCACCTTGGCGATGCCGTGCTGTTCGAGGATCGCCGCCAGGTTGGTCTTGGCCACGTCGTTCTCGAAGGCGCTGTCGCGGAACACGCAGGTCACCTCGCCGGCGGTCTGCTGCTCGCGGCTCCAGCCCACGATGCCCAGCGCCAGCGGCTCTGCCTCGGCCACGGTGATCTGCGGCTCCAGGCAGGCCAGCAGCACGCCGCCGCCGACGCTGTAGACCATCTTGTCGGCGATGATTTTCTGGCCGATGGGCGTGCACAAGTCCAAGCCGAGCTTGAGCAGCAGTTCGTACAGCAGGTCTTCCTCGCTGCGGCCGGGCTGGACGTGGTCAAGGTGATCGAACAACGACTGCGCCAGATCGTCGCGCTTGGGCGCCCAGGCCGTGATGTTGGAGGTGTCGAGGCGGAAGGTGCGGAAGCCCACGTCGCCCGAGAACATCGGATCAGCTTTGCGCTGGCGCTCGCCAGCGGCGGTGATGCGAGCGCGGGTGATGTCGGCGATCGAGGTCCAGCCGGCGGACTCGGCGCCTTCCAGTGGTTCGGGCAGTTGCACGAGGATGCAGCGGCGCTTGCCGCCGTCTTCGGCGTTCTGGGCGTACACGGCATCCATCGTGGTGCCGGTGCCGGCGAAGAAATCCACCACCAGATCCGTACTGTCCGGCGATGTCGCCAGTTGCAAGATGCGCCGCATCAGCCGCGTCGGCTTGGGGGTATCGAACACGACATCCGAGTTGGGGAACGTGACGGCCGCGATCAGTTCCTTCTTGCCTTCTTGAGTGTGGCCAACCTCCTCGTATGACCATAGGGTCTGAGGGATACGTCCGCCTTGAACCTCGTGAAGGAACCGTTTCAGTCGCGGCATGTTGTCGCCATCAGCGCCCCACCAGATGCGTCGGTCGTTGTCCAACTCTTGGAACTTGTCCTTGGAAATTGCCCAATACCTTCCCGCAGGGGGGCCGGAAATTACTCTTCCTGAAGGACAGGTGACGGGATACGTTCCTGCCCCGTAGTAATTTCTAGCGGTAAGGTTGTCGGACGCCCAAACGCCGCGAGGATCATTGTCGGGATTCGTATAGCGCGCCTCCATCTCTTCCGTTCGCGGAAGGAGCCGCGGCGACCATGCATCGGCATTCTTCGCAAACACTACGACGTAGTCGTGATCCTCGGAGAAGTACCGCGCAGAGTTCTTGGGCGAGAAGACCTTTTGCCAGATCACCGAGGCGATGAAGTTCTCTTCGCCGAAGACCTCGTTCATCGCCGCACGCAGGTTGTGGATCTCGTGATCGGCGATGCTGACGAAGATGACGCCATCGTCTTTCAGCAGGCTGTGCGCCAGCTTCAGGCGCGGGTAGATCATGTTGAGCCAGTCGGTGTGAAACCGCCCGCTGGCGTCGGTGTTGCTGCTGATCTTGCGGCCGCCCTCGGTCTGCCCGGTCAGCTCCATGTAGTTCTGGATGCTGTCGTGGAAGTTGTCGGGGTAGACGAAGTCTTTGCCGGTGTTGTACGGCGGGTCGATGTAGATGAGCTTGACCTTGCCGGCGTAGCTCTTCTGCAGCAGCTTCAACACCTCCAGGTTGTCGCCCTCGATCATCATGTTCTGCGTGGTGTCCCAGTCCACGCTCTCGTCCGGGCAGGGGCGCAGCGTGCCGGTGCTGGGGGTCAGCGCCAGCTGGCGGGCAGCGCGCTTGCCATGCCAGTTCAGGCCGTACTTCTCGTCGGCGTCGGTCACGGTGGCGTCGCCCACCAGGGCCTTGAGCACATCCACGTTGATGGCCGGGCCGGCCTTGCCCTCGGTCACCAGCTCGGGGAACAGCGCGCGCAGCTGGGCGAGGTTGTCGGCGGCCAGGTCGGCGCTTTGGCTCTCAGGGGCGCCGGGTTCGATCTTTTCGATGGGCATGGAAATCTCAGTACGACGAGTTCTTCAGGTCTTGCGTAGCGCCACCTGTTGGCGGCGCTGTCGGCGCATGTTGTTGCCCCAGCGAGGCATGAGGCGACACCAGCGGCAGTTCATCGGCAAAGGTCGCTTGCAACTTGGCCACGGCGTGAACCAGCGCCTGCCGACCGGTCAGCACAGCCAGCATCATCGCTGCCATCACCATCAGGCCGTTGCAGTTGCGAAGGGCGCCCACGATCAGCGGCACTGGGTAGCCTTGGGCTTGCCGCTGCAGCGCATGGATGCCGCCGTGCACAAACGAATTCAGCGCGGCGGCGTTGTTGTCCTTGAACGCCAGCAGGCCGATCAAGGCTTGGGCTGCGGCGGGGTGCGAGCTCAGTTGCTTGAGCATTTCCGCCATCATCGGCAGCTTGCCTGCGGCGGACTCGGCCTCTTTGGTCAGCGGCGCGCTCAGCTTGCTGATGGCGAGGTCGTTCGCGGCGTACAGCAGCCAGAACGCACGCACCAGTGCCTCGTGCTGCAAGCGCATCAGGCTGAGCGCCGACGTCGGCAACCCCTCAGCCACCAGCACTCGCACGGCTCGGCCATGCGCCAGTGCCACAGCCGCTGCCGACACGCTGGCGCTGATGCGATCGGAGGCGTCGTAGGGGCGGAAGTGATCGACGTCGATGGCGCGCATCAAGGCATCATCGAGTTCGTCGGCGCGTGCAAGGGCTATGGTCAGCGCCTCGGCGGTCGTATCAGGCGTACTCATGCGGGTTCTCCATTCAGGCGCTTTTGAAGCCGCTGCAGAGCCGCCTGTCCGGCACGCAGCTCCTGGTTCAAGGCCACCTGACGCGCAAGCTGCCGCTCCCTCTGTGCCTGGGCACGCAACCGCTGCAGCTTGGTCTGCAAATCGCGATAGGCCAGCAGAGTCTGGTGACGCTCGATGGCCTGAGCGCGGGTCAGGCTGGGCCGGAACGTGCCGGTTTCTCGGGCAATATCCAGCGCAGCCACCGTATCCAACCAGCCTTGGTAGAGCGTGAACAGGTCCGCATGCGGCTGGCGGGACAAGGCCAGCGCAGTGCGGAAACCCTCCAGTGCCGCACCGTTGGCGTCATCGCCCGGCAGGGCCATGGAGAACACGTCACCATCCAGCACCATCTTGTCCGCTTCGTTCTGCGAGGTGCGCAGGTGCGCCAACGAGATGCTCACGCCCGCGTCCGAGGTGGTGAACAGCAACACAGGGTAAGGCACCGCGCGGTGCAACAGCTCGACCAGTCGGCCGGGCTTGGTGCCCGGCTTGATCACCAAGCTGAGCACGGCCAGTTCGACGTACTGGCGCTGCGCGTCCTCGTAGGTCGACACGCCGATCAAGTGTGGTTTGAGCGCCGCCAGCCAGATGATCTCGTCCGCCCCCTCCTGGATCTGGCGTCTGTCGGCCGCAGTGGCTACCTCCTGCTCGGCCAACAGCTTCTTGGGCACGCGCTGATTCACACGGGTGGCATCGGGCAGCGCCAGCGCCTGGATCAGATCGTCAAGTGTCATGCAGTGGCCACCCCCGGCAGCACCACCATATAGGCCAGCACCTCGAAGTCGTTCATGCCGGCGAACTCGCCCTTCATGGCGTGGGTGCCGCCGGGCGAAAACAGGCTGGCCACGGCGCGCTCCTCGCTCTTGCCGACCACGGAGGCCACCGCCGCCGCCAACAGCTCTTGTGCGTGGCGCATGTCCTCGCCCTGGCGGGTGGCCTTGGCGTGACGCGCCACAGCCCCGGCGTCGGGCAGATCGCGACCCATGCTCAGGCGCTTCAGCCTGTCCAGCGCGTGTTTGGCCTGGGTGTAGGGCAGCAGCACCGAGCCCTGCTCGCCCACGTGCACCAAGTACACAGGGGCGAGCGGGTAGCCGGGGTCTGCCGCCTTGGCCGCCGCAGAGCCTTCGGCACGCAGGCAGAACAGGATGCCTGGCGGCACATCGGCATCGTGCGTGGTGGTGACGGCGCAGGCGCCCAGCGGCATGGCTTCCAGCTTGCCGGCGTGAGCCTTCAGGTAGCGGGCCAGGTCGATGCGGAAGTCGGTCAGCGTCAGGTCGGTGATAGAGACGCCGCTGGAGAGATCTTCCAGGTCGATCACCGCGTCCTGCAGCTTCAGCAGTTGCTTGCGGCGGTACTCCAGGTCGTTCATCGGGTCGCCAGACTGCTGCTCGATGATGTTCTCTTCACCGGTGGCGGAGATGTCCAGCAGCACCATGCGCCCGCTGACGCGCTGCTCCAGGCCGATGTACTCCTCCAGCTCCATGTTGGGCCAGAAGTTGACGAGTTGGATGCTGGTGTTGGGCGAGCCGATGCGGTCGATCCGACCGAAGCGCTGGATGATCCGTACCGGGTTCCAGTGGATGTCGTAGTTGACCAGCCAGTCACAGTCCTGCAGGTTCTGACCCTCGCTGATGCAGTCGGTGGCGATCAGCAGGTCCAACTCGCCTTCGGCGGCCAGGCTGGCCGGGCGCTCTTTGGAGCGGGGGGAGAAGGCGGTGAGAATCGTGGACAGATCCTTGCGCAGCCCGGCGACGGTGGACCGGTTGCGGCCCGAGCCGGTGACCAGGGCGGTTTCAACCTTGAGCTGCGTCTTCGCCCACTCGGCCAAGTGGTCATACAGGTACTCGGCCGTGTCGGCGAAGGCCGTGAAGACGATGATCTTGCGGTTGCCGGCGTTGATCGGGTTGCGCACCTTGTCGGCAATGAGGTCACGCAACTTGCCCAGCTTGTCGTCACGCGCCGCGTTCACCTGTATGGCCGCTGCGTTCAGGGTGGCAAGGCGGTTGCGGTCTTCGGTGAGATCTTGTCGCCAGCGGGTCAGATCCATGTCGCTGAGCAGCACCTTGACCTTGCGGCCGACCAGCAGCGGCTCGAACGCCGGGTCATCAATGTCAACATCAGCGATGTCGATCTCTTCAAACTCGTCTTCTGCCCCCGAACTGCCAGCCTTGTACGCGACCAGCCGCGCCAGCGTGGCGTCCACGTCCTTGAGCTGCCGGCCCACGGTCAGGCCAAAGGACCAGACCGAGCTTTCCATGCGCTTGAGCAGGTTGACGCGCATCAGGTGGATCAGGCTTTCCTCGCGGTCCACCTGGCGGAAGATGCTTTCGCCACCCCGGATGGCGGTGCTGTACTTCTCGTCGTAGGCGGCCAGCCGGCCTGACCGGACGTAGCGCAGCGGTGCGTAGCTGGCCAGCTTCAAGCGCCGGATCTCCAGGTTGATCTCCTTGATCGACTGGAACTCGCTGGCCTTGTCCACATCGGCCTTGATGTTGACCGGCGGCAGGCGGCTGGGAAAGCGACCCGTTTCGGCAGTGCCGTAGTACTTCTCGATATGCCGGCGCGAGCGCGCGATGGTCAGGTGATCGAGCATGCTGAAGTAGTCGAAGCCCAGCATCTCCACCAGCAACTGCGGTGTCTTCTCGACTTCGGGCAGTTCCAGCCAGCGGTTGAAGGCCTTCTGGGCGCGACGGGTGGTGCTGTCGATGCTGGCGATGCCGTGGTCGAACAGAGCCGTGTCGTCACCTTCGGTCGCAAATGCGATCTGGTTCTTCAGGTCGGCCAGGCGGTTGTTGACCGGCGTGGCTGAGAGCATGAGCACGCGAGTCTTGACACCCTCGCGGATGATCTTGCGCATCAGCCGGTCGTAACGGGTCTCCACATCCTTCTTGGGCGAACGCTTGTTGCGGAAGTTGTGCGACTCGTCGATGACCACCAGGTCGTAGTTGCCCCAGTTGATGTGCGTGAGGTCGATATCGCCAGACAAGCCGCCATCGCGCGACAAGTCGGTGTGGTTCAGCACGTCGTAGTTGAAGCGGTCCGACGCCAGAATGTTGCGCTGATCGTTGGCCTTGTAGAGCGTCCAGTTGTCGCGCAGGCGCTTGGGGGCCAGCACCAGCACGCGATCGTTGCGCAGCTCGTGGTACTTGATGACGGCCAGCGCCTCGAAGGTCTTACCGAGGCCCACGCTGTCCGCGATGATGCAGCCGCCGAATCGGGCCAGTTTGTCGATGGCGCCTACCACGCCGTCGCGCTGGAACTTGAAGAGCTTCTTCCAGACCACGGTGTTGCGGATGCCGGTCGCCGACTTGACGATGCGCTCTTCGTCGAGATCATCGCCGCGATCGCGGAAGAGGTGGTACAGGATGAGCGTGTAGACGAGGAATGGGTCGTGGTGGGCGGCGAGGGA
>JBEEJT010000061.1:0-8141 GCA_041169085.1 Pseudomonadota bacterium | reverse complement strand
CTGGCCCTGGTGAGTGTGTCTTTGGGCGTGCTGAACCTGCTGCCGCTGCCCGTCCTCGATGGTGGGCACCTCATGTATTATCTTTTCGAGGGGCTGACCGGCCGTCCCGTCTCGGACGCCTGGCTGGCGCGACTGCAGCGCGGTGGCGTGGCCCTCATGCTGGCGATGATGTCGCTGGCGCTGTACAACGACCTGGCTCGCGTCTTCGGCGGGCACTGAGTTTCCTTCCCGATGCTGATTTCTCAACCGACCGCAGCGCGGTTCAAGCCGACGCTGCTGGCCGCCTGTCTTGCCGCAACCCTGATGCACAACGCGTGGGCCGTGGAGCCCTTCGTGCTCAAGGACATCCGCGTGGAAGGCCTGCAGCGTGCAGACGCCGGCACCGTGTTCGCTTCGCTGCCTTTCCGTGTGGGGGATACCTACACCGACGACAAAGGGGCCGCTGGCCTGCGTTCGCTGTTCGCCACGGGCCTGTTCAAGGACGTGCGCATCCAGATCGATGGCAGCGTGGTGGTGATCGTGGTGGAAGAGCGCCCGGTGATCTCGCGCGTCGAATTCGTGGGCACCCGCGAGTTCGAAAAAGACGCCCTCATCAAGGCGCTCAAGGATGTGGGCGTGGGCGACGGCCAGCCCTTCGACCGCGCTTTGGCCGACCGCGCCGAACAGGAACTGAAGCGCCAGTACCTGACGCGCAGCCTCTACGGTGTGGAAGTCGTGACCACGATCACACCCGCCGAGCGCAACCGCGTCAACGTGACGTTCACGGTCACCGAAGGCGACGTCACCAAGATCAAGAACATCCGCATCACCGGCAACCAGGCCTTCAGCGAAAGCACCTTGCTGTCGCAGATGGACTTGAGCATGGGCAACTGGCTGTCCTGGTACACCAAGTCCAACCAGTACGCCCGCACCAAGCTCAACGCCGACCTGGAAACCCTGAAGTCCTACTACCTGAACCGGGGCTACCTGGAGTTCAAGGTCGAATCGACGCAGGTGGCCATTTCGCCGGACAAGCAAGACATCGCCATCACCATCAACGTCAACGAAGGCCCGCAATACGTGGTGACCAACGTTCGCTTGGTGGGCGATTACCTGGGCAAGGAAGAAACCTTCAACCGCCTGGTCAAGATCAAGCCGGGTGAGTCTTACCGCGCCGAAGACGTGGCGGCCACGATCAAGGCGTTCACCGAGCGCTTCGCGGCCTTTGGCTACGCCTTTGCCCGGGTGGACTTCCGCCCTGAGCTCGACCGCGAGAACGGCCGGGCGGTGGCGGTGCTCACGGCGCAGCCACAGCGCCGCGTTTACGTGCGGCGCATCAACGTGGCGGGCAACTCCCGCACACGCGACGAGGTCATCCGCCGAGAGTTCCGTCAGTTCGAGTCGGCTTGGTACGACGGCCAGAAGATCAAGCTGTCGCGCGACCGAGTGGACCGCCTGGGCTATTTCAAGAACGTCAGCATCGACACCACCGAGGTGCCCGGCACCGCCGACCAGGTGGACCTGACCATCACCGTCGAAGAAAAGCCCACGGGCAACCTGATGTTGGGCGCCGGCTTTTCGAGCGCCGAGAAATTCACCATCACGGGCTCGATCAAGCAAGACAACGTCTTTGGCTCCGGCAACTACCTGGGCATCGAGGTCAACACCAGCAAGTACAACCGCACCATCGTGCTCAGCACGGTCGACCCGTATTTCACGGACTACGGCGTGTCGCGGTCGTATGACTTGTTCTACCGCACCTCGCGGCCCTTGCGCACCCAGGGTGGCGACTACGAGATCGTCACCCCCGGCGCTGCGGTGCGTTTCGGTGTGCCGCTCACCGAGTTCGACACCGTTTTCCTGGGGGCCGGTGCAGAGCAAACCGCCATCCATGGCAACACAGGTCTGCCCTTGAGCTACCGTTTGCACCGCGAACTGTTCGGGGAGCGCAGCCTGTCGGTGCCGCTGACCATCGGCTGGGCGCGAGACGCCCGCAACAGCGCCATCGCCCCCACCGACGGCCGCTACCAGCGCCTCAACGTCGAATGGGGGGTGGCTGGTGACACGCGCTACATGCGCAACAACTACCAGTTCCAGCAGTTCTACCCGTTCAACAACCGCTACAGCATCGGCTTCAATGCCGAACTCGGTTATGGCCGCGGCTTGGAGGGCAAGCCCTTCCCGGTGTTCAAGAACTTCTACGGTGGCGGCCTGGGCACGGTGCGCAACTTCGAGCAGAACTCCCTGGGCCCCATGGACATCGAAGGGGCCTACATCGGCGGCAACAAGCGCATCAACCTCAACACCGAGCTTTATGTGCCGTTCCCCGGCGCGGGCAACGACCGATCGCTGCGCCTGTTCGGTTACCTGGACGCGGGCAACGTGTGGGGCGAATCGCAAACTGTCAAATTGCAGGACTTCCGCGCCTCGACCGGCGTCGGCATCAGCTGGATTTCGCCCGTCGGCCCGCTCAAGCTGAGCTACGGCAAGGCCTTGCGTTACTTCGATCAAGATAAAATCCAGAGACTCCAATTCCAGATTGGCACCGTCTTCTGATCATGAAACCGCTACGTTCCGTGCTGGTGGCCGCGATGGCCACGCTGGTGGCCTGCTCGTCGTACGCGCAGGAGCTCAAGATCGGTGTGGTCAACCTGAACCGGATCATGCGCGACTCCATGCCTGCCCGCATGGCGCAGTCGCGCCTGGACACCGAGTTCAAGCGCCGCGAAACCGAGCTGCAGGCTGTGGACGGCAAAGTCCGCGCCTGGTCGGACAAACTCCAGCGCGACACGCCCACGATGGCCGAAAGCGAACGTGCACGTCGCCAGCGCGAGGTCGACACGATGGAGCGCGAGCTGCAACGCAAGCGCCGTGAGTTCAACGAAGACATCGACCTGCGCCGCAACGACGAGATGGCGGCACTTCAGGAGTTGGTGGCCAAGGCCGTGCGTCAGGTGGGCGAGCAAGAGAAATACGACCTCATCTTGCAGCAAGAGGCGCCTTACGTGAGCGCGCGCGTCGACATCACCGACAAGGTGATCAAGGCCGTGAACGCTGGACTGGCCAAGTGAGCGCGTCTTCCCCCAACACAGCGACCGCCGGCCTGACCCTCCCAGATCTCCCGCCTGTCGCCATGCCCGTGGCCGCCGGTCAGGTGGCCGTGTCGCTGGCCGACCTGGTGAGCCAGTTGGGCGGCGAGCTGCAAGGTGACCCCGCCTGCGTGATCCGCGAGATCGCCTCGCTGGAATCTGCCGAGCCGCACGCCATCAGCTTCCTGGCCAACCCCAAGTTCGCCAGCCACCTGGCCAGCAGCCGGGCCGGCTGCGTGATCGTGTCGCCCAAGCTGGCCGAGGCCGCGGTGGCCCGAGGCGCCGCCATCGTGACGCCGGACCCTTACCTTTACTTTGCCCAACTCACCCAGTGGTGGGCCAGGCGCGTGCGCCCGTCGGCTCCCGTCGGCATTCACCCTTCGGCGGTGGTCCACCCCGATGCCCAGGTGTCGCCTGAAGCCACGGTTGGTGCCTTGGCCGTCATCGAAGCCGGTGCCGTCATCGAAGCCGGTGTGACCGTCGGGGCCCAGACCGTGGTGGGCGAGCGTGCCCGCATTGGCCGTGACACCCGTCTCGCGCCCCACGTGACCGTGGGATTCGATTGCGTCGTGGGCGAGCGCTGTGTGGTGCACTCAGGCGCCGTGATCGGGGCGGATGGCTTCGGCTTTGCGCCCAGCCAGGGCACTTACGTCAAGATCGAACAGCTGGGCGCCGTGCGCATCGGCAACGACGTCGAGGTCGGCGCCAACACCTGCATCGACCGTGGCGCCTTAGGCGACACGCTGATCGGCCATGGCGTCAAACTCGACAACCTCATCCAAATCGGGCACAACTGCCAGATTGGCGACCACACAGCCATGGCTGGGTGTGTCGGCGTGGCGGGCAGCGCGAAGATCGGTTCGCATTGCACCGTGGGGGGGGCGGGCATGATCCTGGGCCACCTCACCATCGTGGACAACGTGCACATCTCCTCAGGCACGCTGATCTCGCGCTCCATCCACCAACCCGGGCACTACAGCGGCGCCTTCCCATTCGACGACAACGCCTCGTGGGAAAAGAACGCTGCCACCTTGCGACAGCTGCACGCCTTGCGTGACCGGCTGCGCACTCTCGAAAAACAAGTCAAGACGTCATGATGGACATTCACAAGATCATGGAACTGCTGCCGCATCGCTACCCGATGCTGCTGGTGGACCGTGTGCTCGAACTGGAGCCTGGGGTTCGCATTTCCGCCATCAAGAACGTGACCATGAACGAGCCGTTCTTCACGGGTCACTTCCCCCACCGTCCGGTCATGCCGGGCGTCATGATGCTCGAAGCCCTGGCCCAGGCCGCGGGCCTGCTGGCCTTTGAAACCCTCGGCCAGCACCTGGACAACCATTCCGTCTACTACTTCGTGGGCATCGACGGTGCGCGTTTCAAGCGTCCGGTCGAGCCGGGCGACCAACTGCGCCTGGAAGTCAAGCTCGAGCGCAACCGCGCCGGCATCTTCAAGTTCAACGCCACAGGCCTGGTGGGCGACGAGGTGGCCGTGTCGGCCGACCTGATGTGCACCATGCGCAAGGTTGACTGAGGCCATGTCCCGCATCCACCCCACCGCGCTGGTGGACCCTCAGGCCCAACTCGCCGACGACGTCGAAGTGGGGGCCTACACCACGATCGGCCCGCATGTGTCGATCGGGGCGGGCAGCCGCGTAGGTGCCCACTGCGTGATCGAGGGTCACACCACCATCGGCCGCGACAACCAGATCTTCCAGTTCGCCTCGCTGGGCGCCGCCCCGCAAGACAAAAAGTACAAGGGCGAGCCCACCCGTCTGGTCATCGGTGACCGCAACACCATCCGCGAGTTCACCACCTTCAACACGGGCACGGTCCAGGACAAGGGCGTGACCACGGTGGGCCACGACAACTGGATCATGGCCTACGTGCACATCGCGCACGACTGCCTGATCGGCGACCAGAACGTGATCGCCAACTCGGTGCAGCTGGCCGGCCATGTAGAAGTGGGCAACCACACCCTGATCGGCGGCATCAGCGGGGTGCACCAGTTCGTGCGCATCGGCGACTTCGCCATGATCGGCTTCCAGACGCGGCTCACCCAGGACTTGCCGCCGTTCACCATGGCCGAAGGCAACCCGGCTGAAGCCCGCAACGTGCACCAGGAAGGGCCGCGTCGCAAAGGCTTTTCGCCCGAGCGGCTGGCGATGCTCAAGCAGATGTACAAGGTGCTTTACCGCCGTGGCCTGACCTTGGCGGCCGCCCGCGACGAGCTGGCGACCCTCAAAGGCACGGTGCCTGGCGCCGACGTCGACCTCGACAACATGCTCGAATTCCTGTCGCGCGCCGAGCGCGGCATCGTGCGCTGAGCGCAGTCTCGGCCTTGCCCATGTCCGCCATGCCCGAACCCGTGAGCCCTGTAGACACTGCCTCCTCGCCACGGTTGGCCATGGTGGCGGGCGAAGCCTCGGGTGACCTGTTGGCCAGCTTGCTGTTGCAAGGCATGCGGCAACGTTGGCCTGACATGGTGGGGCAGGGCATCGGCGGGCCCAAGATGGCCACGCAATCGTTTGAGGCCTGGTGGCCCAGCGACAAGCTCGCCGTCCACGGCTTCAATCTGGAGTTGTTGCGCCGCTTTCGTGAGATCTGGAACATCCGCGAACAGCTGGCGGCGCGTCTGCTGGCCCAGCGGCCTGACGTGTTCGTGGGGGTGGACGCACCGGACTTCAACCTGGGCCTGGAAGCCCGGCTGAAAGCCCAGGGCGTGCGCACGGTGCACTTCGTCAGCCCGTCGATCTGGGCCTGGCGTGGCGGGCGCATCAACAAGATCCACCGCTCGGTGGACCACATGCTCTGCTTGTTCCCCTTCGAGCCGCAGATCTACCGTGACGCTGGCATCGAAGCTTCTTTCGTGGGACACCCGCTGGCCGACACCATCCCGATGGACGTACCCCGAGCGCAAGCCCGGGCGCAATTGGGTGTGGCTGAAGGCGTGCCACTGGTGGCCGTCTTGCCTGGCAGCCGCCGGGGCGAGATCGCCCACATCGCGCCCACTTTCTTGCAAACGGTGGCCTTGTTGGCCCGCCTTCGCCCTGACTTGCGTTTCGTGTTGCCGGTCGCCCCTGGCCTGATGCCGATGGTGCAGGCGCTCGTGGCCGAGCACGCGCCGGGCGCACCTCTGATGGTGACCGACGGCGATTCGCACGCAGCCTTGGCCGCGTGCGATGTGACCCTGATCGCCAGTGGCACGGCCACCCTGGAGGCAGCCTTGTTCAAGCGCCCCATGGTGATCGCCTACAAGATCAGCACCTTGAGTTGGCACATCATGAAGCACATGGCCTACCTGCCTTGGGTGGGCTTGCCCAACATCCTGGCGCGTGAATTCCTGGTGCCTGAACGGCTTCAGCACGATGCCAACCCGCAGCAACTCGCCGCAGATGTGTTGGCCTGGTTGGACCAGCCCCAGCGCATGGACGCCGTGCGGCAGCGCTTCGTCGAGATGCACCATGAACTGCGCCAGGACACCGCCCGCGCGGCCACGGCGGCGATCGCGCGCATCCTGGGGCAGGCCTGACGCCACCCCGATTGAGTTCCGGAACCTTTAGCAATGCCTGTTGAGCAACTCGACCTGCTGTGGCCCGCCGACAAGCCCGGCTTGCTGGCTGGCGTGGACGAAGCCGGGCGAGGCCCCCTGGCCGGCCCGGTGGTGGCCGCAGCCGTCATCCTCGATGACCTCCACCCGATTGCCGGCCTGGCCGACTCGAAGAAGCTCAGCGCGCGCAAGCGTGAAGCCTTGTTCGACGAGATTCGCGCCAAGGCGCTGTGTTTCTGCGTGGCCGAAGCGACGGTGGAGGAAATCGACACCCTCAACATCCTGCACGCCACGATGTTGGCCATGAAGCGCGCCGTCGAAGGCCTGCGACTGCGGCCCACCATGGTTCAGGTCGACGGCAACCGCATCCCGTTGTTGGACATGCCCGCCCAGGCCATCGTGCAGGGCGACGCCAAGGTGCAGGCGATTTCTGCGGCTTCGATCCTGGCCAAGGTCCACCGAGACCGCTTGTGCGACGACCTGCATCAGGCCTACCCCGATTACGGCTTTGAAGGCCACAAAGGCTATCCCACGGCGGAACACCTGGCTGCGCTGGAGCGCCTCGGCCCCACGCCGGCACACCGCCGCAGTTTCGGCCCGGTGAAGCTGGCCCTGGCCGCCCAAGGCGCGGCCCTGATGGTTGGAGCGCGCGCATGAATGTCCCTCGCAGTGGCCCCCCGCCGAAGGTGCAGGCCGTCAGTTCCCGAGACAACCCTTTGGTCCAACGCCTGCGCAAGCACGCGGCCGATTCTGCGGCTTACCGCAAGCTGGGCGAAATCTGGCTGGAAGGCGACCACCTCTGCGAAGCAGCGCTGGTGCGGGGCCGCACCCCCGACGTCGCGGTGATCGCCGACGTGGCCTGGCTGGGCGACCAAGGCTTGGCGCAACCGGGCGACGTCCAGGCTCGCCGTCTCACGGACCTGGCTTTGCGTGCTCCGAAGATCGTGGTGGTGCCTCAAGCCCTGTGGGCGCAGTTCACCCAACTCGAATCGCCGGCGCGGCTGGGCTTCCTGCTGCCGCTGCAAGCGCAAGACGCCCCGGTCGGCCCCTTGCCAGGCGTGCCAACGCTGGTGCTGGACCGCGTGCAGGATGCAGGCAACGTGGGCGCGATGTTGCGCAGCGCATCGGCCTTGGGCGTGAAGCAGGTGTTGGCGCTCAAGGGCACCGCAGCGTTGTGGTCGGGCAAGGTGTTGCGGGCTGGCATGGGCGCGCACTTCGGTCTGCACCTGGTCGAACAACTGACCCTCGACGGCTTGAAAGACCTGGGCGTGCCGCTGGTGGCAACGAGTTCACATACCGAAATGGCCTTGCACCAGGCGCCATTGCCCGAGCCTTGCGCCTGGGTCATGGGCCATGAAGGCCAGGGCGTGAGCGACGACCTGATGGCCCGCTGCGCTATGGCGGTGTGCATCCCGCAGCCCGGCGGCGAGGAGTCTTTGAACGTCGGATCGGCCGCCGCGATCTGTCTTTACGAATCATTGCGCAGGCGTTTGGCCTGACTTCCCTAGGGAAGCGCTGGGATG
>JBEEJT010000060.1:0-2623 GCA_041169085.1 Pseudomonadota bacterium | reverse complement strand
CAGGTAGCCGTTGAACTCGAAAGCCATGGCCTGCGAGGCCAGCAGGGCCGCGGCGGCGGCAAGGGTCAGGCGAATACCTTTTTTCATGTGGATTGCTCCTCGGCTGCGGGCCCTTTTTGTGCGGGCCCAGTTGGTGGGAAATGCAGTGGCGACGGGTCTTGTTGGACGCTGGCCCTGTCTGCGGTCAAGCAGGTCGCCGGGGCCTTGTTAAACAAAATATTAATTAATTAACGTCGGCTTAACGGACCGGGGGAACCCTAGGGAACGTTGCCTCAACGCAACATCCATTCGTGCGCCGGGTCGTTCTTGAAGGCCCATTTCCGCTGAGGGCCCGCCATGGTGTTGAGGTAGTAGAGGCGGTAGCCAAAGGGCGCCACGGTGGGGTGGTAGCCACGGGGCACCATCACGGTGTCGTGGTCCTCCACGGCCATGGCTTCGTCGAGCGAGCGGTCGTCGGTGTAGACGCGCTGGAAGGCGAAACCCTGGGCCGGATCCAGGCGGTGGTAATAGGTCTCTTCGAGCACCGTTTCACCCTCGCCCGCGGTGTCGTGCTTGTGCGGGGGGTAGCTCGATGAGTGGCCCGCCGGGGTCACCACCTCGACCACCAGCAGGCCTTCGGCCGGTTCGGTTTCCGGCAGGATGTCACACACATAGCGGGTGTTGGCGCCTTGGCCACGCACGCTGCGCTTCATGGTGCTGGGGTCGATCAGGCGGGTGGGATAAAGGCCTTGCGCCGGGGCGCTGCTGTAGGCGACTTCGGCATCGCCCAGGGCCGTGACGCTCACCGCCTGGTGGGTGGTGATGTAGAGCGCGTGCGGCGAGCTCTCGTCAAAGACGCTGCTGCGGCCTCCCAGGCCCTCGAAGCGCTCGCCCCCCACCTGGACGTTGACACGGCCGGTGAGCACGGTGAGGCAGACCTCTGTTCGGCCGGTCTCAAAGTGATCGGCCTGGCCCTGGGTGAGGCGAACGGCCCGGAAGCCCACATGGCCCCAACCGGCAGATTCGGGCGTGATGTCGACCAGGGTGCTGCCATCGCGGCGCGCTTTGACGAGCAGGCTCATCACTTCGCTCCCAGTTCGTTGACCAGGTTGCGCAGGGTGTCGTGGCCCAGCTTGGCGTACTGGTAAGGAGGGGCCACGGCCGGGTCCTGCTCGGCCTCGACCACCAGCCAGCCTTCGTAGCCCGCGTCGTGCAGCACGGTCAGCACGCTGCGGAAGTCGATGCCGCCGTCGCCGGGCACGGTGAAGGCGCCATTGAGCACGGAATTCAGGAAAGACCAGTTGTCGTTGCGGGCTGTGGCCACGACGTCTTTGCGCACGTCCTTGCAGTGCACGTGCACCACGCGCTTGACATGCTTGCGCAGCTGCGCCGTGACGTCGACCGTGCGACCGCCGTAGGTGCCGCCAAAGTAGGTGTGGCCGGTGTCAAAGAGCAGGCCCACGTTCTCGTTGGTGACGGCCATGAGCTGGTCCACGTCTTCCGGCGTTTCGACCACGGCACCCATGTGGTGGTGGTAAGCCAGGGTGATGCCGTAGCGGGCCTTGAGGTGCTCGCCAAAGGCATTGAGGCGGGCGCCATAGGCCTGCCATGCCGCGGCCGAGGTGATGCGGGGGCGCTTGACCAGCGGGGTCTCGATCTGCCCCTGGATGGAGCCGGCCACTTCACCATAGACGACCACCTTGCAGCCGTTGTGCTGCAGCTTGGCCATGTGGGTGTGGCAGCGTTCGATCTCGTCGTCGACCGTGCCTTCGGCCAGGAAGCCGGAGTACCAGCCGGAGACGCAGGCCACCTTGAACCCGGCCAGCTTGGCGGCCAGGGCAGCAGGCTCCTTGGGGAACTTGTTGCCCAACTCGAAGCCTTCGTAGCCGATCTCGGCGCCTTCGCCCAGGGCCGTTTCCAGCGGGGTTTCGCCGCCCAGGGAGGGCAGGTCGTCGTTGCTCCAGCTGATGGGGTTGATGCCGATGCGGACGTTCCAGCTCATGTTGTGATCCTCAGGTGTCGGAGATGAATGGGGTGACAAAGGGGTTGTGCAGGCGGCTTCACAGGCGCTGGCGCGACTTCTGCTGCTGGCCTTCTTGGTGCGCGGTGAGCACGGCCTCGCGCTCGGAAACCTCGGGGATGCCCACCTCCCACCAGGTGCCGCCATCGGGCGTGGTGCGCTCCGGTGTGGTGTCGATCACCAGCACGGTGGTGCGGTCGGCCTGGCGGGCGCGGACCATCTCGGCCTTGAGCGCGGCCACGCTGTCGACGTGCACGGAACGGGCGCCCAGGCTGGCGGCGTGCGCGGCAAAGTCGACCGGGATGTCCAGCCCACCCTCGGGGATGCAGTGCGCCAGCAGGTTGTTGTAGTTCTCGCTGCCCACGGCGCGCTGCAGGCGGTTGATGCAGCCGTAGCCCCGGTTGTCGAGCACCACCACGATGATCTTCTTACCCAGCATCACCGAGGTCGCCAGCTCGGAGTTGGCCATCATGTAGGAGCCGTCGCCCACCAGCACGATGCTCTCTTGGTCGGGGCGGGCCATCTTGACACCCAAGCCCCCGGCCACTTCGTAGCCCATGCACGAATAGCCGTACTCCATGTGGTAGTTGCCCGGCCGCCCCGCACGCCACAGCTTGTGTAGCT
>JBEEJT010000059.1:0-2572 GCA_041169085.1 Pseudomonadota bacterium | reverse complement strand
CACAGCGGTCGTAGGCCAGGCCGTCGTTGAGGATGGACGCCGCGCTGTTTTCCAGCACGATGGCGTTGGCCTCGCGGTTCATCAGCAGGCGCTGACCGGAAGCCCAGTTGGCGCGGTTGCCCGACTCGACCCGGCGGTTGCCCAGAAAGAGCCCGTCGCGGCAGGCCAGGCCCACGTGCTTGCCGCTCAGGTGCAGCAGCCAGGCGGTCAGGCGGGCGATGTTGTGGGTGGCCTGCGAGCCGGCCACGCCGATGATGGGCACCCGACCCGACTCGGTTTCGTCGAACAGGTGGTCCACGATGGCCTTGCCCACTGGGCGCGGCAGGCCCTCTGCGGGCTTGAGGTGCATCAGCAAGCCGGGGCCGGCGTTGACTTCCACGATGGCGCCACGCTGGCCTTCCAGCGGCTTGGAGATGTCCAGGCACACGAGGTCGATGCCAGCGATGTCCAGGCCCACCATGCGAGCGGCCAGGGCCGCCTGGAAAGCGACGTCGGGGTGGACCAGGTCGGTGCAATCGACGGTGAGGTTGCCGTTGCGTTGCACCAGCACGCGCTGGCCATCGGAGGGCACCGAGGTGCCGCTCAAGCCCTGGCGCTCCAGCAGCAGGCGCATGGCCGGCTCGCGGTCCAGGATGATGGTTTCCAGCGGGAACTCTTCGGCTTCGCCGCGGCGGGGGTCAGAGTTGAGCTGGTTGTCGATCAGCTGAACGATGGGGTCGCGGCCGTTGCCGGTGATCCAGAGGCTTTCGCCACGGGCAGCGGCGACCACTTTGCCGCCCACCACCAGCAGGCGGTGCTCGTCGCCCGGCACATAACGCTCGACGATCACGTCGCTGCCTTCGGCCTCGGCCACCTTGAAGGCCGCCTCGACGTCTTCACGGGTGCTCAATTCGAGCGACACGCCACGGCCGTGGTTGCCGTCCAGCGGCTTGACCACCACCGGCAGGCCGATGTCTTCGGCGGCATCCCAGGCCGCGGCGGGGCTGTCGACCACTTCGCCTTCCGGCACCGGCACACCGCAAGACTTCAGCAGCGTCTTGGTCAGGTCCTTGTTGCCAGCGATGGCTTCGGCGATGGCACTGGTCTTGTCGGTCTCGGCCGTCCAGATGCGACGCTGGGCCTTGCCGTAACCCAGCTGGACCAGGTTGCCGTCGTTGAGGCGGATGTGCGGGATGCCACGGTCGGTCGCCGCACCCACGATGGCCGCCGTGGAGGGGCCCAGGTAGCAGTCGTCGATGCTGTTGCGCACGGCGTCGACGGCGGCGGCCACGTCAAACGAGGAGTCGTTGATGGCGGCCATCAGCAGGCCGTGGCCCTGCGTGAGCGCCACGCGGGCCACTTGCTCGTCGCGGGCCCGGAACACCATGCGGTAGACGCCCTCGCGAGAGGTGCTGCGCGTCTGGCCGAAGCCGGTGGGCATGCCCGCCAGGTTCAGCAACTCGATGACGATGTGTTCGAGGATGTGGCCCGCCCAGGTGCCTTCGTGCAGGCGCTGCACGAAGCCGCCACGCTCGCCCACACCACAGTGGTGTTCTTCGAGCGCCGGCAGCATGGCCAGCAGGCGGGGGGTGAAGCCATCCAGCTTGTTGGAGGGGAACGCTTCGAGTTCGCCCAGGTCCAGCCAGACTTCGAGCACCGGACGGTAAGTCCAGATGTTCGGGCCGCGCAGGTAATTGATGCGCAGCAGTTGAATGTCGTTTTTCTTGCTCATGTCCAGCGGGGGTAATGCATCCTCAACACAGCGTTGGGACCGGCTGGGTGTCAACCAAACCCGCCATTGTGCCCGGCCTTGCCGGTCTGCTTGGGCGAGAATGGCGGCTTGCGACCGAGACCCTCATGCACCGACATCCGAACGCCGACGACACGAAAGCCCGGGCGGCCACCCGGCCAACCAGCAGCACCACGCTGCCGATTGAAGGTGACAACGTTCTGGGCAGCGTTCAGGTTGACTTGGACGCTCAACTTCGGTTTGAAACCACCACGCTCACGCTCACGCCGCGCCAGTTGAGCAGCACCCCTGTCAGCCAAAATCGCGACGTTGAGGTCAAAAGCTGGGCGTTGAGCCCGGATTTGAGCCTGAAGCACCAAGATCACGCTGGCGTGGGCACCCTGGAGCTGCACCGCTCGCTGGCCGACGGCGGCAGCGAGCGCCTGCACCTGTGGCGCTTCACCTTGGGCGCCCAGGTCGGCGTTTTGCGCCTGGTGGAACAGTTCGACCGCGAAATCGCCGCTTTGCGCACGGGCCTGCGCCCGCTGGAAGAGGCCGCGGGACAATGCCCCAGCTGCAAAGCCCAGCTGCCCCCCGACACCGACGAGTGCCCGGTTTGCAGCCGTGAACTGGAAGCACCCCCCTCAACCTGGGTGCTGTTGCGCCTGTGGCGCTTCGCCCGCCCCTACCAGGGTCAGTTGCTGATCGGCTTCTTGCTGACCCTGGCCTCGACCGGCGCCACCTTGGTGCCGCCCTACCTCACCATCCCGCTGATGGACGAGGTGCTGATCCCGTTCCAGAACGGCAAGCCCATCGACCCGGTGCAGGTGGGCTGGCTGCTGGCCGGCCTGGCGGGCTCGGCCC
>JBEEJT010000058.1:0-21029 GCA_041169085.1 Pseudomonadota bacterium | reverse complement strand
GCGGCCGCCGCAGGCGCGTCGACATTGGTCCAGCGGATGAACGCCAGCAGGTTGAGCTCAGCCTGGATCTCGGGGGTGAGCCCCGAAGGCCAGGGGCCCAAGGTGTTGGCCAGGCTGGCCGGCGCGCGGGCGCGGGCGGTGTCTTTCTTGGCGTGGGTGGCGGGCTTGTGGCGCCCCTTGTCGCGGCCTTTGTCGCGAGCGGGGGCGGGCCCGATCACGGCACCCGGGGCGCGGCCGGCGCTCGCGGCCCCGCCGTCCAGGGCGCGCTGCGGCGCCGGCATCAACACCTGCTCGGGCTGGGCCAGCAAGCGCTCGATGGTCGACGCCACCGTGTCGCCCAGCAGCTTGACGCTTTGCTGCACGGCACGTGGCTTGTCGGTCTCGATCGACAAGCGCAATTTGCGCCACACGTCGGCCGATTCCAGCACCCCCGCGGCCACCAGGCCTTGGGCCATGGCGTCGCAGCCGAAATCGGCGTCCTTCTGGGCCCACCAGGTCTGACGCGCCTGTTCCCGCGTTTCGCCCGGCCCCTCCATGGGCACGGCCAACTGTTGACGCGCCAGCAGCCCCAGGCAAGTGACCTCGCGGTCGTCGTTCATGCGGAAGGCCGGCTGCACGCGCAAGAAAGTGCGCCAGTCCTTGCGGCGCCCCAGCTCGAGCAGCCAGTCGTTGCGGGCGCGGTCGGCCACGTAGGCGTCGGGCCAGCGTGCCAGAAAATCGTCCACTTCGGCGGGGCCGCTTTCCACCAGGCGCAGTTGAAAATACCAATAGTCTGCCCAGGGGGCGAGCGGGTGGCGGGCCTGGAGCAGGGCGTCACGGTCCGCCAGCAGGCGCGCCTTGTCGCGGGTGCGCCAGGCGTCTCTCGCATCCTGGAAAGTGGCGTCGTCGCCTGGCGGGTTGTAAGGTGCCGCCTGGGCTGCCAGGGCCGCCCCCAGCACCACCGCGCGCACGCTGGCCCCAGCCAGCCACACCAGACCCCGCGCAGCCGCGCCCTTGTTCTTGTCTTTTTGCGGCTTCGCCACGCTGTCCAAACCCTTAGTCATTGACACACCGTGCCACCTACCGAACACCTCGACCCCGCCCGAGCCGCGCTGCGCCGCCAATTGCTGGCCGCGCGACAAGCCTGGGCCGACACGTCGGCCGCCCAAGAGGCCCAAGCCGCCCTCACTGCGAAACTGCAAGCGGTGATCGCTCAGGTCGAACCCGAGATTCTCGGCGTGTTCTGGCCCCTCAAGGGCGAATTTAACCCAAGCCCCCTGGCGCTTTGGGCCCAAACGCAGCTGGGCTGCCGCCTCGCTTTGCCGCGCGCCCGCAAGTCGCCGGTGGCCATGGATTTCGTCCCGTGGGACGGCGACACCCCCACGACCTACGACGAATGGGGTATACCGAGCCCGGAGGGGAAACCCCTGGTGCCGGACGTTTTGATCGTGCCTTGCCTGGGTTACACCCCTGCGGGTTTCCGCCTGGGTTACGGTGGCGGTTATTACGACCGTTACCTCGCGAAACACCCCGAGATTTGTGCCTTTGGCGCTGGGTGGGACGAGGGTTTGCTGGCCCCGACAGCCTTCTCTCCCGCCGCACACGACCAAGCGCTCGTGACGGTGTTCACGCCAAGTCACACTTGGGGCGAATAACGCCCCCCAGCCGGGGGGGTACTGCGCGGGAACCCTATGGAGTGTTCGTTTCGCCCACGGCAATATGCCATCCAAGCGCACAAATCAGCGCGACCCAAGACAGGGCAAGCACACGGCTCAGCCCGCATCCAAACCGAAACAAGGACCTAACCATGATGTCTTTCAAGCAGTTCAGCGTGTCCATGATGGCTGTTGCAGCCGTCGCAGCTGCCGCTCCGGCCATGGCTGCCACCCAACCGTTCAACGCCACCAACGCCACGGTGGTGGTGGACTCGGCCACGATCGCCGCCAACCTCCAGGGTTACACCATCGGCACCGTGGGCTCGGCCACGTACAACGCCACCACCGGCGTGATGACCGAACCCGTGTCGGCCGTGACGACCGCCACCAACCCCGGCGCCATGATGGTTGCCCTGGACTCGGCTTCCGGCCTGAAGTTCACCAAGTCTGGCGCGCCCACGATCACCCTGTCGGGCTTCACCATCGACGCTTCCACCGGTGAACTGATCGGTTCGCTGAAGGTCACGCAAGGCATCTTCACCGTGCTGAACGTGCAAAACCAATCCGTGCTGAAGGCCACCAGCTTCGCTTCGAGCCTGGGCACCGACATCGGCACCGCCGTGACCTCGTCGACCACCAGCCGCGCCCTGGGCGTGTCGGCTTCGAACTTCGTGCTGTCGCAGTCGTTCATCGACTACGTGGCCACCAACTTCGACATGGACGCCACCCAATTTGGTTACCTGGCTAACCTGGTGCAAAGCGTGAACATCGGCACCGTGGCCCTGCCCGGCGGCTCGAAGGTGCCTGAGCCCTCGACCTACGCCCTGATGGGCCTGGGCCTGGTGGGCATGAGCCTGGTGGCTCGCCGCAAGCAAGCCTGATTGGCTGAGCTGGCCTGACCGATGGGGTGTGTCATGCGCCCCTCGGTCTGACGCAAGCTCAAAAAAAAAGCCCCTCGCAAGAGGGGCTTTTTCATTGGGGCTCCAGGCGCTCAGAACTTGTAGCCGATGCCCGCACCGAACAGCACGGGGTTGACCTTCACGGTGCCCAGGTAGGTGCCGTCGGCCAGGCTCACCTTGGTCGAGATGTCGATCTTCTTGAAGTCGACGTTGACCGACAGGCGGTCGTTGATGGGGAAGTCGGCGCCCAGCTGGAAGGCGGTGCCCCAGCTGTTGCTCTTGACCTTCAGTGGCACGGCGCTCGAAGACCCCAGGGCGGGGCCGGCGTCCAGGTCCACCGCCGAGAAGTGGGTGAAATTGACGCCCACGCCGATGTAGGGGCGCACCGAAGCGTTGGTCGGGGCGATGTGGTACTGGAAGGTCAGCGTCGGCGGCAGGTGGCGCAGCGTGCCCAGGCGCACCCCGTTGGTGTAGACGGTGTGCTTCGGGGGCGTCGTGGCGATGATTTCGGCCGCGATGTGGTTGGTGATGAAGTACGACGCGTCCACTTCCCAGACAAGGCGGTCGCTGACGCTCACGGCGTTGTTGGCCAGGGCGGCGTGCGGGCCGTAGCTTTCGTTGGCGGGCGACAGCTCCAGCACTCGGCCACGGACCACGATGTCACCGGCTGCGGCGTGGGCCGACCCGGCCAGGGCCAGCAGCGCGGCACCTGCCACGAGAGAAACACGAGCGAAAGAGCGGGAGCGAGCTTGGCAGTCCATGAGAAATCCTTGTTGTCAGGTGAGGTTGCCGGGTCGACCTGGGGTCAACCCTTGGCACCCATTCCACCAAGGACGTCATGGGGCGCACTTGCTTTGGCTCAAGGCCGCAGGCGCACTGTGGCGGGCCGCCGACCGCTTCTGACCGAGGCTTGAGCCAGATCAGCAAGCGGCGCCAGCGCCCCGAAACCGGGGGTCACAGGCCCAGGCGTTCGCACAAGGCCAGCACCGTGGCCGATTGGTTCATCGTGTAGAAGTGCAGCCCCGGCACGCCGCCAGCGCGCAACTGCTCGCACAGGTCGGTGACCACGTCGAGGCCGAAGGCCTGGATGGAGGCCTTGTCGTCGCCAAAGCCTTCCAGGCGGGTGCGGATCCACCGCGGGATCTCCGCGCCACAGGCGTCGGAGAAGCGCATCAGCTGGGTGCTGTTGGTGATGGGCATGATGCCCGGCACCACCGGGATGGTCGCGCCAGCGGCCTCGGCGTCTTCCACGAAACGGAAGTAGGCGTCGCTGTTGAAGAAGTACTGCGTGAGCGCCACGTTGGCACCGGCCTTCACCTTGGTGACGTAGGCCTGCAGGTCGGCCTGCGGGTTGCGGGCCTGGGGGTGCATCTCGGGGTAGGCGCCCACTTCGATGTGGAAGTGCTCACCGGTTTCTTCGCGGATGAAGGCCACCAGGTCACTGGCGTACTTGAACTCGCCGAAGCCGCCGTAACCGCTGGGCAGGTCACCGCGCAGGGCCACGAGGCGACGGATGCCGTCGGCCTTGAACTGCGCCAGCTGCTCGCGCACGCTGGCCCTGCTGGCGCCGATGCAAGAGAAGTGGGGCGCGGCATCAAAGCCTTCCGCCAGGATGGCGCGCACCGTCTGGATGGTGCCGTCTTGCGTGGAGCCGCCTGCGCCGTAGGTGACCGAGCAGTACTCGGGCTTGAGCGCGTAGAGCTGCTGGCGCACGGCCGTGAGCTTGTCGGCGCCTTCAGGCGTCTTGGGCGGGAAGAACTCCAGGCTGATGGGGAGAGAAGTGGTCATGTGGCGCTCTGCGGTGCAGGCTTGGCCCGCACGAAGAATTCACGGTTGCCGTCGCCACCGGCGATCGGGCTGTCGAAGTAGTCCACCACGATCAGGCCTTGGTCCGAGCAGGACTGCCGGATGCGGGCTTCGACTTCGGGGTAAAGCGCCGGGTCTTTGACGATGCCGCCCTTGCCCACCTGGCCGGGCTGCAGTTCGAACTGCGGCTTGACCAGCATGAGCAGCTCGCCTTTGGGGGCCAACAGCGGCGCCAGGGCCGGCAAGACCAGGGTGAGCGAGATGAAGGACAGGTCGCCGGTGATGAGCGCGAAACCGGCCTTGGGCATGTCTTCGCCCAGGTCGTCTTCGGTCATGTGGCGGGCGTTGACGCCCTCCACCACCGAGACCTGCGGGTGCTCGCGGATGCGGGCGTTGACCTGGTCGTGGCCCACATCGACGCCCACCACGTGCTTGGCGCCCGCATCGAGCAGCACCTCGGTGAAGCCACCGGTGCTTTGCCCCACGTCGAGACACACCTTGCCCTTGACCTGCAGCTTCGGGCTGCCGGCGCGGCAATGCGCGATCGCGCCTTCGAGCTTCAGGCCGGCGCGCGAGACCCAGCGGGTCTCGGCGTCGTCGAGCAGCTTGAATTCGCAGCCAATGGGCAGGTTCTCACCGGCCTTGCGCACCGTGGTCCAGCCTTGTGGGCCGAGCCATTGCACGCCACCGTGGTCGATCAGTCGCTGGGCGGCCGAACGGGTGGGGGCCAGCCCCTGCGCGACGACCTGCTGGTCGGCACGCTGGGTCAGTTGAGGCAAAGACATCGATCAGTAACGGTACGTGTCGGGCTTGTAGGGACCGTCGACCGACACGCCGATGTAGGCGGCCTGGTCAGCCGTCAGCGTGGTCAGCTCGGCGTTCAGCGTGGTCAGCTGCAGGCGAGCCACCTTCTCGTCGAGGTGCTTGGGCAGCACGTAGACCTTGCCCGATTCGTAGGCGTCCGGACGCGTGAACAGCTCGATCTGGGCGATCGTCTGGTTGGCGAAGCTCGACGACATCACGTAGCTGGGGTGGCCCGTGCCGCAGCCCAGGTTCACCAGGCGGCCCTTGGCCAACAGGATGATGCGCTTGCCATCCTTGAAGATGACGTGGTCAACCTGCGGCTTGATCTCTTCCCACTGGCAGTTCTCTTCCAGCTTGGCGACCTGGATCTCGTTGTCGAAGTGACCGATGTTGCACACGATGGCGTTGTTCTTCATCGCGGCCATGTGTTCATAGGTGATCACGTCGCGGTTGCCGGTGGTGGTCACGAAGATGTCGGCCTTGTCGGCGGCCCAGTCCATGGTCACCACGCGGTAGCCTTCCATGCAGGCTTGCAGCGCGTTGATGGGGTCGATTTCGGTGACCCACACCTGGGCCGACAGGGCACGCAGGGCCTGGGCCGAGCCCTTGCCCACGTCGCCGTAGCCCGCGACCACGGCCACTTTGCCGGCGACCATCACGTCGGTGGCGCGCTTGATGCCGTCCACCAGCGATTCGCGGCAGCCGTACAGGTTGTCGAACTTCGACTTGGTCACCGAGTCGTTCACGTTGATGGCGCGGAACAGCAGGCTGCCCTTGGCGCTCATTTCGTTGAGGCGGTGCACGCCGGTCGTGGTCTCTTCGGTCACGCCGATGATCTTGGCGCCCTTGCGGCTGTACCAGGTGCTGTCTTCGGCCAGCTTGGCCTTGATGGCGGCAAACAAGATGCGCTCTTCTTCCGAACCCGGGTTGGCCAGCACCGACAGGTCGGTTTCGGCCTTCTTGCCCAGGTGCATCAGCAGCGTGGCGTCACCACCGTCGTCGAGGATCATGTTGGGGCCTTCGCCCGCAGCGCCCTTGGGGGCAAACTCGAAGATGCGGTGGGTGTAGTCCCAGTAGTCTTCCAGCGACTCGCCCTTGTAGGCGAACACGGGGGTGCCGGCTTCGACCAGGGCGGCGGCAGCGTGGTCTTGCGTCGAGAAGATGTTGCACGAAGCCCAGCGCACGTCGGCACCCAGGGCTTGCAGCGTTTCCACCAGCACGGCGGTCTGGATGGTCATGTGCAGCGAGCCGGTCACGCGGGCGCCCTTCAGGGGCTGGGTGGCGGCGTATTCCTTGCGGATGGCCATCAGCGCCGGCATTTCGCTTTCGGCGATGAGGATTTCTTTGCGGCCCCAAGCGGCCAGCGACATGTCGGCGACGACGCAGTCGACGCCCTTGTGGTCGGTGATGAGTTGACGGGTCACAGCGGTCATGAGGAAGCTCCTGATTCAACGATCAAAAGGTTCCGCCGTGCGCTGCCGGGGTTATGAAGGACATTCGACGGCGCCTGTGTGGAGGCGCCCCTCACCCAGCGGGACACATGCGGGTGAGCGCGGTTGCAAAACGGGAAGCTTTCGAGCCTGGGGCCGTGAGCTGCGGTGTGAACCGGCAGTCAGCCTTGCAACGCTCCTCGAAAGTGGGCGTGAGTATACGGCCGGGGCCGCCGATTTGAACAGCCATTTGTCGTGCAAAGCGAGGTCATCGGCGGAAGACCGCAGAACGATTTCGCGCAAATTGCCCGTCATTTCCCCCTATAGCCGATGAAAAAAGTCGGGCATGCTGCGGCACTGTCCCTGCTCTCCTGACGTCTGCCCCGCGTTTTGCCTGCCCATGATCCAAGCCCCCGAGACGCCAGCCACCACCGACCGTCAACAAGCCCGATTGCTGGAATTGAGCGCCCTGGGCAGGCAACCCGACCCCTTGTGCCTGTCGCTGCTGGCCTTGGCCGCGCAGGCGGCGCAAGTGCCGCAAGCGTTCATCAACCTGGTGATCGGCGACCAGGTGGTGCACCTGGCCCAGGTGGGCAACAGGGGAACCGGGAGCGCTGGGGGCGCCGGGGCCTCCGACGCAGCGCCCCTGGCCGACGCCCCACCCATGCCGCTGCAAGGTGGCTTTTGCGCCCTGCCTTACCTCAGCGGCCAGCGCGAGGTGGTGCCTGATTTGCGCGCCGACCCGCGCTTCGCCCAGCACCCGATGGTCGTGGCCCCACCGGCCTTGCGCTTTTATGCAGGCTGGCCCCTGACCTTGCCCGACGGGCTCCAGGTGGGCACGCTATGCCTGCTCGACCCCAGCCCCAGACAGCTCGACGAGGCCCAACTGGCCACCCTCGACCTGCTGGCCCACGCCATGGCCCAGGCGCTCGCGGTGCGAGACCAGGCCTTGAGCACCGCCCTGCTGCACCGCAGCCAGCTCGAACAAGAGCTGCGCGAGCGCGAACGCCACTACCGGCTGATCGTCGAAGACCAGACCGAGCTGATCTCGCTGGCGGGCGCGGAAGGCTCGCTGCGCTTCGTCAACCAAGCCTACGCCCGCTTCTTTGGCTACGCCTCGCCCGAAGCGGCGGTGGGGCGCAACCTGTTCGATGCGGTGCCCGCCGCCAGCCACGAGGCCTTGCGCGCCCATTTGGCCCAGCTGGCCGACGGCGACGTGATCCTGCACGGCGAAAACCAGGTGCAAGACCTGCAAGGTCGCCAGCGCTGGGTGGCCTGGACCAACCGGGGCTTGCGTGACGAATCGGGCCAGCTCACGGGCATCCACTCCGTGGGCCGCGACATCACCGACTGGCACGACACCGCTGAAGCCCTGCGCGACCAACAGCAACGCCTGGACCTGGCCACCCAGACCAACGGCATCGGCATTTGGGAATACAGGCTGGACTCTGGGCAACTGCTGTGGAGCGAGGAGATGTTCAAGCTCACCGGCTGCGACCAGGCCACGTTTGGCGGCAGGCTGGACGACTGGCAACCCTGGGTGCACCCTGAAGACATGCCCCACGTGCAAGCGGCCCTCATGGCGGCCGTGTCGGGCCAGCGGCCCATGGACGTGGACATGCGGCTGAACACCCGCGACGGCAGCGTGCGGGTGGTCAACGCCCGCGCCAACGTGGTCAAACGCGACGACAGCGGGCGCGCCATCCGCATGCTGGGCACCGCCCAGGAGATCACCGAGCGCAAGCGCATGGAGCGCGACCTCGCCGAGAAGCACGAGCTGCTGCGCGTGACGCTGATGTCGATCGGCGACGCGGTCGTCACCACCGACGCCATGGGCCGGGTGCGCTGGCTCAACCCCGTGGCCGAACGCATGACCGGCTGGCGCGGCACCACCGCGATCGACCAGCCCCTGACCCAGGTCTTCGTGATCCACGACGAGCTGACGGGCGAAGCGCTGCCCTGCCCCGTTCAACATTGCTTGCGCGAAGGCGACGTGGTGCCCCAACAAGGCCTCGCCCGGCTGTCCAGCCGCGACGGCACCAGCTACGGCATTGAAGAATCGGCCGCCCCCATCCGCGACAACCAGGGCCAGGTGCTGGGCGCCATCCTGGTCTTCCGGGACGTGACCGCACAGCGCGAACTGGGGCGGGAGATGAGCTACCGGGCGCGCCACGACCCGCTCACCGGCCTGGTCAACCGCAGCGAGTTCGAGCACCAGGCCCAAGCGCTGCTGCAGCGCGCGCGCGATGACCAGTCCCACCACGCGCTCATGTACATCGACCTCGACCAGTTCAAGCTGGTCAACGACGCCTGCGGCCACGCCGTTGGCGACGCGCTGCTCAAGCAAGTGGCGCAGCTGCTCAAGGGCTGCGTGCGCGCCCACGACGTGCTGGCCCGCCTGGGCGGCGACGAATTTGGCGTGTTGCTGGAGCGTTGCACCGTGGAGCAAGGCCATCGCGCGGCGCAGACCATCTGCGACGCCATGGAAGATTTCCGCTTCGTTCACGAAGGCCGGCGCTTTCGCATCGGTGCGAGCATCGGCTTGGCCCCGCTCGACGGGCGCTGGCACACCCTGGCGCACGCGCAGCAAGCCGCCGACACGGCCTGTTATGCCGCCAAGGAAGCCGGCCGCAACCGCGTGCACGCCTGGTACGACACGGACGAGGCCTTGCGCGCCCGCCAAGGCGAAACCCAATGGGCCACGCGCCTCGAACAAGCCCTCGATGAACACCTCTTCGAGCTGCACGCCCAACGCATCGTGGCACTGGCCCCCAAGCCAGGCCAGGGCCTGCATGCCGAAGTGCTGCTGCGCCTGCGCGGCCCCGACGGACAGCTGATCGCCCCGGGCGCCTTCCTGCCGGCGGCCGAGCGCTTCCACATGGCCTCACGCATCGACCGCTGGGTGTTGCGCGAAGTCGTGCGGCTGCTGAGCTCGCACCGCCTGGACCACCTCGACACCTTGGCGGTCAACCTGTCCGGCCAGTCGATCGGTGACCCGGCCTTCCACGCCTTCGCCGAAGAGCTGCTGCGCGACGCGGGCTTCGATGTGCGCAAGCTGTGTCTGGAAGTCACCGAGACCGCCGTCATCACCCGGCTGGACGAAGCCAGAGGCTTCATCGAGAAGCTGCGGGCCCTGGGGGTGCGCATCGCGCTCGACGACTTCGGCGCCGGGGCGTCGTCCTTCGGCTACCTCAAGCAACTGCCTGTGGACTGCCTGAAGATCGACGGCCAATTCGTGCGCAACCTCACCCTCGACCCGCTGGACCAGGCGGCCGTGCGCTGTTTCATCGACGTGGCGCGCGTGTTGGGCCTGCAGACCGTGGCGGAGTTCGTGGACCGGCCAGACACGGTCGAAGCCCTGCGCGGCCTGGGCGTGGACTTCGCCCAGGGTTACCTGTTTCACCGCCCCGAGCCCGTCGCCCTGGCGTTGGGCCTGCCGGGTGACACCTCTGGTGATCAGGGCGATTCGGGCAGGTCCGCCGCGTCCTGGGCGGCCGCGCAATAGTCGTCGTCCGGCACCAGGCACTCGGGGTCGGGCGCCTTGCTGCCCCGCACCACCAGCTTGGTCGACAACAAGGCCTGCACCTCGGCGTGCGGCACCATCACCCACATGCGGCCACGGTGCTTGGTCTGGCGCGCCTGGCGGCCGGCGTCGGAGCCGTAGCCCCAGAAATAGTCGGCGCGCACCGCCCCACGGATCGCGCCACCGGTGTCTTGCGCGAACATGAGGCGCTGCATGCGCGTTTGCTTGCGGTCGGTGCCTTGCGCGTCCAGGAAAACCGGGTAGCCCAGCGGCATGACGCGTGGGTCCACGGCCAGCGAACGGCCTGCGGTGAGCGGCACACCCAGCGCCCCCATGGGCCCGACGTTTTGCGGCAGGTCGTTGGCCACGCGGAAGAACACGTAGCTGGGGTCGGTCTCGATGGCCTTGGCGCGCTGGGCCAGCAGCTTGCGGCCCACGGCGGCCACGGTGGCGTCGGGGTTGGCTTCGGAGGCGGGCGGCGCAGGCGGGGCCGACTTGCTGCGGCCCTTGTTGGCGGCCTTGGGGCCCTGGGGCAACAAGGCGTTGACCAGGGCGTCGCTTTCATTGGGCGCGGGGGCCTTGCGCACACCGCCACGGGTCAGCGGCTCGGCGGCATCGGGCTCGGCGCTGTCGGTCGCCTCTGCGGCGTCGCCCACAGGCGCCAACTCGAAAGTTTCCGGCACTTCCATCTGGGCACCCTGGATGCCGCGCGTCTGGATGCGTTCGTTGCCCTGGGCGGCGAGCTGCATCGGCTTGAAAGGCTGGCCGTTCTGGTCGGCGTACTGCAGGCGCACCGTGCTGCCGTCGGCCATGCGGATGCGGCCCGCGCCCTGGATCTGCATGGCGTACAGCGCCAGGGGGTCGTCGACCCAGGCCAGCACCGGGGCGTCGATCTGCCCCAGGCGCTGGATGTCGGCGCGGTTGTAATAAGGCAGGCCCTGGTCGCCCTCCAGGCGCACGCGCAGGCGGCGGTCCAGGGTGTCGAGGGTGAACTTGCGCAGGTCGACTTTCACGGCGCCCAGCTCGCCGGGCTGGGCGGCCACCAGCAGGCGGCCATTGGGGCGCATCGTGGCCACGCCCTTGCGTTGGGTGGTGGGCACGTTCTTCCAGTCGAGGAAGTACATGTCGTTGGGCACGCCGTAGACGGGCACCACGAAGTCACCGCCCTTGACCGTGCGGCCATTGAGCAAGGGCTCGTAATAGCCGGTGATGTCGCCTTCGCGGGTCTTGTCGGTGTTTTGCACCGTCAGCAGGGTGAATTCGCGCTCCAGCAGGGCGCGGCCGGCCTTCGGGTCTTTCGTGGCCTTGACGTCGGCGCACAACTTCTTCCAGTTGGGCTTGCGCTCCAGCGCCTTGCACGATTCCTTGAAGGCGGCCCAGGCTTCGCCCAGGTTGTCTTGCTGCCAGCCCGGCAGGGTGTCGAAGGTGGACACCTTGAACAGCGCGTTGCGCGTGGCGATGTCGCTGCCCACGGGCGCCGCGGCCACCACCGGCGGGGGCACCTGGCTGGCGTCGGCCTGGGGCTCCTGGGTGGGCGTGCTGCCGCAGGCCGCCAACAGCCACGCGCTCACGGCCCCCGTCCAGACCCAAGCTGGGTGGTTGCGCGAAGAAAGAGACAACCGGAGGGGGCGCGAAGGCGCCTGTCGTGAGACTTGCATGCCTGGCACCTTAGGATGCCGGACTGGCTGCCGGCAACTGACCTTGGTCAAGCCCGCGCCCTTGTTACCTTAGTCACGGTGGCCGCCCGTAGGGCGCCCTTATTCTCGCCAGGATTCAACATGGTCAAGTTTTCCCTTTTCGACTTGCGGGCGCCGCAGTCCGGGCTGCAAGCCAGGGCCACAGGCTGGGGTCGGGCTGCGCGAACCGCAGGTGTCTGCCTGGGTGCGGCGGGTCTGATGGGCCTGCTGCCGGGTTGCGGTTCGCTGTCGCCGTTCGCCCCTGAGCCCACCGAGATCGACGCCAAGCTCGTGGCCGCCGCCCAGGTCAACCTGGACAGCCGCAAGCGCCCGTCGCCGGTGGTGGTGCGGGTGTACGAGCTCAAGGCCCGCACGCAATTCGATGGGGCCGACTTCCTCTCTCTGTTCGAGCGCGACAAGGAAGTGCTGGGCAGCGAACTGTTGATGCGTGATGAGTTCGTGCTGCGCCCTGGCGAAACCAAAGACCTGGCCCGCCAGCCGCAGCCCGAGAGCAAATTCCTGGCCGTGGTGGTCGGTTTCCGCGACATGGAAAAGTCGCGGCCCCGCGCCATCGTGGCCATCGAGCCGAACAAGGTGAACCGCTGGACGATCAAGGTCGATGCGCTGACGGTGGGGATCGCCCCCGCCGAGCCGCCCAAATGACCTGAATGCGCCTGGCGGCCACCTGACCGCGTGATGTCTTTTTCGCCGATGAAGGTGGCCGCATGAGCTGGCGCAACAAGGTTGTCTGGTCGCAGGGCATGTTCCTGCAACCGCATCATTTCCAACAAGAAGCGCGCTTCACCGAGCGTCTCGTCGACACCCGGGTGCGGGCGCTGACCCCGCACAGCTGGGGCTTCACCGACCTGCAGCTCGACGAAGGCCTGCTGGCCCTGGGGCGCGTGGGCCTGGCCCGCGCCAGTGGCATCTGGCCCGACGGCACGCCCTTCGCCATCCCCCAGCTCGACCCGGCCCCGGCCCCGCTCGACATCCCGGCTGACCTCAAGAACGAGGTCATCTACCTGGCCCTGCCCGTGCAGCGCGAGGGCCTCAACGAAGCCGACTTCAACGACGGTGCCCGCGACGAGCTGGCCCGCTACGAAGTCAGCATCGAAGGGGTGCGCGACAACACCGAGGCCACGGCCGAGCCCGAAGAGATCCAGACGGGCCGCCTCAAGCTGCGCCTGCTGCGCGCCAAGGAGCTGACCGACGCCTGGACGGTGCTGGGCTGCGCCCTGGTCGCCGAGCGCCGCAGCGACAACGCCGTGGCCCTGGAGCGCAGCTACATCCCGCCGCAGCTCACTTGCGACGCCTCGGGCCAGCTGTCGTCCAGCCTGACCCTGCTGCACGGCCTGGTGCGCCAGCGCGCCCATGCCCTGGCGTCCAAGATGGGCCAGCTGGGCCACGGGGTGAGCGAAATCGCCCAATTCCTGCGTCTGCAGCTGCTCAACCGCCACGAACCCCTGCTGCGCCAATACGCCAGCGCGCCCAACGTGCACCCCGCCCGGGCCTTCGAGACCTGCCTGGGTCTGGCCGGCGAGCTCAGCACCTTCCACACCGCCGCGCGCCGCCCGGCCGACTTCCCGCTCTACGCCCACGACGACCTGCGCGGCTGCTTCACGCCCGTGCTCGACGCCATCCGCGACATGCTGAGCGTGGTCGACGACGACAACGCCATCCAGATCGAGCTGGTCGACCGCAAGTTCGGCATCCGCACGGCGGTGGTCTCCGACCTGGAGCTGGTGCGCACCGCCACCTTCGTGCTGGCCGTCAACGCCCAGATCCCGGGCGAGCAGCTGCGCACCCGCTTCCCGGCCCAGACCAAGGTGGGCCCGGTCGAAGCCATCAAGGAGCTGGTGAACTTCAACCTGCCGGGCATCACGCTGCGGCCGCTGCCGGTCGCCCCGCGCCAGCTGCCCTTCCACGCCGGCTTCTTCTACTTCGAGCTGGAGCGCGGCACCGAGCTGTGGGCCAAGTTCGAAGCCACAGGCAACCTGGCGCTGCACGTCGCAGGCGATTTCCCCGGTCTGGACCTGGCCCTGTGGGCCATCCGCCGCTGAACACCGTCCTGAACACCCGGCCCCCCTGACCCACGCTTTCGAGGCCCTGGCATGACCCAGCCCCCATCTCCCGGCAACCCGCCCGGCCAACCTGGTGCCCCCATCGACCCGTTCGCGGCGATCGACACCGGCCGCACCTTCGTGATGCCCACCCCGGGGGCCGCCGCCGCCGCGCCCACCGGTGGCTTTGCCTCGGCCCTGCACCGTGGGGCCGACGTCTCCGCCGACCTGGCCGCCCCCGACACGGGGCTCAACCCGCTGGTGGCCCTGGCCAACCCCCTGCTGGCGCTGGTGCCCCAGATCCGCAGCACCACGCACCTGGCCGACCCGGCCTCGCTCAAGGAGTCGATGGCCGCCGGCCTGCGCGACTTCGAAGCCAAGGCCCGCGCGGCCGGCATGGCCAGCGAGCGCGTGCTCGCCGCCCGCTACATCCTGTGCACGCTGCTCGACGAAGCCGCCGCTTCCACCCCCTGGGGTGGCTCGGGCCAGTGGGCCCGCCACAACCTGCTGGTGAGCTTCCACAACGAAGCCTACGGCGGCGAAAAGATCTTCCAGCTCATGGCCAAGCTGGCGGAAGACGTGCCCGCCAACCGCGACCTGCTCGAACTCATCTACGCCGTGCTCACGCTGGGCTTTGAAGGGCGCTTCCGCGTGATCGAAGGCGGCAAGGCCCAGCTCGAAGCCGTGCGCGAACGCCTCGCCGGCATGCTCAAGAAGGCCCGGGGCGACTACAGCCCCGCGTTGGCCCAACACTGGCAAGGCGCCCCCCAGGCGCGCCGCCTGATGCTGTCGTGGCTGCCCCTGTGGGTGACGGCCGCCGTGGCCGGCGTGGTGCTGCTGGCCGTCTACTTCGGCCTGAACTTCGGGCTGGCCAGCCACTCCGACCCGGTCTTCGGCAGCATCCAGGGCCTGCGCCTGGCGCCGCCCGTGCCGCCCACGCCCCAACTCGCCGACAAGCCCCGTCTGGCGCAGTTCCTGCAAGCCGACATCCGCGCCAACATCCTCACCGTGCGCGACGAAGTCGACCGCTCCGTCATCACGCTGCGGGGCGACGGCCTGTTCGAGCCCGGCAGCGCCTCCTTGTCCGAGAAGAGCGAGGCCATCCTCACCCGCGTGGCCCAGTCGCTGGCCAAAGTGCCTGGCGCCATCATGGTGACGGGCCACACCGACAACCAGCCCATCCGCACCATGCGCTTCCCTTCGAACTGGCACCTCTCGCAAGAGCGTGCCGACGTCGTGCGCGACCTGCTGCAGACCCAGGGCGTGGCGGCCAACCGCCTGCGCGCCGAAGGCCGTGCCGACGGCGAACCCGTGGTCGACAACACCACGCCCGACAACCGCGCGAAGAACCGCCGCGTCGAAGTGATCCTCTTCGTGGCCCGCAACAGCGACGCCGCTGCGGAGGCCCAGAAATGAAAAAGCTCCTGTCTTCCGTCTTCAACGGCACGGTGCTGGCCGTCATCGGCCTGCTGGCCTTGTCCCTGTTGATCTGGATCGTCGGCCCGCTGATCGCCATCGGCAGCGCACGGCCGCTCGAATCGGTCTGGGCGCGCCTGATCCTCATCTTCTTGATCGTGGGCACCTACGTGGGCCTGAAGGTCTACAGCGCCTGGAAAGCCAAGAAGGCCAACCAGCAGGTCGTGGACCAACTGCTGGCCCCGGTGGGCAAGCAACAAACCGGCGAGCCCGAAAGCCCCGAAGTGCGCGTGCTGCGTGAGCGCTTCGAGCAAGGCATGGCCACGCTGCGCAACGCCCGCTTCGAAGCCCACAAGGGCGTGTGGGAAGGCCTGGCCGCCCGCGCTGGCAAGCGTTACCTCTACGAGCTGCCCTGGTACGTCATCATCGGCGCGCCGGGTTCGGGCAAGACCACGGCGCTGATGAACTCGGGGCTGCGCTTCCCGCTGGCCTCGGCCGGCAGCGCCGATGGCCACGGCCTGCCCGGCGTGGCCGGCACGCGCAACTGTGACTGGTGGTTCACCGACCAGGCCGTGTTGATCGACACCGCCGGCCGCTACACCACGCAGGACTCCAACCTCGACGCCGACCGCACCGCCTGGAACGGCTTCCTGGCGCTGCTCAAGCGCAGCCGCCCGCGCCAGCCCATCAACGGCGCCATGGTCACCGTGTCGGTGCCCGACCTGCTCACCCGCAGCGCCGCCGAGCGCCAGCAGCAGGCCGCCGCCGTGCGCGCCCGCGTGCAAGAGCTGCACGAACAACTGGGCGTGCGCTTCCCCATCTACCTGATGGTCACCAAGTGCGACTTGCTGGCCGGCTTCATGGACACGCTGGGCGAGCTTGACCGCGAAACGCGCGCCACGCCCTGGGGCTTCACCTTCGGGCTCGACGGCCAACAACACTCCGACGCCTCCAGCTTCCTCAAGGAATTCGACGCGCTGGAAAAGCGCCTGACCGACGGCCTGATCGACCGCCTGCAGCTGGAACACGACCCGGCCCGCCGCGCCCGCATCTACGCCTTCCCGCAACAGTTCGCTGCGCTGCGCAACGTGCTCAAGGCCTTCGTGGACGAGGTGTTCTCGCCCTCGCAGTTCGAAGCCCACCCGCTGATCCGTGGCGTCTACTTCATCAGCGGCACGCAAGAAGGCACACCGCTGGACCGCATGCTGGGCTCGATCGCCCGCAGCTACAAGCTCGAACGCACCGTGCTGCCGCCCAACCAGGCCAGCGGCAAGGCCTTCTTCCTGGAGAAGCTGCTCCAGCAGGTCATCTTCAGCGAAAGCGAGCTGGGCGGCACCGACCTCAAGTGGGAACGCCGACGCGCCTACTTCGCCATGGGCGGCTACGTCGCCATTGGCGTGGTGGCCGCGGTCTGCCTGGCCGCCTGGGGCATCAGCTACCTCAACAACAAGGCCTACATCGAGCAAGTGGCCGCACGCGAACAGGCCGTGCGCCAGCTCTTGCAGCAAACGCCCAACCGCGCTTCGGCCGACATGCTGGTGCTGATGCCCGCGCTCAAGGCCACGCGCGAACTGGCCGTGGGCAACGACGACACCAATGTGCCGCTGTCGCTGGGCTTTGGCCTCTACCAAGGCAAGAAGCTCGACGCCGCCGCCAAGCGTGCCTACGAGCGCATGCTGGTCGACGCGCTGCTGCCGCGCATCGCGCTGCGGGTCGAAGACCAGGTCAAGACCAGCATCGACAACCCCGAGCTGCAATACGAAGCGCTCAAGGCCTACGTGATGTTGCACGACCCGCGCCACTTCGACGCGAAGGCGCTCAAGAGCTACTTCATGGCCGACTGGGACCTGAACCTGCCGCGCAGCGTCTCCACCGAGCAGCGCGCCGAGCTGGCCCGCTACCTCGACGACCTGCTGGCCCAAGGCCCCGCCGTCTCGCCGCTGCCGGAAGACCGTGAACTGGTGGCCGCCACGCGCGCCCGCCTGGTGGCCATCCCGCTGGCCCAGCGCGTGTACTACCGCTTGAAGCGCCAGGGTGTGGGCGAAGACATCCCCGAGTTCACCGTGGCCCAGGCCGCCGGCCCCAGCGCCGCGCTGGTGTTCATGCGCGCCAGCGGCGCCCCGCTCACCAAGGGCGTGCCCGGCCTGTTCACCTTCGACGGCTACCACAAGGCCTTCCAGACCCAGGTCGAAGGCGCCGCCAAGCAACTGGCCGACGAAGAACCGTGGGTGCTGGCCGTGAACGACAAGTCGCGTGCCGACGCGCTCAAGGACCTCAACGCCCAGAAGCGCCTGAGCGACGACGTGCGCCAGATCTACCTCACCGAATACGCGACCATCTGGGAGCAATTCATCGCCGATGTCCGCATGCTGCCCTCCAACAGCCTGCCCAAGGCGGTGCAGATGGCGCGGGTGCTCTCCAGCCCCGAGTCGCCGCTCAAGCCGTTGCTCACCGCGTTGTCGCACCAGACCACGCTGAGCCTGTCGGAAAGCAAGTCGCTGATCGACAAGGCCCAGGATAAGGCCGAAACCGCACTGGACAAGGGCCGCGACCAGATCGCCAAGCTCTTTGGCGACAAGCCCCAGGCCGCGCCCGTGGCCGACGGCAAGCGCATCGAGTCCATCGTGGACGACCGCTTCCTGGCGCTGCGCCAGCTGGTCACCAGCCCCGATGGCAAGGCCCCGGCCCCCATCGACGCGTCCGTGGCCATGATCAACGAGGTCTACACCCTGCTCACGGCCACCGAGACGGCCGTCCAGGGCGGCAACACCCCGCCGCCGAGCGACGTGCCCAACAAGGTCAAGGCCGAAGCCGCCCGCCTGCCCGAGCCCATGCGCTCGCTGCTCAACACGCTGTCGGTCAGCGGCACGTCGGCGGCGCTCGACGCCACCCGCGCCAACCTGGGCCAGGCCATCAAGGCCCAGATCGGCGAGTTCTGCCAGCAAGCCATCTCGGGCCGCTACCCGTTTGTGCGCAACAGCACCCGCGACGTCACCCAAGACGACTTCGCCCGCATGTTCGCCCCGGGCGGCCTGATGGACAGCTTCTTCCAGCAGCAGCTGGCGCGCTTCGTGGACACCTCCACCAAGCCGTGGAGCTTCCGCCAGCTCGAAGGCGCGACCATGGGCACCGACGTGGGCACGCTGATGCAGTTCCAGCGCGCCGCCGCCATCCGCGACACCTTCTTCCGCGCGGGCGGCAACGTGCCAGGGCTGCGGCTGGACTTCAAGCCCGTGGAAATGGACCCGACCATCACGCAGTTCACGATGGACGTCGACGGCCAGCTGGTGAAGTACGCCCATGGCCCGCAGATCCCGGCGACCGTGCAGTGGCCCGGCCCGCGTGGCAGCTCGCTGATCCGCATCGCCGTGGCCGCCAATGGTCCGGGCGACACCGCCGTGGTGGCCGAAGGCCCCTGGGCCATGTTCCGCCTCTTTGACCGCATGACGCTGACCGGCGCCGGCTCGCCCGAACGCTTCAACGTCAACTTCAACGTGGGCGGCCGCCACGCCACCTTCCAGGTGACGTCGAGCAGCGTGCAGAACCCCTTCCGGCTCAAGGAGCTCGCCGAGTTCGCCTGCCCGGGCGGCCTGTGAGCGCAAGCGAGGCCCACACCATGAACCCCACCTGTGGCTGGTTTGGCAAGATGGCGGCGCTGGGCGACTTCAGCGCCCGCCGACTGCCCCCCGAGTTCGTGCAACGCTGCGACGAGTGGCTCTCGCGCGGGGTGCAGGCCAGCCGCCAGCAGCTCGGTGAACACTGGCTGCCCACTTACCTGCGCGCCCCACTGTGGCGCTTCGCCTGGAGTCCCGGCATCGCCGGACCGCAGTGGTGGATGGGCGTGATGATGCCCAGCGTGGACAACGTGGGGCGCTACTTTCCGCTGCTGATCGCCCAACCCAGCCCCTGCGCCCCCGACTCCGGCACCGACCAGACGGCCTTGCAGCGCTGGATGGACCACGTGGCCCAGGCCGCCATGGCCACCTTGCAGCCCGGCATGTCGGTTGAGGCCTTCGAAACCCGCCTGGCCCAGGCCCCCGGCTGGCAAGCCGCCCCACCGGTGGGCCTGCCCGCCGCGCAACGCCTGGTAGGCCGAGACCGCTTTGCCGGCCAGGCCCACCCCTCGCTGGCCCATTGGCTGGAAGGCGTGGCCACGGCCCACCTGCACCAGGCCGTCCAAGGCCAAAGCCTGTGGTGGCTGCCCGAGCGCAGCGCCGCCGGCGCGGGCGGTGCCTCGGGCGGTGGTAGCCTCAGCATGGGGCCCGGCCTGCCAGCCCCCGAGCATTTCATCGACCTGTTGCAAGGCAACTGGTGACCCAAGCCTTGCCGCCCGCCTGAACCTTCATGAGCACGCCCGCCCCCGCCCCCGTCGCGCCCATCCACCACGGCAACATCCTGCCGGTGGGCCACCGCCTGCACGAGTTCGAGATCACCGGGCTGATCGGGGAAGGCGGCTTCGGCATCGTCTACCTGGCGCGCGACACCCAGCTGGAGCGCACGGTCGCCATCAAGGAATACATGCCGGCCTCGCTGGCCACGCGCAACGAAGAGCTCCAGGTGTCGGTGCGCAGCGAGCGCCACCGCGACACCTTCGCGCTGGGCCTGCGCAGCTTCGTGAACGAAGCCAAGCTGCTGGCCTCGTTCGACCACCCGGCGCTCATCAAGGTGTACCGCTTCTGGGAAGCCAACGGCACGGCCTACATGGTCATGCCCTACTACCAGGGCCCCACGCTCAAGAACTGGCTGCGCGAACAAAAGACGGCGCCCACCGAAGCCTGGCTCAAGGCCATGTTGAACCCGCTGATGGACGCGCTGGAAGTCATCCACGCCGACCACTGCTACCACCGCGACATCGCCCCCGACAACATCCTGCTGCTGGGGCCCGAGAAGCCTTTGCTGCTCGATTTCGGCGCCGCACGCCGCGTGATCGGCGACGCCACCCAGGCGTTGACCGTCATCCTCAAGCCCGGCTACGCGCCACTGGAGCAATACGCCGAAGTGCCGTCGATGAAGCAAGGCCCGTGGACCGACGTCTACGCCCTGGCCGCAGTGCTGTACGCGGTGATCGTGGGCAAGGCGCCGCCGCCTTCGGTCGGCCGCATGATGAAGGACGACCTGGTGCCGGCCATGCAGGCCGCCGCCGGCCGCTACAGCGCGCCCTTCCTCCACGCCATCGACCGCGGCCTGACGGTGCGCCCCGAAGAGCGGCCGCAGAACATGGCCGAGCTGCGCGCCTTGCTGTTCGCCACCGAGCTGCCGGCCAGTGCCACGCCCGCCCCGGCCCCCGCCGAAGGCGACGACGACCGCACGGTGCTGATGCCCCGTGCCGTGGCCAGTGACCCGCACACCGCCTTCCCGCCCACCGAGATGGCGACGCAGCTTGCCACCCAAGTGGCCACCCAAATGGCCACCCAGGTGACGCCACGCCCGGCGTCCGCCAGCGACGCCGCTGCGCCGGCTGCCCCGGCTGCCCCGGCTGCAGCACCGCCCGTCACGCCTGCGGCCACACCCACGGCCCCGGCCGCCTCTGCGCCGGCCGAGTCCAAAAAGAAGGGCCCGCCGATCGCGGCCATCGCGGGCGTGTTGGTGGCCCTGGCCGGCGGCGCGGGCTTCATGGCCTGGCGCAGCCAGGCCCCGGCCTCGGTGCCCGTTGACGCGCCGGTGGCCGCTGCGTCGGGCGTCGCTTCTGCGGCCACCGCCGCCTCGACCACGGTGGCCGCCGCCAGTGCCCCCGCCGCGCCCGAACCCACCCCGATGCCGTCCACGGCCCCGGTCAAGGAG
>JBEEJT010000057.1:0-7652 GCA_041169085.1 Pseudomonadota bacterium | reverse complement strand
AAGGCCCTGCGGAACATGGCGCAGCGCAGGCTGGCGTTGCCATGCTCGTCCTTGAGCGTGAAATAGCCGTGCCCACTCGCGGCGCGGACGAAGCCGGAGACCTCGCCCTGGATCACGCAGGTGCCAAAACGGGCCTGCAAGCTGTCGCCCACCGCCTGCACCAGCGCCCCCACGCCCCAAACGCGCGACGTGAAACGTTCCCCCGGTGCGCCGCTCATCGGTTTGCCTCCACCATGCGCAAACACCCCCACTCACCAGGCGACACGCGGCCACTGGCCTTGCCGCATCCTGGGAAGTGCTCGCCAAGTGCTTGATTTTCAATGAAATTCATGTGCTTAAAAATGAGGCAAACGAAGGAAAAGCCCGATGAATCGGGCCCTTTGAGCGTTCTTCTACCCCTTGCCCACAAAGTTATCCACAGGAACGGTGGATGACCGTTTCGTGAAGCTGTCACGGATCAAGGGGACCACGCTGCCGCCGCCGAACCAGAAACAGGTGCTTACAAGGCCTCGGCTGGATTGTGGCGCCGGGGTGGCAGCCCTGCCGCGCCCGGCTTGCGGTTGCCGCCATAATCCGGCGCAGCATTTCTTTGGCTGCGGGCCCGTTTCGAGGGCCTCAGCTCACATGGAGCGAAGCTTTGTTCTCGATCTTACAAGCCGCAGGCTGGCCCATCGTGCCTTTGCTGCTGTGTTCGGTGGTGGCCCTGGCCTTGATCATCGAGCGTTTCCTCAGCCTGCGTGACGCTCGCGTCGCCCCCGCTCGCCTGGTCGACGAGGTGATTTCGGTGACCCGCACCAGCGTGCCGCCGTCCGACACGGTCAACAAGCTGGCCGACAACTCGATCCTGGGCCTGTTGCTCGCGCAAGGCTTGCGCGCCGTGACCGCAGAACCCCGCATCAGCGAAGCCAACCTGCGCGCCGCCTTCGAGAACGCCGGGCGCGACGCCGTCCACCAGCTCGAACGCAACCTCAACACGCTGGGCACCATCGCCAGTGCCGCCCCGTTGCTGGGCCTGCTCGGCACCGTGATCGGCATGATCGAGATCTTTGGCTCGACCAACGCTTCGGGCGGCAACCCGCTGGAGCTGGCGCACGGCATTTCGGTGGCGCTCTACAACACCGCTTTCGGCCTGATCGTCGCCATCCCGTCGCTCATGTGCTATCGGCACTTCCGGGGCCGCATCGACGCCTACACCTTGCGCCTGGAGCAAGCGGCCGATCGCATGGTGCCGCACCTGCTGAAGCTCCACGGCCCACGTCGCTGAACCCGCGCAGGTGGCACGACCATGGCGATGAATTTCAAACGCAGGCAACTGCCCGATGAACCCGAGATCAACCTGATCCCGTTCATCGACGTGCTGCTCGTGGTGCTCATCTTTTTGATGTTGACCACCACTTACGCCAAGCTGACCGAGCTGAAGATCAACCTGCCTTCGGCCAAGGCCAACCCGGCTCAGCCGCGCGCCCAGGACCTGGTCGTGCTGGTCACGGCCGATGGCCGCTACATGGTCAACCGGCAATTGCTGGGCGGACGCAGCATCGAAGAATTGGCCGTGGCACTCAACTCGGCCGCCGGTGGCGCCAAAGACACCGTGGTGGTGGTGACCGCTGACGCTTCGGCCACCCACCAAAGCGTGATCAACGTGATGGACGCCGCCCGCCGGGTCGGCTTGTCTCGCCTCACGTTTGCCACGCAGGCGCCGGGCGGCGACGGCAACGCCCCAGCCCCCGCTGAACCCGCCGCCGCGCCAGAAGCCACGGTCGCCGCGCCGTGAGCGCAAGCCGAGGTCGCCTGGAGCAGGCCCTGCTGCGCGCCTGGCGCCACCGCGGCCCCATCGCCTGCCTGCTCGGCCCGCTGGGCCTGTTGATGTGGGTGCTGGTGGGCGTGCGCCGTTTCGCATGGCGACAGGGTTGCTTGTCTCGCCGGGTGTTGCCCGTGCCCGTCGTGGTGGTGGGCAACCGCATCGCGGGCGGCGCCGGCAAGACCCCGACGACGCTGGCCGTGCTGGCCCATTTGCGCCAAAGGGGCTGGCGCCCCGGCGTGTTGACCCGTGGCTATGGCGTCGACCTGCAGGGCGAACACCGCTTGCTGGACGCCGCCACGGCTGGGCAATGGCGCGCCCAGGACACAGGCGACGAGCCCATGTTGTTGTGGCGCCGCAGCGGCGTGCCCATCATGATCGGGCGCGACAGGGCAGCTGCCGGGGCCGCGCTCCTGGCGGCCCACCCCGAGATCGACATCCTCGTGTGCGACGATGGCCTGCAGCACCTCAAGCTGGCCAGGGACCTGGAGATCGTGGTGTTCGACGAGCGCGGCGCGGGCAATGGCTGGCTGTTGCCGGCAGGGCCCTTGCGTGAATCGATCCACACCGCCCCCGGCGCCCAGGACGGGCGCCCCGCGCTCGTGCTCTACAACGCCGATGCGCCGTCCACGGCCCTGCCTGGGCACCTGGCTCGGCGCGGACTCGCCCCCCTGGTCACGCTGGCCGCATGGCAAGCGGCTTCGCTGAATGGCCCAGAGGCATCGGCCACCACCGCAGCGCCCGACGATGCCCCGCCACCGCGCACCACCTTGATGGCCTACGCAGGCATCGCACAACCCGAACGCTTTTTCCAGGCCCTGCGCACCCAGGGCTGGCTGGTCGACGGCCGCGCACTGCCTGACCACGCCGATTGGCGGCCCCTGCCCTGGCCGGCCGACGCCGAGCACGTGGTGGTGACCGAAAAGGACGCCGTCAAGCTGGACCTCACCCAGGTGCAGCGCGAGCGCCCAGCCACCACCGTGTGGGTGGCCGCACTACACTTCGAACCCGACTCCGCCTTCTGGGCGGCCCTGGACGCACGGCTGCCAGCTGTGCCCTCCCCGCCCCCCACTGCCTGACACCATGGACACCCGACTCATCGAATTGCTGGTTTGCCCCGTCTGCAAGGGCCCGCTGCACCGCTCCGCCGACGGCCACATGCTGGTTTGCCGCGCAGACCGCCTGGGCTTCCCTGTCCGCGACGGGATCCCCGTGATGCTGGAAAACGAAGCTGTTCAACTGGACGAAGCGGACCAGCCGCTGCCCGCCGGCGCCACCAGCCAGCCCGAGGCCTGACATGGGCTACACAGTCCTGATCCCGGCGCGCCTGGCGTCGACCCGCCTGCCCGACAAGCCACTGGCCGACATCGGCGGGCTGCCGATGGTGGTGCGCGTGGCCCAACGTGCAGCGCTCAGCCAGGCAGGCCGCGTGGTCGTGGCCGCCGACGACGCCCGCATCGTTGCCGCCTGTGAGGCACACGGGGTGCAGGCGGTGCTCACCCGGGCCGACCACCCCACGGGCAGCGACCGGCTGGCCGAGGCCTGTCAGGCTTTGGGCCTTGATGGCGACGACCGCGTGGTCAATGTCCAGGGGGACGAGCCTTTGATCGACCCTTTGTTGATCGACGCCTGTGCGCAACTCTTGCTGGATCGGCCGGACTGCGTCATGAGCACGGCGGCCCACGCCCTCCATGAGACCGATCAGTTTGCCAACCCGAATGTGGTCAAGGTCGTGTGCGACGCCCGGGGGCGAGCGTTGTATTTCTCCCGCGCACCCATTCCCTGGTGGCGCGACGCCCCCGCCCCCGCCACACCGGCCACCGGAGCGGCTGCCCCGCTGCGCCACATCGGCATCTACGGCTATCGCGCTGGCTTCTTGCGCGCCTTCCCGACTTTGAGCGCCAGCCCGATCGAGGCCGTGGAGTCGCTGGAGCAGTTGCGTGTGCTGTGGCACGGCGAGCGCATCGCCGTCACCGTGGCCGAGCAGGCCCCTGGCCCTGGCGTGGACACGCCGGAGGACCTGGCCCGCGTGCGCGCGCTGTTCGTTGGCCAAGCGTGACTGTGTCACTTCAGGACAGTCGCGCCCCGATCCGGTGCGAGGGGCCGCGTGGTATCCTCGCCCCTTGATTCAGACACCGTCTGACCCGCCAGGAGCGGGCCACCGCGAGCGCCAAGGCAACGCTGCCTGGCCGGGTGGCCGCCCTCTTTCGCTGGACCCGAGGAGACACATGAAACTCATTCTGTTGGGCGCGCCCGGCGCCGGTAAAGGCACCCAGGCTGCCTTCCTGTGCCAGAAATACGGCATCCCCCAGATTTCCACCGGTGACATGCTGCGCGCAGCCGTCAAAGCCGGCACCGAACTGGGCCTGGCCGCCAAAAAGGTGATGGACGCTGGCGGCCTCGTCAGCGACGACATCATCATCGGCCTGGTGAAGGAACGCATCCAGCAAGCCGATTGCGCCAACGGTTTCCTGTTCGACGGTTTCCCCCGCACCATCCCCCAAGCCGAAGCCATGAAGGCCGCCGGCGTGAAGATCGATTTCGTGCTGGAAATCGACGTCCCTGACTCGTCGATCATCGAGCGCATGAGCGGCCGCCGCGTGCACGTGGCTTCGGGCCGCACGTACCACGTGGTCTTCAATCCGCCCAAGGTGGCAGGCCTGGACGACGCCACGGGCGAAGAACTGATCCAGCGCGAAGACGACAAGGAAGAAACCGTCCGCAAGCGCCTGGACATCTACCACCAGCAAACCCAACCCCTGGTGGATTACTACGCACAGTGGGGCGCCACCGGCGACGCCGCCGCCCCCAAGAGCCGCAAGATCAGCGGCCTGGGTTCGGTCGACGAGATCACCCAGCGCGCACTGCAGGCCCTGTCGGCCTGATCCGCGCCTGTTGCCCGCGCCGCCTCAGGCGTCCGGGCCCTTGACAGCCTCGAGCGCCCACTCGGGGCTGTTTTGTTTTGTATGCTCGGACCGTGATCCCTTCATCTTTCATTCAGGACTTGCTTGCCCGAACCGACGTGGTCGACATCGTCGGGCGGCATGTCACGCTGAAAAAGGCCGGGATCAACTACAAGGGCCTGTGCCCTTTCCACGGCGAGAAATCCCCCAGCTTCATCGTCAGCCCCAGCCGGCAGACCTACCACTGCTTCGGCTGCGGGGTGCACGGCAACGCCCTGGGCTTCCTGATGGAGCACGCCGGGCTGAACTTCGTCGAGGCGGTGAAGGACCTGGCGCAGATCCAGGGCATGCAAGTGCCCGAAGAGCGCACCAACCCGCAGGAGCAGGAGCGCGCGCGCCAGATCAAGGCCCAGCAAGCGAGCCTGACCGACTTGTTGGCCAAGGCCGCCCAACACTGGAAAGCCCAACTCAAGGCCAGCCCGCGCGCCGTGGCTTACCTCAAGGGGCGCGGCTTGACTGGCGAAGTCGCCGCGCGCTTTGCCCTGGGTTACGCACCAGAGGGATGGAAGGGGCTCGCGAGCGTGTTCGCGCAATACGACGACCCCGTCTTGGTGGAAGCCGGGCTGGTCATCGTGCCCGACGAGCCGGGCGTGGGGGCCGATGCCCACCCGCGACGCTACGACCGCTTCCGCGACCGGGTGATGTTCCCGATCCGCAACGTGAAGGGCGACATCATCGGTTTCGGCGGGCGGGTGCTCGACAAGGGCGAACCCAAGTACCTGAACTCGCCGGAAACGCCAGTCTTCCACAAGGGCCAGGAGCTCTACGGCCTTTACGAAGCCCGAACGGCCTTGCGCAACAAGGGCTATGCCCTGGTCACCGAAGGCTACATGGACGTGGTGGCCCTGGCGCAATGGGGCTTCGGCAACGCGGTGGCCACCTTGGGCACGGCTTGCACGCCCGACCACGTGGCCAAGCTGTTTCGCTTCACCGAGCAAGTGGTGTTCAGCTTCGATGGCGACGCTGCGGGTCGCCGGGCCGCAGGCCGGGCGCTTGAAGCCGCCCTGCCCCACGCGACCGACACCCGCCGCATCAGCTTCCTGTTCCTGCCGGCCGAGCACGACCCGGACAGCTTCATCCGCGAGCAAGGCCCGGAGGCTTTCGAAGCTTGCGTGAAGGGCGCCGTGCCACTGTCTCGCCAAGTGCTGGAACACGCCGCCCGCGATTGCGACCTGGGCAGCGCAGAAGGCCGCGTCAGGCTGCTGGCTCAGGCCGTGCCCTTGCTGTTGCAACTGCCCGAAGGCGGGTTGCGCTCGCAAATCGCCACCGACTTGGCAGACAAGGCCCGCTGCCCTGTCGACGAAGTGCGTGAGCGCTTGGCGGCCGCCGGGGCGGAGCAGGAGCGCCGCGCCCAGCGCAGCGCGGGTCGCGCCAGTGGCGCACGTGACGCCGCGCCGCGCCCGCCCGCCCACGGCGGTGGCGGCGCCAGCCAGGGCCACGGCGGTGGGGCGCCGCACGACGCCTGGATTCCAGACGACCTGGACGAAGCCAATTGGGCCGCTCACAGCGCCATGGCCGACCCGCAAGCAGGCTGGGACGTGCCCGACGACGTGGGCCACGCTGGCCACGGCGGAGGTGGGGGCTACACCGACAGCGGCCACCCCAAAACCAACAAGGGCTGGCAGGGCAACTGGAAAGAAGGCGGGCAGCGCGGCGGCCGTGGGGGCAAGGGCGGCAATTGGCGCGGCAAGCGCGACGCAGGCGGCTGGGACCGCGCGGCCCGCGAAGCACCGCGTCCCTCGCTGCAGGCGGCACCGCCGCTGGAGCGGGCCGCCTGGATGTTGCTGCACCGCAGTGACCTCTGGGAACACCTGCCCCCAGACATCCAACAATTGCTGTGCGAACAGCCCATGCCGCTGGGTGCGTTTTTCACCTGGCTCGACCGCGTGGTGATGGACGAAGGCCCGCTGGCTTCGACCGCGCTGCTCGAGCGCCTGTCGGCCGACGCGAATTCTCCCGAAGGCATCGTGGGCGACACCGCCTTGATCGCGCTGGCGCAACGCCTGGGGGCACTCCACGAAGTCACTTTGACCGAGCAGACCGCGGACGAAGTGATCGCCCTCGCCCAACCCATGCAGTTGCGAGCGCTCAACGACGAACTCGATTTGTTGCTCCAATCCGGAGAACTTTCCGAGCAAGCCGAGGCACGAAAACTTGAATTGATCGGGTTGAGCACCCAATTGAAGCTGGCGATCTCGCGCAAGCGACCGCTGGTGCAATGAGCGGCCTGCGGCCCTGACCGCGAGCCTGAGTTTTTTTCGACAATTTCTGAGCGTTTTTTGACGCCCTCCCCCAGTTGTAGGACAATAGAGGGTTTCGGAAAACACAGCCACCCCTTCAAAGGACCCGCATGACGGCGAAGAAACCCGCTAAGACCGCTTTGGCCAAAGCCGACATGGGCGACGTGACGAGCGACGTGAGCGCTGAAACCACCTCCAAGAAGGCAAAGGCCGCCAGTCAGGCGACCGTGACGAGCCAGCCGGCCACCAAGAAGGCCAAGGAAGCGACCACGACAGCCAAGGCCGTCAAGGCCCCGAAGGCGGAAGAAGCGGAAGCGGCCGAACCCAAGAAGCGTGGCCGCAAGCCCAAGGCTGAAACCACGGCTGCAGCCGCCAAGAAGGACACCAAGAAGGCGGCCTTCGACGAAGACGATGTGGGCGACATCGAAGCCGACATCGAAGCCGACCTGGACCAGACCGAGGCCGAGGCCACCGAAGATGCAGGCGAAGGCAAGGCCAAGGCCAAGCCCCTGCGCATGAAGGTCTCGCGCGCCAAGGAGCGCGCGCTGATGCGCGAGTTCGGCATCGACGAAACCGCCCTGTCCGAAGAGGAAGTCGCCAAGCGCCGCCAGGAGCTCAAGACCCTCATCAAGATGGGCAAGACCCGTG
>JBEEJT010000056.1:0-3608 GCA_041169085.1 Pseudomonadota bacterium | reverse complement strand
GGTGCGGGTGGCGGCGACGATGTAAGCGTCTTTCAACAGGTCAGTCATTTCTTGGCTCCGGTCCGATCAGTTGCGCACGGGCTTGCCGGTCGACAGCATGCCCATGATGCGTTCTTGCGTCTTGGGGTTGTCCAGCAGGCTGCAGAAGTGCTTGCGCTCCAGGGCGTGCAGGTATTCCTCGCTCACCAGGGTGCCGCCATCGACGTCGCCGCCGGTCAGCACATCGGCGATGCAGGAGCTGATGTGGTAGTCGTGCTGCGAGATGAAGCCGCCGTCACGCATGTTGATCAGCGAGGTCTGCAGGGTGGCCTTCACGTTCCGGCCGGCGACAGCGAACTGGCGCTTGGCCGGGGCGCGGTAGCCCGACTCGTACATGGCCTTGGCTTGGGCGATGGCCACATACAGCAGCTCGTCCTTGTGCGGCACGATCACGTCGCCGTCGACCAGGAAGCCGAACTTCTTGGCTTCGATGGCCGAGGTGGCCACCTTGGCCATGGCCGCAGCCTGGAAGCCTTCCTTCACGAAACCGATCAGGTCGCCACCGACTTGGCCGGACACGCCCTTCGAAGCTTCGAGCTGCTCGGCTGCGCGGCGAGCCAGGTAAGCCAGGCCACCACCGCCAGGGATCAGGCCCACGCCCACTTCCACCAGGCCGACGTAGCTTTCCATCGCGGCCACACGGCGGGCAGCGTGGACAGCCAGCTCACAGCCACCGCCCAGCGCCAGGCCGTGCATGGCGGCCACGGTCGGGACGTTGCTGTAGCGCAGGCTCAGCATGAAGTCTTGCAGTTGCTTCTCGAACGGGGCGATGGCCTTGCCGCCGCCAGCCATGAAGGCGGGCATCATCGATTGCAGGTCGGCGCCGGCCGAGAACGGGCCGTCTTGCGACCAGATCACCAGGCCCTTGTAGCTGGCTTCGGCCAGTTGCAGGCCCTTGGTCAGGCCAGCGGTGACGTCGGCCGAGATGGTGTGCATCTTCGACTTGATCGAGGCGATGACCACTTCGTCGTCCAGCGTCCACAGGCGGATGTTGGCGTCTTCGAACAGGGTCTTGCCAGCGGTGTCGGCACCTTGAGCGCCCGAACCCAGCACGTCTTCGCGGAAGAACTGGCGGCTGTAGACCGGCAGGCTGTTTTGCGGCAGGAACTTGCCAGCGGCGGGGCTGAACGAGCCTTCCTTCGAGTGCACGCCACCGTTGGCGGCCACGGGGCCTTCGAAGACCCACTGGGGCAGCGGGGCCTTGCTCAGGGCCTTGCCGGCCTCGATGTCGGCCTGCACCCACTCAGCCACTTGCTTCCAGCCGGCGGCTTGCCACAGCTCGAAGGGGCCTTGCTTGTTGCCGTAGCCCCAACGCAGAGCGAAGTCCACGTCGCGAGCGGTTTCGGCGATCTCTTCCAGCACCACGGCGCAGTAGTGGAAGGCGTTGCGCAGGATGGCCCAGATGAATTGGGCTTGCGGGTTGCTCGACTCGCGCAGGGCCTTCAGGCGCTCAGCGGGCTTGAGCTTGAGCATGTCCACGACTTCCTTGTCGCCCTTGGCACCGCCAGCGACGTAGGTCATGGTGGCCGGGTCCAAACGCAGGACGGTCTTGCCTTCCTTCTTGTAGAAGCCGGCGCCGGTCTTTTGGCCCAGGGTGCCCTTCTCGATCAGCTTGGTGACCACTTCGGGTTCGCCGAAGTTGGCCAGGAAGGGGTCGTGCGGCAGGTTGTCGCGCAGGGTTTGCGAACCCTTGGACATGATGTCCACGCCCACCACGTCCAGCGTGCGGAAGGTGGCCGAAGAGGCACGGCCCATGCGCTTGCCGGTCAGGTCGTCGACCACGTCGTAGGTCAGGCCCGACTTGGCGGTTTCGATCAGGGTGAACAAGGCACCGGCCACGCCCACGCGGTTGGCGATGAAGTTCGGGGTGTCCTTGGTGCGCAGCACGCACTTGCCCACGGCGGTCGTGACGAAGCTTTCCAGCTGGTCAACGATGTTGGCCTGGGTGGTCGGGGTGGGGATCAGTTCCACCAGCGCCATGTAGCGCGGGGGGTTGAAGAAGTGGATGCCCAGGAAGCGCGGACGCAGCTGCTCAGGCAGCACTTGCGACATCTTGGTGATCGACAGGCCCGAGGTGTTGGTGGCCAGGATGGCGTTGTCGTTCACGAACGGGGCGATCTTCTTGTAGAGATCTTCCTTCCAGTCCATGCGTTCGGCGATGGCTTCGATGATCAGGTCGCAGCCACGCAGCACTTCCAGGTGCTCTTCGTAGTTGGCTTGCTCGATCAGCGCGGCGTCGTCGGTCACGCCCAGCGGCGACGGCTTCATCTTCTTCAGGCCTTCGACGGCCTTGGTCACGATGCCGTTCTTCGGGCCTTCCTTGGCGGGCAGGTCAAACAACACGACCGGCACCTTGCAGTTCACCATGTGGGCAGCGATCTGCGCGCCCATCACGCCGGCGCCGAGCACGGCCACCTTGCGGACATTGAATCGACTCATGTTCTCTCCTAACGGAACTCTGTGAATGAGATGGCGCGAAGCGCCTCCACTGGCTTGCGGTCAGTGGAGGCGCCCCGATGGGGAGCCTGGTTCGATCAGAACAGGGCTTCGTCCATTTCCGCCAGGGGAGCCAGACCAGCCTTGGCGGTGATCATGGCCATTTCGACTTCGGGCAGCAGCTTGGCGAAGTAGAAACGTGCGGTGGCCAGCTTGGCCTTGTAGAACGGGTCACCCGAGCCTTGCTTGGCCAGCGCGACCTTGGCCATGCGGGCGAAGAAGTAGGCGTAGGTCATGTGGCCCACGACGCGCAGGAAGTCGACGGCGGCGGCGCCCACTTCGTCGGGGTTCTGCATGCCCTTCATGCCGATTTCCATGGTGAAGCCCTGCACCTTCTGGCCCAGATCGGCCAGGGGCTTGGTGAACTCCTGCATGGCGGCGTTGTCGGCGTTTTCCTTGACGAAGCGGCCGATGATCTTGCCGAACTTGGTCAGCTTGGCGCCGCCATCGCCCAGCACCTTGCGGCCCAGCAGGTCCAGCGACTGCACGGTGTTCGTGCCTTCGTAGATCATGTTGATGCGGGCGTCGCGCACGAATTGCTCCATGCCCCACTCGTGGATGTAGCCGTGGCCACCGAAGACCTGTTGGCAAGCCACGGTCGAGGTCAGGGCGTTGTCGGTGATGAAGGCCTTCACGATCGGGGTCAGCAGGGCGACGATGTCGTCGGATTCCTTGCGGACGGCTTCATCCGGGTGGTTGTGCGACTTGTCCAGCTCGATGGCGGTGAAGTACACCAGCGCGCGGGCGCCTTCGGCGTAAGCACGGGCGGTCAGCAGCATCTTGCGCACGTCGGGGTGCACGATGATCGGGTCAGCCGGCAGGTCCGGGCGCTTCACGCCAGACAGGGCGCGCATTTGCACACGGTCCTTGGCATAAGCCACGGCGTTTTCGTAAGCCACTTGGGTCAGACCCAGCGACTGGTTGCCCACGCCCAAGCGGGCGCCGTTCATCATCACGAACATGGCGGGCAGGCCGCGGTGGGGCTGGCCCACCAGGGTGCCGATGGCGCCTTCGAGCACCATCTGGCAGGTGGCGTTGCCGTGGATGCCCATCTTGTGCTCCAGGCCACCGCA
>JBEEJT010000055.1:0-15949 GCA_041169085.1 Pseudomonadota bacterium | reverse complement strand
AGAGTCGGCGCCGAATTCGAGCTCCACCGTCTGGCCGGCTTGCAGCTCGACGGTGAAGTAGTCCGATTCGTCGCCCTGGGCGAAGTTGGGGCCGTCCGAGCCTTGGCCCGCTTCATTGACGCTGCCCACCACGTGCACAGGCGTGATCAGGGCTTGCGGCGCATCGAAGTCGCTGTTGCTGCGCCGGTTGGCCTGGTTTGCGTCGTTGGTGTCGCTGTCCACCGCCGCGGTTTCGACCATGCTCAAGACGCCGCTGACGGTCACGGTGGCGGGGGTGTCGCCGCCGCCGCCCGTGCTGGGGCTGGCGGCTGTGGGCTTGTCGCCGCCACCGCCGCCACAGGCGGGCAAACCGCTCAGGGCGATCCAGGTGGCTGACAGGGCGAACGCCATTCGGGCGTGGCGACGCCAGGCGTGCAGGGTGGGCTGCATGGTTCCTCTTCCTGAAATGCTTTTGGTTTGGCGCCAAGTGTGAAAACCCGGCGGCCGCAGCTTAGGACGAGGCCATGACGCAAGCGAGACCATGCCACCCCATACCCCCTAGAACTAGGGGGTGGTGGGCAAAAAAAACAAACCCGGCGCGGCGAAAGCCGGGCCGGGTTCAGGGGGCGGAGCGCCCCGGGGGTCAGGCGGCGACTTGCAGCGCCGAGGTGTCGAACACGCTGCTCATGGGCGGCAGGTTCATCACCATGGGGGCGGGCGAGTTCTTCGAGACCTTCACGGGCTTGGCGGTGGCGTCGTTTTGGGCGACTTCGGCCTTGTCCCAGTTGCCGGCCGATTCCTTGCCCGAGAGGGCGATGGAATAGAACACGCGGAAAGCGACCTTGCGCTCGGCCCAGAAATCGGCGGCGTCACGGAAGGCGTCGAGCAGTTGCTCGCGGGTTTCACGGTCGAGGTGGTTGTCGCCAGGGATCAGTTCCAGCACGACCACGAAGCCCGGCTGCGGGCCCGACTTGTGGACCAGGTCGGTGATGCAGTCGTACAGCGCGTCCAGGTTCTTGCCGAAATGGTCGGGGAAGAGGAAGTCGCGGGCGATGATGTCCAGCACTTCCTGCTTGTTCTGGGCGACGCCCAGGTTGGTGTACAGAAAGTGCTGGCCAGAGGCGTTGGCCGCGTTCTGCAAGTCCTCGGGCCGGAAGGCGCGGATGGACTGGACGATGTTGGGACGGACGGATTGCAACAACATGATCGCTTGGGGCCCTTGGTGCATTGTGATGTCTCACTGCCCTGGAAAGGCTGAAGGAAAGGTCGAAAAAATCGGGTTCGAGGATGGCCGCGTCAGCGTGACGGGTCGATCAGTTGAAAACTTTGGTAGTGATCCTGCGTGTAGAAACAAGTTTCCGGTCGCTCGGCATCTTTACCTCCGCACACGATGCGTCGGGCTCCTCGATCGCGCTCACCTGGGGTGCGCACGGTGTATTCACGGTAGAAGCCGCGTGGCTGGCGAGGCAGTTGGCGTTCGCGGTTGCCAAAGACGCTGCCGTCTTTGTCGTAGGCGAAAGGACCTCCTGCCAGGATCCGCTGGTAAACCGTCTGGCCTTCACGGGGCAACTGGCTCAGCGCGACGGTGTCTGCGCTGGTGGCCGGTGCGGCGCGGCGGGCCTGGGCGGTTTGAGGCGTGGTGGCCAGGCCCAGGCACAAGGCCAGGGTCAACAGCAAAGACCCACACCAGGTGCCGAACCAGCCCGTGAACCTGGCCTGAGACCGGGTCGCCGGGCGTGAGCCACACGCGCCTGAGAAGAATGGCCCTTGACTTGGACGGGACACCATGGTGCTGTGTTTCCAGCCTGGATCGCTCAGCAATGCAGCTTCTTGTCAAAGCCGTGACTCTATAGAAAACGGCCCAAAAGCTCAAGGCCCCGCGACCGCTTTGGCAGCGGGAAGGGGGCCTTTGGCTCCGGGGCTTGACGCCCCGCAAGTTGTGCGGCAGAGCGGTCTGCAGGGGCCCGGGAGGGCCGCTTCAGCGCACGGCGTTGGCGTCGGCCACGGTCATGGCCGTCATGTTGACGATGCGGCGCACGGTGGCCGAAGGCGTCAGGATGCACACCGGTTTGGCGGCCCCCAACAAAACCGGGCCCAGGGCGATGTTGTTGCCGGCCGCGACCTTCAACAGGTTGTAGGCGATGTTGGCGGCGTCGATGTTGGGGCACACCAGCAGGTTGGCTTCGCCCGTCAGGGTCGAGCGCGGCATGAGCTGCTGGCGGTAGCCTTCGTCGAGGGCCGTGTCGCCGTGCATTTCGCCGTCGACCTCCAGCCAGGGGGCCTGTTGCTGCAGCAGGCCCAGGGCCTCGCGCATCTTCAGGGCCGAGGGCTGGTTGCTGGAGCCGAAATTCGAGTGCGACAGCAGCGCGGCCTTCGGGCGCTGGCCAAAGCGCATCATTTCCTCGGCGGCCATCACGGTGATCTCGGCGAGTTGTTCGGCCGTGGGGTCGTAGTTGATGTGGGTGTCGAGGATGTTGACGGTGCGGCCCGGCAGGATCAGGCCGGTCATGGCCGCATAGGTCTTGACGCCCGGGCGCTTGCCGATCACCTGGTCGATGTAGTGCAGGTGCAGGGCGGTGTTGCCCCAGGTGCCGCAGATCAGGCCGTCGGCGTCGCCCTTGTGCACGAGCATGGCGGCGATCAAGGTGAGCCGGCGGCGCATCTCGATCTTGGCCATTTGCTCGGTCACGCCCTTGCGGTCGGCCAGGCGGTGGTAGGTCTGCCAGTAGTCGCGGTAGCGCGGGTCGTTTTCGGTGCTGACCAGGTCCACGTCCACGCCGGGGCGCAGGCGCAGGCCGAAGCGCTCGATCTTTTCTTCGATCACGCCGGGGCGGCCGATCAGGGTGGGGCGCGCGACGTTTTCGTCGACCACGATCTGCGCGGCGCGCAGCACGCCTTCGTTCTCACCTTCGGCGTAGGCGATGCGCTTGTTCTTCGCGCGCTTGGCCACGCTGAAGATGGGCTTCATGGTGTTGCCCGAGGCGTAGACGAAGCTTTGCAGCTTCTCGCAATAGGCCGTCAGGTCGTGCACCGGGCGCGTGGCCACGCCGGAATCCGCCGCCGCCTTGGCCACGGCCGGGGCGATCTTCATCATCAGGCGCGGGTCGAAGGGCTTGGGGATCAGGTATTCGGGGCCAAAGCTCAGCGACTCACCCGCGTAGGCGGCGGCCACCACTTCGTTTTGCTCGGCCTGGGCCAGCTCGGCGATGGCGTGCACCGCCGCGATCTCCATCTCGTCGGTGATGGTGGTGGCGCCCGAGTCCAGCGCGCCCCGGAAGATGTAGGGGAAGCACAGGACGTTGTTGACCTGGTTGGGGAAGTCCGAGCGGCCGGTGGCCATGATGGCGTCGTCGCGCACGGCCTTGACGTCGTCGGGCAGGATCTCGGGGTTGGGGTTGGCCAGGGCGAAGATCACCGGCTTGGCGGCCATCTTGGCCACCATTTCGGGCTTGAGCACGCCGCCAGCCGACAAGCCCAGGAAGACGTCGGCATCCTGGATGACTTCGGCGAGCTTGCGCTGCTCGGTGGGTTGCGCGAAGACGGCCTTGTCCGGGTCCATCAGCTCGGTGCGGCCCTCGTAGACGACGCCGGCCAGGTCGGTCACCCAGATGTTTTCGCGCGGCAGGCCCAGCTTGACGAGCAACTGCAGGCAGGCCAGCGCTGCGGCGCCTGCGCCGGAGGTGACCAGCTTGACTTGCTTGATGTCCTTGCCCACGACCTTCAGGCCGTTGAGCAGCGCTGCGCCCACCACGATGGCGGTGCCGTGCTGGTCGTCGTGGAACACGGGGATCTTCATGCGGTCACGCAGCTTGCGTTCCACGTAGAAGCAGTCGGGGGCCTTGATGTCTTCGAGGTTGATGCCGCCGAAGGTGGGCTCCAGGCTGGCGATGATCTCCACCAGCTTGTCCGGGTCCTTTTCGTTGACTTCGATGTCGAAGACGTCGATGTCGGCGAACTTCTTGAACAGCACGGCCTTGCCTTCCATCACCGGCTTGGCGGCCAGCGGGCCGATGTCGCCCAGGCCGAGCACGGCCGTGCCGTTGGTGATGACGGCCACGAGGTTGCCGCGGCTGGTGTACTTGAAGGCGGCCGCGGGGTTCTCGACGATCTCTTCACAGGGGGCGGCCACGCCGGGCGAGTAAGCCAGGGCCAGGTCGCGCTGGTTGGTGAGCTGCTTGGTGGCCGAAATCGCCAGTTTGCCTGGGGTGGGGCGCTCGTGGTACTCCAGGGCGGCTTTCTTGAGTTCTGCGCGTTTTTGTTCGGGGGTGGTCATGCTGGGGGCCTTGTCTGGAGCGGGGATCCGGGGCTGCTTGAGGGCGCTGGTGGGGTCAGTCTGGCCCGAATCAAGCGACCGATTTTAGAAAGTTCTGCGAACAGGGGTTTGCGGATGTCCACATGACGTGTCGGATTGCGCGAAATGCCGGTCCTAAAGCCCGCTTCATTCGTGTTGCATTGCAGCACGGCATGCCAGCATGTCAGCCATTCGGTTGCTGGGCGAAGTGGGTGGTCGCGCCTTGTCGGAGGGGGTGTCATCTGCCTGGGGGCCATGTTGACGACCTTGCACAAGGAGTGTCCGATGATCAAAGGTATTGAGCGGCTGGGCCGCTGGCAGAAGGGCCGCACGGCCTTGGGTTTGGCTGCCTTGTTGGCGGTCGCGGCATGCGGCGGTGGCGGCGGCTCGTCGTCGAGCGCGGGGGGCAGCGACGGTGGCGGGGGCACCAACACCGTCACGGCGTCAGGGGTGGCGTCCAAGGGCCTGCTGGCCAATGCGGATGTGAAGGCCTACGCCGTCAATGCCGATGGCACGCCCGACCGCAGCTCCGTGCTGGGCTCGACCACGACCGATGCCAGCGGCCGCTACACCTTGACCGGCCTGCCGGCGGGCACACCCGTGATCCTGGAGGTCACGCCCAAGGCCAGCGGCACGACCATGTACGACGAGGCCACCGGCACCGCCGTGGCCATCGACAGCAGCGCGGAATTCAGCCTGTCGGCCGCCGTGGTGCTCGACAGCACGGGCACGACCAGCGCCCAGATCACCCCCTACACCACGATGGCGGTGGAGCTGGCCAAGACCGAAAAGGCCGCTGACAGCACCAAGTCGATCGCCGACGTGATCACGGCCGCCAACACCTCGGTGAGCACGGCGCTGAACGTGCCCATCCTGTCGGCCGAGCCCACCTTCACGGGTGAGGGCGCCAACAAGAAGCCCAGCAACGAAGCGGCCGTGAAGCTGGCCGCCGTGTCCAAGCTGGCGCAGGACGACGAGACCTGCGGCGCGCTGAGCACCACCGTGGCCAAGGTCAAGTGCGCGGTCGAGAAACTCAAGGACGATGCCAAGCGTGAGCGCGACAGCGAAGACCGTTCGGTGTTGACCTCGACGCTGGTCAGCCAGCTCAACCTGGCCCAATCCCGCGTTGAGAAGGACCCGAACGCCACCATCTCGGTGACCGCCGTCACTTCGGGCACGGTCACGCAACCGGTCAGCAAGTCGGACCAGGGGACGGCCGTGGCCGCCGCCAAGGCGATGGTGCGCAACCTGCGCTCCAGCCTGAACACGATGACCGACAAGAGCGATGCCACCTCCCTGGTGGCGCGTGCCAAGGTCGTGGGCGATGCCTTTGACGCCTCGCACAGTCCGTTCAACCAGTCGGGGGTGATTGGCCTGGCGCGCGTGCTCGACATGATGACCCGTGGCAACGTCAACGAGTACAAGTACGGCAGCCTGTTCCAGCCCAGCAGCACGCTGGATGGCGCGGTGTTGGCCGTGCCGGGCGCCATCGGTGGGGGCTGCTCGGTGTTCCCCAACAGCCAGTTCGGCACCGCCTCCGAAGACGACTACACGGTCGACAAGACGTATGTGGCCTGCCGCATCACCTACAAGGTGACCTTGGGGCAGGAGCTGGAGTCGGGCTACTACAGCGCCACGGCCGTGCAGATGATCTACCGCGTGGTGCGTGACGCCACGGGCGTGGCCCAGGGCGAGCAAGACCAGTTCACCGTCAAGACCGTGCTGGTCAACCAGGCTGGCACGTGGACGCAAGAAGGTGGCTTCAGCCGCACCAGCGGTGTGGCCGCGATCGACAAGGTGAGTGGCGCTGCGGTCAACAGCTCGTTCACGGGTTGGCAAACCGTGGTGGCCAAGCGCACGGTCAAGCAAGCCGGTGCCACCGAGGAAGACTTCGCGCTGTACGGCGACATCAGCCTGGTGGGCAACCTGGCGCCCAGCCTCAGCCAGTGGGCTTGGGGCCAGCTGCCGGGCAAGGTCAACGTGGGCAGCACCGCTGTGGACGCCGCCATGGCCCAGGTCAATGGCACGGCCGAAGGCACCACCCGTGCCACGCTCAAGGGCCTGTTCACCTTGCTGGGCACCGATGGCAGCACCAAGCTGTCGTCGTTCAAGCTCCAGGAGGGCAGCTATGTGGAAGCGGTCACGGCCGATCAGGGCTATGTGCACGCGCCCACCTCGTCGCAAGCCAAGGTGCACCTGGCCTTTGAGGCCACGGCCTGGAGTGGTGCGGTGATTGCGGGTGAGCTCAACGCCACCGATTTCATCGACATCAACGACACGACCAACGCCGCCGTGCCCACCAACGCCGTGTTCTCGGGCTCGATCCGCGAGTCGGCGCAAGCCTCGGTGCCGCTGTTCACCGGCTCGCTCACCGCCGCGCTGAGCCAGGCCAGCGAGCCGGCCCCGTCGCCGGCCCCGGGCCCAGGCGCAGGCCCTGGCGCGCCCATCGGCCCGTCGGTCTCGCCGTCTGCCGTCCTGATCGAGGTGAGTCCTGTCACCTCGCTGGACGATTACCCCGTGCGCACCTTCGTGCTCGATGGCACCTTGGTGATGGCCGGCAGCACCACCATGCACGTGGGCCTGACCTTGACGCTGGACCTCAATGGCGAAGGAACCTTGCGTGGCACGCTGACCGTGTCCGGCGAGGGTGGTGCTTCGCTGGCGCTGGATGTGACCATCGACCGCGAGGTCACGGCCGCCAGCCACTTCAAGCTCGAAGACTTGACCTCTGGTGTGAAGCTGGACGTGAGCGGCACCGACGATGGCGCACCGCAAACCAGCTCGCTCTACAAGGGCACGACGGTGGTGGGCCTGGTGGACTTCGACAAGGCCAAGGTCACCTACGTCGACAACACCTACGAGCAGTTCTGAGCCTGACATGACCCTCCTTGCGGCACCTTGGTGGCGCCAGGCCACTCGGGCCGCATGCTGCGCCCTGGCGCTGGGTGGGCTGTGGACCTCGCCATGCGAGGCCCAGGCCCCGCCCTCGCCAGGCGCAGGCGTTTACACCGACGTGCAGGCCGAGGCGTGGTCCAACGGCCTGCCTGTGATGCACCTCGATGGCGACTGGCGGCAGGGCTACGTGCGCCGCCAGGGCACCCAGCGCGCCTACGCCAGCGCCCGATTGGAAGTGGGCGGCTGGCTCCACTGGCCGCCGCCGGCTGCGGGCCCGCCGATGCCGATGTGGCGCCTGGGCGCGCTGCAACGCCTGGACGCCACCGCCGTGATGAGCGGCGACGCGGCCGAGGTGCTGCGCCTGTACCAGCTCCGGCAAGACCCCGATGCCCCGGCCACCTATGACGCAGCCACGCGCATGCGCCACTGGCGCGGGCGGGGCGTGGCCGTGCACGCCGATTGGCCGCTGGCCGCTGGCTGGCAGCTGTCCATGGGTTGGGACGCGATGGCCCTGCAGCGCCTGCGCGATCTGCAAACCACCGGCACCGTGGCTTATCAGGCCGACGACAGCTACGCTTACCGCGGCACCTTGCACGACGACGACAGCCGCTACCAGGCCTTGTTCATGGCCGCGCCAGCCTCGCAAGGGCAGGGCGCCGCCTGCTCTCTGGGGCTGAGCTGGTCGCCAGCCAGGTCCGGCTGGGCGGACGGGGCGAGCGAGCCCTGGTGGCCTGACCGCGTGAGCTGGCGCACCGACGACGCTTGGTCGCGCCTGGTGTGGTCCGGCGTCAATGGCAACGACGCCGTGCTCGACAGCCAGGTGCAGACGCGCGATGCCGATGGCCGCGTGGCCTACCGCGCCGCCATCGAGGGGCGCTACACCCGCCGCACCCTGGTGACCGACATCCCCCGCCGCCACAGCCTGGCGCTGGATTGGGTGCGGCCCAGCGGCCGGTGGTCGCTGCAGGTGGTGGAGCGCATCGGCCTGTGGCAGCGCTGGCTGGCCTGGCAAGGTGAGCCGGCGGCCTGGGGCGCGCAGCCCATGCTGGCGCTCGATCCGTTCGCGCGGGCCTGGCGGGCTGGCGTGCAGTGGGGCGGGCTGTCGGTGAGCTATGGCAGCGGCCTGGGCGAGGCCGACGAACGCATCCGCACGCTGCAAGTCCGCCTGCAATGGGCCTTGTGGGACGCCCAAACGAGGTAAACCCTGAGGGGCCCGCCCCACAACAGGTGGCCCCGGCCTGAACTGGGTGCCCCGACCAGGGGTGGCGCAGGCGACAATGGGGCCATGAGCCTGGGCGAATTCGAGCTGATTGCACGTTTCTTCATGCGGCCCGAAGGCCAAGGGCCGCGCCATGCGGTGGTGGGCAATGGCGACGACTGCGCCGTGCTGGCGCCCAGGCCGGGCATGCAACTGGCCGTGTCCACCGACGCCTTGGTGGAGGGCCGCCATTTCCTGTCCACCGTGCCGCCTGATCGGCTGGGCCACAAGGCCCTGGCGGTCAACCTGTCGGACCTGGCCGCCTGCGGCGCGGAACCGCGCGCCTTCACGCTGGCGCTCACCCTGCCGCGTGTGGACGAAACCTGGCTGAGCGCCTTCGCCCAGGGCATGCTGGCGCTGGCCGACGCCCATGGCTGCGAGCTCATCGGCGGTGACACCACCAGCGGCCCGTTGAACATCGGCATCACCGTGATGGGCGAGGTGCCTGTGGGGCAAGCCTTGCTGCGCTCGGGCGCCCAGGCGGGCGACGACCTGTGGGTGAGCGGCCAACCGGGCGAGGCCCGCCTGGCCCTCGACGCTTGGCGTGACACCCTGGCCGCGCCGCTGTCGCCGGCCGCCTGGCAAGCCACCCGCCTGCGCCTGGAAGCGCCTGAGCCCCGCGTGGCGCTGGGCCTCGCCTTGCGCGGGCTGGCCCATGCCGCCATCGACCTGTCTGACGGGCTGTTGGGTGACCTGGGCCACATCTTGCGGCGCAGCCGCGTGGGCGCGGCGGTGGTGCTCGACGCCTTGCCCCGCAGCCCCTGGCTGGCCACGCAGCCCGACGACGCGCAACTCGACGCCATCCTCGCCGGGGGCGACGATTACGAGTTGCTGTTCACCGCGCCACCGGCTCGGCGGGGCGACATCGTGGCGGTGGGGCAGCGCCTGGGCCTGCCCTTGAACCGCATCGGGCGCATCGAGCCGGAGCCGGGGCTGCGCCTGTGGGCCACCGGGCTGGACGCTGCGCCGGGCGCCAACTGGTCGGGCGCGGTGCCCAACCGCTGGGCGTCGTTTGACCATTTCAAGGCTTGAGCCCCATGTCTGCCGACCTCGACCCCTCTGTCGCCGCCCCGCCCACCGCCACGCCGCCCAGGCCCGCGTCGGTGGCCTTGTTGTGGTCGCATCCGGCCCACATGCTGGGGCTGGGCTTTGGCAGCGGCTTGAGCCCCAAGGCGCCGGGCACGGTGGGCACGCTGTGGGGGTGGGTCAGCTTCGTCTTGATCCAACACCTGCTGGGCCGTGGGGTGGTGGCCGACCACGTGTGGGCCATCGTTCTGGCGGTGGGCTGGCCACTGGGCTGCTGGGCCTGCATGCGCACCGCCCGCGCCATGGGCGTGGCCGACCCTGGCGCCGTGGTGTTCGACGAAATCTGGGCCTTCTGGCTCATCTTGTGGGTGATCGACCCGGTGGACTGGCGTGGTCAGGCCCTGGCCTTTGCCGCCTTCCGCTTCTTCGATGCCGTCAAGCCGGGCCCGGTGCGTTGGGCCGACCAGCGCTTCAAGCTTCAGCCGGGCCAGCGCATCGGCTGGGCCCAGGGCTTTGGCATCATGTTCGACGACCTGGTCGCCGCTTTGTGCACCTTGCTGCTGCTCGCGCTGGCGGTGGCGGTGCGCGAAGGTGGCGTCCAGGCCAGCCTGTTGGGTTGACACCATGACGCCGCCAAGCACCGAGCCCGACCTCAACGCCCTGTTGCCGCGTCTGGCGCAGGCGCTGCTGGCCCGTGGCCATGGGCTGGGCACCGCCGAGTCGTGCACCGGGGGGCTGATCGCCGCGGCGTGCACCGACCTGGCGGGCTCCAGCGCCTGGTTTGACAGCGGCGTGGTGAGCTACAGCAACGAAGCCAAGCAGGACTTGTTGGGGGTGCCGGCCGCGCTGATCGCAGCCCATGGCGCCGTCAGCGAGCCGGTGGCGCTGGCCATGGTGCAAGGCGCGCAAGCCGCGGTGGCCCGCCACCGCCCTGGCGCCTGGGCCGTGGCCGTGACCGGCATCGCCGGGCCCACGGGCGGCAGCGCCGACAAGCCGGTGGGCACCGTCTGGGTGGCGTGGGCGGGGCCGGGACAAGCCCCGAGGGCGCGCCGGTTCCAGTTTGACGGCGACCGTCAGGCGGTGCGTGCGCAAACGGTGGTGCAGGCCCTGGCCGGGCTGCTGGCCTTGGTGGAGGCCTGAGCGGATCGCTGCCATGTTGTTGGAACGCACCATCCACGCTTCGCCGGCGCGCCGCATCCTGTGGTCGGTGCTCACGTCCATGCCGCCGCTGCTGATCTTGCTGCTGGTGGGCCACGCGGCCGCGCAAAGGCCGGACATCGCGTCGGGCCTGCACCTGCCCACCCTGCACATGTTGCAGACCATCGGGCTGGCTGCCGTGGGGGTGCAGATCACCCTGGTGGCCTGGGTCTGGCCACTGCGCGACCGCGACGTGGCCTTGCCCGGGCCGGCCCTGATCAACTGCCTCACGGTGGGCCTGGCCTACTCCTCGCTGGCCCTGGGGTGTGGCGCCTTCACCGACGCTTCGCCCATGGCGCTCATGGGGCTGCTGGCCATCGGCCTGCTGCTGTTCGAGCGCAAGCCCATGTTCATCACCTTCTTGCTGTGCGTGGGCATGTTGTGGGTGCAGGACTTCGGCATCTTCATGGGCTGGTGGTCCTATGCACCGCTGTGGCAAGGCCACCTGTTCGAGGGCCGGGAGCCGGTGTGGTGGCTCAGCCAGTGGCGCAGCTGGGGCTTCTGGTCGGCCTACATCGTGCTCACGGCGCTGCTGCTGTGGCTGTTCGCCGAACTGGACGACATGCACGCCCGGCTGCGGGTGTTGTCGCACACCGACCCCCTCACCCGGCTGTTCAACCGCCGCCGCTTCATGGAAAGCCTCACCCATGAACTGGCCCGCCAGGGCCGCACCCAGCAGCCCTTGAGCCTGGTGCTGATCGACGCCGACCATTTCAAGTCGGTGAACGACCAGCACGGCCACGACATGGGCGACGACGTGTTGCGCGCGCTGGCGCGGCTGATGCAGGACTGCGTGCGCAGCCCCACCGACCTCGCTTGCCGCCTGGGGGGCGAAGAGTTCGCGCTCATCCTGCCTGACACCGACCGCACCCAGGCGCTGCGGGTGTGTGCCCGCATCCGCGAGTTGCTGGCCAACATGCAGTTCGGCGAGCCAGGCCGACGCTTTCGGGTCACCTTGAGCATGGGGGTGGTGGAGTGCCTGGGCGAGGCGGTGGCCGATTGCTTGCGCGAGGCCGACGCCCAGCTCTACCGCGCCAAGGACGCCGGCCGCGACCGGGTCAGCGCGGCGCCCACCGGCTGGAGGGCCCACCATGGCTGACCAGAAGATGAGCTGGTTGCGGCGCCTGGAGCACCGCATCGTCGACCGCCGTGACGCGACCAGCTGCCTGGTGTTCGTCCAGGCCAGCCTGCCTTCGTTGCTCTTGATCGCCGGCCTGCAATTGCTGTCCTTGCAGGTGCCGGCCCAGCCGGGGCTGTACGCGCCGGGCCTGGCCTGGCCCAGCCTGGCGGCGCAATACATCCTCATCCTGTGGCTGCTGGGTGTGGCGCTGATGGCGTCGCGCCGCCAGGCCCGAGACGACCACCTGCCCTGGCTGGTGCAGGCCGCGGTCGTGCCCGCCTGCCTGGGCATGGCGGTGCTGGCCGTGGGCTTTGGCCACAAAGACACGCCCATGAGCGTGGTGCTGATGGTCGAGCTGGTGTTCGCGCGGGCCTTGTTCTCGTTGTGGCAGTTGCGCTGGGCCTACATGGGCACCTTGCTGCTGCTGGTGGTGGCCGAAGTCTTGCAGGCCATCGACGTGTTGCCCTACGCCCCTTTGCTCCACATGCCGGTGCGCGGCGACGGCGCCATGGCGACCTGGTGGGCCATGTGGGTGCGGGTCTTGTTCGCGGCGGCCAGTTTCCCGTTTTCAGGGGCTTTGTTCTTCCTGGGGGCGGTGCTCCACCGCCACCGCGTCCAGCTCGAAACCCTGGTGCGCACCGACATGCTCACCGGCCTGCCCAACCGTCGCGAGTTCCTGGCCCGCCTGGACCGTGAAGCCCACCGCCAGCAGCGCAGCGGCCGGCCTTTGTCGGTGGTGATGATCGACGTCGACCACTTCAAGCGCGTCAACGACCAGTGGGGCCACCAGGCCGGTGACGAGGTGCTCGCGCGCATCGGCCAGATCCTGCAAGCGCTCACCCGGGAGCAAATCGACGTGGCCGCACGCTATGGCGGCGAAGAATTCGTGCTGTTGTTGCCGGAAACAGACCTTCAGGGGGCGGTGCTGGTGGCCGAGAAGATCTCTGCACGGCTGCGCGAGCAGGATTTCGAGGCCAAGGGCGAACGCTTCCGCGTGACCCAGAGCGTCGGGGTGGCCGAAGTGGTGGGGGGCGAGGCCCTGTGGGCCCTGCAGGAGGCAGATCGCAATATGTACCGTGCCAAGCGGGAAGGCCGCGACCGGATCGTCTCTTCAGTGGCTGACGTGCAGGCGAATTGAGAGACACTGAAGCATGAAGCTGCGGACGGTATCGCGTTGGTTCCTGGGGGTGGTGACGCTGGTCGTGCTGGCCAATTTCGCCTTCCTCATGGTGATCCGCAGCGCCTACCAGAGCGCCGAACAGGCCACCGCCTTGCGCACCGACACGCTCAAGCTCGTGTCCGAGTTGCGCATGGAGACCTCGCTGCTGCGCCGCCTCGTGCGCAGCTACACCACCAGCGGCCAGCCGCGCTACCTGCTCTATTACTACGACGTGCTGGCGGTGCGCGAAGGCAAGAAGCCCGCACCCGACGCCGCCGACGCCATGCTCTATTGGGACGAGGTCATCGCCGGTCGGCGTGAGCACCGCTTGCCCGCCAACGAAGCGGGCGTGTCGCTGACCAGCCGCCTGGAAGCCCTGCGCGTGAGCGCGGAAGAAATGAGCGCCTTGCGTGCCGTGCTGGCCGCGACAGAGGGCCTCAAGAAGATCGAACAGGTGGCGTTCGCCGCCACCCAAGGCCTGTACGACGCCAAGCGCCAGGTTTATGTCGACGACGGCACGCCCGACCTGCGTTATGCGCGGGAGCTGGTGCTGTCCAAGCCCTATGAAACCAACCTGGCGGTTTTGGGTGAGGCCGTGGCCCGCCTGAACATCCTGGCCGACCACCGCACCGCCGAGGCCCGCGACCAGGCCGCGTCGCGCCTGTCGACCGCCATCTGGCTGACGCTGGGCGTGGACTCGGCCTTGCTGCCCTTGCTGGTGGCGGTGGGGGTGTCCATGAAGCGCCGCCTGCTCGACCCCATCGGGCGGCTCGAAGGCGTGGCCCGGCAGCTCGCCGTGGGTGAGTACGGGGCCCGCGCCGAAGGCCGAGGCCACTGGGTGGCCGAGCTCGACACCCTGGCCGTGACGCTCAACCAGATGGCCCAGGCCGTGCAAGACGACATCGGCCAGCGCGCCCGCACCCAGGAAGCCCTGAAGGCCGCACGCGACCAGGCCGAGGCGGCCACCCAGGCCAAGTCGCTGTTCCTGGCCAACATGAGCCACGAGATCCGCACGCCCATGAACGCCATCCTGGGCATGACCCACCTGGCCTTGCAGACCGAGCTCGACGGCCAGCAGACCGACTACCTGCAGAAGGTGCAGCGCGCGGCGAACAACCTGCTGGGCGTGATCAACGACATCCTCGATTTTTCCAAGATCGAGGCCGGCCGCGTCGAGCTCGACCCGGTCGATTTCCAGCTCGAAGAGGTGCTGGACAACAGCCTGACCCTGCTCAAGCAGCGCGCCGACGAAAAGGGCATCGAGCTGCTGTGCGCTTACGAGGACGCCAGCCTGCTGGGCCCTGGTGGCTGCCTGCATGGCGACGCGCTGCGCCTGGGGCAGGTGCTCACCAACCTGCTGTCCAACGCCGTCAAGTTCACCGACCGCGGCCACGTGCGGCTCACCGTGTCGGCCCAGCCCCGTCAGGAGGGCGTGTGGCTCAAGCTGGCCGTGACCGACACCGGCATCGGCATGACGCCGGCCCAGGTGGCGCGCCTGTTCCAGGAGTTCACGCAGGCCGACAGCTCGACCACCCGTCGTTTTGGCGGCACGGGCCTGGGCCTGAGCATCAGCCAGCGCCTGGCCCGCCTCATGGGCGGCGAGATCGTCGTCACCAGCGAACCTGGCCAAGGCTCGACGTTCACACTCGGTCTGCCCCTGGCGCAGGCCCGCGAGCCGGTGCCCGTGTCGGCCGCCTCCGAAGCCTCGCCCGTGGCGCTGGGTGCGCTGCGGGTGCTGGTGGTGGACGACCACGCCGAGGCGCGCGAGGCCGCCGTCGGCATGCTGCGGGTCATGGGGGTGGGGCAGGACGCCTCGGCCGGTGGCTGCATCGACACCGCCATCAGCGCCCAGGAAGCGCTGGGCCACATCGACCTGGCCAGCCGGCCCTATCACTTGATCTTGCTGGACTGGGCCATGCCCGAGCCGGGCGGCGCCGGTGTGTTGTCGGCCATCCAGCGCAAGGGCCTGGAGAGCAAGGTGTTCGTGCTGTCGGCCCATGGCGTGGACCTGCTGCGCCAGGACTTGCAGGCCAAGGGCGCCCATGGCCTGGTCGACAAGCCGCTGATGCCTTCGGTGGTGCGCGACCTGATCAGCCGCTTGCAAGGTGGCGCCGTCCCTGCCGCCGTGGGCCGCCACGGTCAGGGCCGCTCGGCGCAAAGCGTGCGCCTCGACGGCTTGCGCGTGCTGCTGGTCGAAGACAACGCGCTCAACCAGCAGATCGCCCGTGAACTGCTGCAACGCCGAGGCGCCCAGGTGACCGTGTCGCCCCATGGCCTGGACGCCGTGCAGCGCCTGAAGGCGGAAGGCCCGCAGGCCTTCCACGTGGTGCTCATGGACTTGCAGATGCCGGTGATGGACGGCCACGAGGCCACAGCCAGCATCCGGTCGGAAGCGCGCTTCGACGCCTTGCCCATCGTGGCCATGACCGCCCACGTGATGGCCGAAGAGCGCGAACGTTGCCTGGCCGAAGGCATGGCCGACCACATCGGCAAGCCGCTGGACCCGGCCCGCCTGGCCACGCTGCTGTCGCGTTACGTGCCGGCGGGCGCGGCGGCGGGTGATCAGGTGCCCACCCCGCCCCTGCCGGTGGCGGCGCCGTTGCCCACTGCGGCCCGCACAGCCGAGGCCGGCCAGCCGGCCTTGGCCTTCCAGCTGCCCAGCCCCACCAGCGCCACCGAGACCGCGCCGTCGCTGCGGGAGCCGGCGGGCACCCAGCCCCGGTTCGAGCCGCACCCCCTCATGTCGCCGCCGCGTGAGCTGCCGCCTTCGCACTTGCCCCCGCTTTATTTGCCGCGCATCGCGGGGCTCGACGCGCGCGCCGCGCTCGTGGGCTTCGACGACGACCTCACCCTCTACCAGTCCACCCTCAAGGGCTTCGTGCGCCACAGCCAGGGCGTGGTGGGCTGGTTGCCTGACGGCTTGCACAACCTGGATTGGACCCGCCTGGTGCGAGAAGGCCACACCCTGCTGGGGCTGGCGGGTACGATTGGCTGTGCCGCCTTGCGCGAGGCGGCGGCCCGGCT
>JBEEJT010000054.1:0-2531 GCA_041169085.1 Pseudomonadota bacterium | reverse complement strand
GCGAAACCGGCGTGCCTGACATCGGCTTCGCCCGCGAATTCGCCCAAGCCGTGCACGCTGCCTGCCCCGGCAAGCTGCTGTCGTACAACTGCTCGCCTTCCTTCAACTGGAAGAAGAACCTCAACGACTCGCAGATCGCTTCCTTCCAGGAAGACCTGTCGGCCCTGGGCTACAAGTACCAGTTCATCACCCTGGCTGGTATCCACGTCAACTGGTACAACACGTTCCAGTTCGCCCACGCTTACGCCCGCGGCGAAGGCATGAAGCACTACACCAACATGGTGCAAGAGCCCGAATTCGCAGCTCGCGAAAAGGGTTACACCTTCGTGTCGCACCAACAAGAAGTGGGCGCAGGCTACTTCGACGACGTGACCACCGTGATCCAAGGTGGTTCGTCTTCCGTGAAGGCCCTGACCGGCTCGACCGAAGAAGAGCAATTCCACTGATCCCGGCAGGCCGCAAGGCCTGTTGGCTGATTCAGCTGAATGCGAAACGGCACCCCTCGGGGTGCCGTTTTTCTTTGGGGCCTCAGAACTTGAGGCGCATGTCGAACCCGATTGCCCAGGCGCGGCCTCTTGGCGCGTCCGGGCTGGGTTTGGGCCAGAAGTGGCCCACCAACAGTTCGCCGATCAACACGTTGCGGTGCAGCGGTTGCCGCCATTTGGCCTGCAGACCGTAGTCGGCCACGGTGACGGAGTCGCCCACCACGCCGTTCCACACCGCCTCGCCGGTCAGCAGGCGTTCTTCACCAAACGATTGGTAGGCGCCCAGGCTGCTGGACCAGGCGAAGTCCTTGCTGCGTTGGGTGGCGGTGGCCACATTGAGCCAGCGGAAGGCCAGGGTGGGCGTCTGGGTGTGCTCGAGCGAGAGGGCGGTGGTCGACCCCAAGCGGTCGCTCAGGCTGTAGAACAGGGTCTCGCGGAACTCGACGCGCTCGGCGTTGCCAAAGGCCCAGCCTTGCCTGTAGCGGGCTTGCGCGTAGGGCTTCAGCCCACCGCGGAAGCCGACACGGAGGTCGATGGTCTCGCGAACGGCGGTGCCCACGCCAGCAAAGAAGGAGTTGTCGCGGGCCTCACCGCGCAGCAGTTGCTGTTGGCGGCTGAAGGTGTCGGGTCGGTCGGTGAGCACTTCGCGCTTGTCATCGTTGCCGATGAAGATGTAGCGGGACGCTTCGACGTTGGGCAGGTGAAACCTGGCTTTGAAGCGGAAGGCTTGGCTGGGGGATTGGTCGGTGCGCTTGAAGACGCTCCACCCCAACTCCCCATCGGTGACCCGGCCACCCTTGGAGAAGGGGATGTCGCCAAACCAGCCGTCCACCCCACGAGCGAGCCACTCCATGGACGAACGAGCTTGGCGCTGGGTGAGGTCGATGGCGGCGTCGGCCAGACCAGCGTCGGCCGGTGGGCTGTCGCCGGGGGGCGTGCCTTCGGGGGCGGAGGCCGCCGGCGGAGGGGGCGAGGGTGGTGGTGTGCCGGGTTCTGCCGGCGTTTGCGCCACGGCCGGCCACGCCGCCACCAGCAGGGCCGTCAGGGCCATGAGCGCCAGAGGGCGGGTGGGCTGGGCGAGGGCTGAGGCCATGCGCGGGCGGTTCAAGGTAGGGGCGATGGATCCCCAGCTTATCCGCGCGCGGCGCGTCTGCCCACCGCCCTGTGGTGTGCATGCCGCGCCAAGGGGTCAAGGCGTGGTGTGCCCCCAGGCACGGGCTTCCAGGATGCCCGTGGCCTTGGTGCTCTTCATGGCGATTCGCACCTGGGTGGTGACCACGTTGGTGAAGTCAGCCCGGTTGAACTGGTTGAGCTTCAGGCCGATGGGGGTCACCGCTCGCCAGGTCTGGCCGTCCCAGTACTCGACCTGAGCCCAGGAGGGCGTGGCGATGCCCTGGCCGTCGTTCCACCAGTACACCTCCAGGGCGGTGATGTTGCGTGCAGCCGTCCAGTTGAAGCTCACCCAGTTCGTCTGGCCGTAATTGGCCTCGCCGTTCCAGTTGCCGTAGGCGCCGCCGTTGGTGTCGGCCGAGCTGGTGGGCGTGATGCCATTGTTCACGGCCGCCAGCGTCTCCCAGCCCGACACGTAGGACGTGCCCAGCGTGGCCGCAGCTGCCTGGTTGGTCACCGAGACGCTGCCGGTGGGCGCGGCCTCTTCGCTGCCGATTTGCTGCAGGTAAGCCACCAGGTTGGTCAGGTTGGTGCCGGTGACGGTGTTGCCGCTGTGGGCCTGCACGGCCGCGGCCAGGGTGGCGGCGCTGCCGTCGTGCAGGTAGGGGGCCGTGGCCCAGACGTCACGCAAGGTGGGCACGTCCAGGCCGGTCAGCGTGGCGCCCAGGCGCTTGCCGCTGGTGGTCTTGATGGAGCCCACGTTCTTCAGTCCGGCTGCCAACGGGCTGTTGGTGAAGCCGGTGCCGCCGTGGCAGTTGGCGCAGCCAGCGTTCTTGAACACCGTCTTGCCGGAGCTGGCGGCAGTGGTCAGTGCACCAGCGCTGGTGCGAAGGGGGCTGGCAGGGAAGGCAGTGAGCGATCCCAGGTAGGCGGCCA
>JBEEJT010000053.1:0-3083 GCA_041169085.1 Pseudomonadota bacterium | reverse complement strand
CTTTGCTACCTGCACCCGCCGCACTGTTTCAAGCTGTGCGGCCCTGAAAGAACGGTGAAATCGTGGAACCGGCCCGTAACCCAGCCCGAACCACAGCACCGAACCGATGGGACGACGAAGTCGGGGCGGATGGTTGGGGTGAAGGCTCGAAGGCAGCTGCCTTCAAGCCGCTGACGAAAGAGGAAGCGTCAGCCCTGCGAGCCAAAGAGCCGCCACTGTCTCCGTGGCGGGTGATTGCGGTGCAGGTCATGGTGGGAGTGGTTGCAGCCCTGCTGGCGGGGTTGGTCACTCAGAGGCAGGAGGTGGCGTGGTCGGTGCTGTATGGCGCCGCCACGGTGGTGGTGCCGGGTGCGCTGATGGCGCGCGGCATGACCAGCCGGATCTCCAGCATGTCGCCTGGCAGCAGCGCTGTCAGCTTCATGTTGTGGGAGATGGTCAAGATCGCGGTTTCGGTCGTCATGCTGATGCTGGCCCCGAAGCTCGTTCAACCCCTGGTCTGGCCGGCGTTGCTGGTGGGCCTGGTGTTGGGCATGAAGGTGTACTGGCTGGCGCTGTTGTGGCGCGGGCGGTCTAAGTAAACGAAGAACGAACCGAATTCGGGCGAGCATCCAGATGTCAGCAGAAGCAGCGACGACGGCAGAACACGGTGGCCAGACCGCCGGTGAATACATCATTCACCACCTGCACCACGCGCAAGTGGGGCATGGGTTCTGGACTTTCAACGTCGACTCCATCCTGTTCAGCGTGTTGCTGGGCGTGGTGGGCAGCTTCGTGCTGTGGCGTGTGGCCAAGGCCATGAGCTCGGGCGTGCCGGGCCGACTGCAGGCTGCGGTGGAATTCCTGGTGGAAATGGTCGACAGCCAGGCCAAGGGCATCGTGCACAACGCCGAAAGCCGCAAGATGGTGGCTCCGCTGGCGCTGACCGTGTTCGTGTGGATCGTGCTGTTGAACTCCATGGACTTCCTGCCCGTGGACCTGTTGCCCACCTTGTGGCAAGGCGCCAGCGGCGACCATCACGCCTTCCTGCGCGTGGTGCCCACCGCCGACCTGTCCGTGACCATGGCGCTGTCGGTCACGGTGCTGCTGATCTGCATCTTCTACAACCTGAAGATCAAGGGCGCGGGCGGCTGGATACACGAACTGCTGTCGGCCCCCTTTGGTGCTGCCTGGTATCTGGCACCGTTCAACCTGGCCATGCAGCTGATTGAATTCGTGGCCAAGACCGTGTCGCACGGCATGCGGCTGTTCGGCAACATGTACGCCGGCGAACTGATCTTCATGTTGATCGCGCTGATGGGCGGCGCCTTCTTCACCGCAGTGGGCATTCCGCTGGCCATCGGCCACGTGATTGCAGGCACCTTCTGGGCCATCTTCCACTTGCTGATCGTGGTCCTGCAGGCCTTCGTCTTCATGATGTTGACGCTGGTCTACATCGGCCAAGCCCACGACGCGCACTGAGCGCGGCGTTCAAGTTTTCTTTTCGTTCCCTTTCTCACCCAACCTTCCTACTCTGGAGCAAAACATGGAAGTCATCAGCTTTGTCGCCCTGGCCGCTGGCCTGATCATCGGCCTGGGCGCCGTCGGCGCTTGTATCGGCATCGGCATCATGGGTAGCAAGTACCTCGAATCCGCCGCCCGCCAGCCCGAACTGATGGGCGAACTGCAGACCAAGATGTTCCTGCTGGCCGGCCTGATCGACGCCGCCTTCATCATCGGCACCGGTATCGCCCTGTGGTTCGCCACGGCCAACCCGTTCCTCGGCCAGATCGCCAACCTGCCGAAGTAAATAGGCCCACCCCCGGAGCGGCTGCGCCGCTCCCCCTCAAGGGGGCAACGCCAGCAGCCCGGCAAAGCCGGTTCTGCGGCGTTCGCTGGATCGGTCCTGCACAACCGAGGTATTCGTCGTGAGCATCAATGCCACCCTCATCGTCCAGATGATCGTCTTCGCGATCCTCATCTGGTTCACGATGCGATTTGTCTGGCCGCCCATCACCGCGGCGCTGGACGAGCGCGCCAAGAAGATCGCCGACGGTCTTTCTGCCGCTGACAAGGCCAAGTCCGAACTGGCCGTCGCCAACAAGAAGGTGGAAGCCCAGCTCTCCGCCGCGCGTGACGACGCCGCCAAGCGCCTGGCCGATGCCGAGCGCCTGGCCCAGCAGATGGTTGAAGAGGCCAAGGGCCGTGCGTCCGAAGAGGCTGCCAAGATCATCGCCGCCGCCAAGGCCGAAGCCGAGCAGGAATCGGTCAAGGCCCGCGAAAGCCTGCGCGAGCAGGTGGCTGGCCTGGCTGTGAAGGGCGCCGAACAGATCCTGAAGCGCGAAGTCAACGCCGGCGTGCACGCCGAGCTGTTGGGCCGCCTGAAGGCGGAGCTCTGACATGGCCGAGATCGCGACCATCGCGCGCCCCTACGCCGAAGCCTTGTTCAAGGCGGCTGGCGCAGATGGCGCGAAGCTGAAGGACCAAGTCGCGGCTCTGGCTGCGCTGGCCAGCGATGAAGGCCTGCGCCTGTTCGCCGACAACCCCAAGGTCGAAGCCGGCCAGGTGTTCGACCTGGTGGCCGGTGTGGTGCAGCAAAAGGGCGCCACGCTGGACTCGAAGGCGGCCAACCTGCTGCGCGCGGTGCTGGAAAACGGCCGCCTCGCGGCGTTGCCCGAAATCGCCGCGCAGTTCACCGCGCTGGTGAATGCGCAAGGCGGCGTGAGCGACGCGCTCATCGAGAGCCCCTACGCCATTGAAGGGGCGCAGTTGGCCGACGTGGTCGCCACGCTGGAAAAGCGCTTTGGCCGCAAGCTCAACGCCTCTGTGCAACTCGTGCCCGAGCTGATCGGCGGCATCCGCGTCACCGTGGGTGACGAGGTGCTGGACACTTCCGTCAAGGCCAGGCTGGAACAAATGAAGGTCGCGTTGACCGCGTAATGGTCGCTGGCGCTCCCGTGCGCGTGACTTAAAGGAACACCATGAACCTGAATCCCGCAGAAATCTCCGAGCTGATCAAGAGCCGCATTGAAGGCTTGTCCGCGTCGGCAGACATCAAGAACCAGGGCACCGTCGTCTCGGTGACGGACGGCATCGTGCGCGTGCAC
>JBEEJT010000052.1:0-12747 GCA_041169085.1 Pseudomonadota bacterium | reverse complement strand
GGTCTGGTGGGTCTTGAGCTGCATGCCCAGGATTTCGCTGGCCAGACGCTTGACGTCATCCAGCGACTTGGCGACCTTCACGCCGCCACCCTTGCCGCGACCACCGGCATGGATCTGAGCCTTGACGACCCAGACGGGGCCGCCCAGCTTTTCAGCCGCTGCAACGGCTTCTTCCACGGAAAATGCCGGGATACCTCTTGGGACCGGCACACCGAATCGGCTCAGGATCTCTTTGCCTTGGTATTCATGAATCTTCATGGAATGACTCTTGGGGTAAGGATGAGTTCTTGTCGAACAGGACAGCCGCCGGACCGATCGGGTGCGGGCGGCGCTCCGCGCAGGAACGGATGGTTTCCTGCGGTGCAGCAAAAGCATAGCACCGGGACCCCGCTTGAAGGGGGAATGCCCAGGACGGGGCAGGCAGAAATGGCGCCGCAGTGGGAATTGCGGGTTTTTATGGATGGATCGACCAGCAGCAGGGGCAAATCACGCCCAAACATGGCGCGAATTCATCCCTTCATGCGCTGGCCGGCCTCGCCCCCTGGGCGACGACACGGGCTCACTCGTGGGCGTGCGGGCCTGGGGCGTCGCCCAGCGCCTCTTCAGGGGGGCCTGACTCGCCGGTGGCGTGCGCAGGGGCCGCTTTGAGCACGGCGCGGACGACGTCGCCTGCGAAGCCACGCCCCGCCAAAAAGCGCATCTGCTTGGCCCGCGCTTCGGGGGTCTGGGGGGCTTCGCCAAAGCGGCGCGCCCAGACGGCCTGGGCACGCTCGAACTCGGTGCCACGCAATTGCTCGCGGGCGGCCAAAGTCAGGTCGGCGGGCAGCTGGTGTTGCGAGAGCTCGGCTTGCACCCGCGCCGCGCCATAGCGGGCGGCCTTGCGGTGCAGCACGGACTGAACGAAGCGCTCGGCGCTCAGGAAGCCACGCTGCTCGAGTTCGTCGAGGAGGCGATCGACTTCTTCAGGAGACTCGGCATGTGGGCCGAGCTTGCGGCGCAATTCCAGACGGGAATGCTCTCGTGCCGCAAGGTATTTGAGGGCCCGCCCCTTGAGAGACAGGCCCTGAGGCTGCGCCATCAGGCCTCGTCGCCGGCGGCGTCAGCCGAGACGCCAGGCAGCAACGCCACGCCCAGCGATTCGCGGATCTTGTTTTCGATCTCGCGAGCCAGGTCGGGGTTCTCGCGCAGGAATTCGCGGCAGTTGTCCTTGCCTTGGCCGATCTTTTCGCCGTTGTAGGCGTACCAGGCGCCCGACTTGTCGACCACCTTGGCCACCACGCCCAGGTCGATGATTTCGCCTTCGCGGCTGATGCCTTCGCCGTAGAGGATGTCGAACTCAGCCGTCTTGAACGGCGGCGCGACCTTGTTCTTGACAACCTTGACCTTGGTTTCGCTGCCGATGATTTCTTCGCCCTTCTTGATCGAGCCGATGCGGCGGATGTCGAGGCGAACCGAAGCGTAGAACTTCAGGGCGTTGCCGCCGGTGGTGGTTTCGGGGCTGCCGAACATCACCCCGATCTTCATGCGGATCTGGTTGATGAAGATGACCATGCAGTTGGTCTTCTTGATCGTGGCGGTGAGCTTGCGCAAGGCCTGGCTCATCAGGCGGGCTTGCAGGCCGGGCAGCGCGTCGCCCATCTCGCCTTCGAGTTCGGCCTTGGGGGTGAGCGCGGCCACCGAGTCCACGATGATCAGGTCGACCGAGCCGGAGCGCACCAGGGCGTCGACGATTTCGAGGGCCTGCTCGCCCGTGTCCGGCTGCGAGATGAGCAGATCGGGCAGGTTGACGCCCAGCTTCTGGGCGTATTGCACGTCGAGCGCGTGTTCGGCGTCGATGAACGCGCAGACGCCGCCCAGCTTTTGCATTTCGGCGACGACTTGCAGCGTCAGCGTGGTCTTGCCCGAGGATTCCGGGCCGTAAATTTCGACCACGCGGCCACGCGGCAGCCCCCCCACGCCCAGGGCGATGTCCAGCCCCAGAGAGCCGGTGGACACCACCTGGATGTCTTCGACCGCTTCGCCTTCACCCAGGCGCATGATCGAACCCTTGCCGAATTGCTTTTCGATCTGGGCCAGGGCAGCTTGCAGGGCCTTGGCTTTTTCGGCATTGAGGGAAGACTTGGTGGTGTTGTCCATGTGGGGCGCTCCAGGTAAACGGCGGGAATGTCAGCGTTCGTGGCTTGAAAAGTCGTGGGGATGTCCACGCCATGGTCGCCATTATGGCAAAAGCTGGACGTTTGTACAGTACTGTATATACCCCCATGAGGCGGAGCCCCAACAGGGGACGCTTTCAGGCGAGACGCGCTCTAGATAGAGCGGCACGCTCTTTGCTGCGGTGCAGCAAAGAACAGCTAGACTGCCCTGCATGACCCGTCACATCCCCAAAGGCGACGCACCGTCTTCGCCGCGCCGCCGCACCACCGCTGCGGCCAAGTCAAGCCGGGCCACGGCCTCAGGCCGCCCCAAACTGACGCTGGCCTTGCAAGGCGGCGGCTCGCACGGGGCCTTCACTTGGGGTGTGCTTGACCGCCTGCTGGACGACGATGGCCTGGATTTCGGCGGCATCTCCGGCACCAGCGCCGGGGCGCTCAATGGCGCGGTCATGCTCAGCGGCTATGTTGACGGCCTGCACCAGGCTGCGGGCGAAGATGCCTGCCTGTCAGCGCCCCCCGAGGCCGTGGCCCACGCCAGGCGCCGGGCCCAGAAGGCGCTGCACGATTTCTGGCGCGACGTGAGCCAACACGGCCCGCTGTTCTCGCCGCTCACGGTGCAAACCAACGGCCTGCTCAAACAGCCTTTCAACTTCGACCAGTTCCCGGCGTACCAATGGTTGAACCTGTTCATGCGGTCGTTCAGCCCGTATGAGTTCAACCCCCTGAACCTCAACCCGCTGCGCGATGTGCTGGCCCGCCACGTGCGCATCGAAGCGCTGCACCACGGCTGTCAGGACTGCGGGATCCCGCTGTTCGTGACGGCCACGTCGGTGCACAGTGGCCGTGCACGGGTGTTCTCTGCAGAAGGCTTGTCCATGGACGCTTTGATGGCGTCGGCTTGCCTGCCCTTCATTTTTCAGGCCGTGGAGATCGATGGCGAGCCCTATTGGGACGGCGGCTACACCGGCAACCCCGCGCTCTACCCGCTGATCTACAACACGCACATGCTGGACATGCTGCTGGTGCGGCTCAACCCGCTGCGCCGGGACGACAACCCCACCCGCAGCATCGACATCATCGACCGGCTGAGCGAGATCACGTTCAACGCCAGCCTGATCAGCGAGATGCGGGCCATTTCCTTCGTGCGCAAGTTGCTGGCCGAGCGCAAGCTCGACCCGGGCCGCTACAAAGGCCTGAACATGCACATGGTGGCCGACGACGAGGGCATGAGCGGCTTCAACGCTTCGAGCAAGTTCAACACCGACTGGGCCTTCCTGCAGACGCTGCACCGCCTGGGGCACCGCGCCGCCACCGAGTGGCTGAAGGCCCATCGGGGCGACGTGGGCAAACGCAGCTCGTTCGACATCGATCAGGTGTTCCTGACGCCCTGACAGGCGTGCGCCACGCGGCGCACCGGCCTTGACTTGGCTCAAGGACGCCCTCAGGCGTGAGGGCGAAGATGAACTCAAGCAGTTTCTTCTTTCACCCAGACGCCGAGGAGCCCCGGATGCCGCAATCGCATCACCCCCTGATCCAAGATTTCCCCGAGTTGCGCGACCGCATTCACGACCTCAAGACGACGAACAACCACTTCGCTCGACTGGAGCGCGAGTACGAAGACCTCGACAAGGCCATCGTCCGGCTGGAAAACGGCCAGGAACACACGTCTTCGGCAGAGCTCAAGCAGCTGCAACAACGCCGCGTGGTCTTGAAGGACGAGATCTACGCCATGCTCAAGGGCTGATCGCCCGCCCCCACACCCACAGTCGGCCGGGATTGGGCCGACACCGCTGCATCCGGCCTGACCTGGCTGGACCGACAGTGCCCTGAGGCCCCCTGCCTACCTGCACCGGGCCTCTTTGCTTTTTGGTGTGTTGCGGGTGAGCCCCGCCCTCAAGTGGCTCACCCCCCTCGTAAAATGGCGGGCTATGACCGACGCCGTCCGCCCCCAAGATTCCCGCCCCACCCCACCGCCCATGCGCCTTGCCGGCCTGGAGCCGGTCTACATCGGTGAGGGCACGCTGTTCGTCAACGTGGGCGAACGCACCAACGTGACGGGCTCGAAGGCCTTCGCGCGCATGATCCTGGAGGGGCGCTTTGAAGATGCCCTGTCCGTGGCCCGCCAGCAGGTGGAAAACGGCGCCCAGGTCATCGACATCAACATGGACGAGGCCATGCTGGACAGCCAGGCCGCCATGGTGCGCTTCCTGAACCTGATCGCTGGCGAGCCCGAGATCGCGCGCGTGCCGATCATGATCGACTCCTCGAAGTGGGAAGTGATCGAAGCCGGCCTGAAGTGCATCCAGGGCAAGGGCATCGTCAACTCGATCTCGCTCAAAGAAGGCGTCGAGAAGTTCGTCGAGCAGGCCAAGCTGATCAAGCGCTACGGCGCCGCCACCGTGGTGATGGCGTTTGACGAGGCCGGCCAGGCCGACACCTACCAGCGCAAGATCGAGATCTGCGAGCGCGCCTACCGCATCCTGGTGGACGAGGTGGGCTTCCCGCCGGAAGACATCGTCTTCGACCCCAACATCTTCGCCATCGCCACGGGCATCGAAGAGCACGACAACTACGCGGTCGACTTCATCGAAGCCACGCGCTGGATCAAGCAGAACCTGCCGGGCGCCAAGGTGTCGGGCGGCGTGTCCAACGTGTCGTTCAGCTTCCGCGGCAACGAGCCGGTGCGCGAGGCCATCCACACCGTGTTCCTGTACCACGCCATCCAGGCGGGCATGGACATGGGCATCGTCAACGCCGGCATGGTGGGCGTGTACGACCAGCTCGAAGCGAACCTGCGCGATCTGGTGGAAGACATCGTCTTGAACCGCAAGCCGGTGTTCAAGGACGGTGAAGACACGAGCCTGACCCCGACCGAGCGCCTGCTGGCCATCGCCGAGCAGGTCAAGGGCGCCGCCAAGGACGACACCGCCAAGCTGGCCTGGCGCGGCACGGCCGAGGCGCCCGCCACGGTCGAGCACCGCCTGAGCCACGCGCTGATCCACGGCATCACCGACTTCATCGTGGCCGACACGGAAGAGTGCTACCAGAAGATCAAGGCCGATGGCGGCCGCCCGCTGCACGTGATCGAAGGCCCGCTGATGGCGGGCATGAACACGGTGGGCGACCTGTTTGGCGCGGGCAAGATGTTCCTGCCGCAGGTGGTGAAGAGCGCCCGCGTGATGAAGCAGGCCGTGGCCCACCTGGTGCCCTACATCGAAGAAGAAAAGCGCCTGCTGGAGCTGGCCGGCGGTGACGTCAAGGCCAAGGGCAAGATCGTGATCGCCACCGTCAAGGGCGACGTGCACGACATCGGCAAGAACATCGTGACGGTGGTCTTGCAGTGCAACAACTTCGAGGTGGTCAACATGGGCGTGATGGTCCCGTGCAAGGACATCCTCGACAAGGCCAAGGAAGTGGGCGCCGACATCATCGGCCTCTCGGGCCTGATCACGCCTTCGCTGGAAGAAATGCAGTACGTCGCGGCCGAGATGGAGCGTGATCCCTACTTCCGCGAGCGCCAGACCCCGCTGCTGATCGGTGGCGCCACCTGCAGCCGCGTGCACACCGCCGTGAAGATCGCGCCCAACTACTCGGGCCCCGTGGTGTATGTGCCCGATGCCTCGCGCGCCGTGGGCGTGTGCTCGGAGTTGCTGAGCCCCGAGCGCCAGGCCACCTACATCGCCGAGCTGAACGCCGACTACGAGAAGGTGCGCCAGCAGCACGCCAACAAGAAGGCCACGCCGCTGGTGACGCTGGCCGAGGCCCGCGCCAACCGCGCCGTGGTGGACTTCGATCACCACACGCCCGAGGCGCCGAAGTTCATCGGCCGGCGCGTGTTCACCAACTACGACCTGGCCGAGCTGGCCCAGTACATCGACTGGGGCCCCTTCTTCCAGACCTGGGACCTGGCCGGCCCCTTCCCCGCCATCCTCGATGACGAGGTGGTGGGCGCCGAGGCCAAGAAGGTCTACGCCGATGCGCAGGCCATGCTCAAGAAGATCATCGATGGCCGCTGGTTGACGGCCAATGGCGTGATCGGCCTGTACCCCGCCGCCAACGTGGACCACGACGCCATCGCGCTGTACGCCGATGAAGCGCGTGAACAAGAGCTGATGCGCTGGCACCCGCTGCGCATGCAGACCGAGCGCCCGGTGATCGATGGCGCCAAGCGCCCCAACCGCTCGCTGGCCGATTTCGTGGCGCCCCACCCCAAGGCCGGTGGCAAGCCCGACTACATCGGCATGTTCGCCGTGACGGCCGGCCTGAACATCGAGAAGAAGGAAGCCGAGTTCATGGCCCACCATGACGACTACTCGGCCATCATGCTCAAGGCCCTGGCCGACCGCCTGGCCGAGGCCTTTGCCGAGCGCATGCACGAGCGCGTGCGCACCGACTTCTGGGGCTATGCCGCCAACGAGCAACTCAGCAACGAGCACCTGATCAAAGAGCACTACCGGGGCATCCGCCCGGCGCCGGGCTACCCGGCCTGCCCGGACCACACGGTCAAGCGCGACATGTTCAAGGTGCTGGACGCCCACGAGATCCACATGCACCTCACCGAAAGCCTGGCCATGATGCCGGCCGCCAGCGTGAGCGGCTTCTACCTGAGCCACCCCGAGTCGACCTACTTCAACGTGGGCAAGATCGGTGGCGACCAGGTGGAGGATTTTGCAGATCGCATGGGCCTGAGCGTGACGGACGCCGAGCGGGCGCTGGCCCCGCTGCTCTGAAGCCGAGACGCAGCGCCCCCCCTGTTTCGGGTGGGGGCGTGGCGTCAGTCGGCCTGAAGTTTCCGGCGGCCTGACCGAAAACACGGCACGTCTCGCGCGCCAACTTCGCGGCGGGGCGCCACCGTGCCCCTCCGACTCAACACCCCACCGCCAGCCGACACCGCACAGGGCCACCCTGTGTGGCCCTCGTCATCCTGGCGTCGGAGGTTCGCCGCAGGCCTGTTGGCCCTGGGCCTGAGTGCGTGCGGCGGCGGCGGCTCCGGCACCAGTGCGGGTGACACCAACGCCGTCAGGCAGACGCAAGGCGTGGACGCCACCACGCCCATGAGCACGGCGGAAGCCCACCTGCTGCTGGCACAGGCCAGTTTCGGGCCCACCCCGGCGTCGGTGGCCAGCGCTCAGCAAATGAGTGCATCGGCCTGGGTCGACCAGCAGCTCCAGCTGCGGCCCGCCCACACGCACCTCGAACTCACACTCAGCCATGCCGCTGACCGCCAGCGGCCGGCGGCAACGCCAGACGCCTTGACCGCCGCGTGGTGGACCCAAGCCCTGACCGACCCCGCCCAATTGCGGCTGCGGCTGGCCTATGCGCTGTCGCAAATCATGGTGGTCTCCACCGTGCAGGTGGACACCACCATGACCGCCGCTTACCTGGACATGCTGGTCGACCGGTCCACAGGGCGGTTCAGAGATTTGCTCGAAGGCGTTTCGTTGCACCCGGCCATGGGGCAATACCTGTCACACATGGCCAACCGCAAAGAAGAGCCCGCCATTGGCCGGGTGCCCGACGAGAACTTCGCGCGCGAACTCATGCAGCTGTTCAGCATCGGGCTGTATGAACTCGACGACTCCGGGCGTCAGGTGCTGATCGACGGGCAACCCGTGCCCACCTTTGCCGCCGCGGACGTGAGCGGCCTGGCGCAAGTGTTCACCGGCTGGTCTTGGTACCGGCCACTCTCGAAGTCTCAGGCGGCCTGGTGGGAGTGCTTCTGGCGCGCCTTGCCCTGCCAGGACGACTCGCAATGGACGACCCCGATGAGTGCCTACGACAACGAGCACTCCACCAGCGCCAAGCGCTTTCTGGGCCTGACGATCGCCCCCCAGACCCGCCCCAGTGCCCGCGCCAGCCTCACGGCTGCGATGGACCGGCTGGCCAACCACAACAACACCGGCCCGTTCATCAGTCGCCAACTCATCCAGAAGCTGGTGACCAGCAACCCGAGCGATGGCTATGTGCGCGACGTGGTGCAGGTGTGGCGCTCGACGAACGGGCAACTCAGCTCAGTGGTCAGGGCCATCTTGCTGCACGAGGAGGCGCGGCACCCTGAGCGCCTGCCGGAGACGGTGTTGCACGGTCAGGTCCGCGAACCCGTGCTGCGTTTGAGCCACCTCCTGCGCGCACTGCAAGCCACCAGCCAGACCTATGTGGCCAGGCAAGCCAGCGGTGCCCTGCCCTACCTCGAAGGCAACGACACCGGCGACAGCGCCTTCGGGCTGGGCCAGACCCCCATGCGCTCGCCCTCGGTATTCAATTTCTACCGACCGGGTTACGCGCCGCCTCAAGGCCTGTTGGCTCGCCAGGGGGCCGTGGCGCCAGAGATGCAGATCATCACCGAGTCGACCACGCTGGCGTACGCGAACTTCATGGCCCAGGTGCTCCAGTCAGGCTGGGGCAACTGGGTGCCCGGCAGCAACAGCTCAGACCTGCAGTTCGACTGGCGCCGTTGGGTGGCGCTGGAAGCCGATGCGGGCGCCTTGGCCGACGCCCTGAACACCGCCCTGGTCGGCCACGCCCCGGGCACGGGCCTGCGGCAAACGGTGGTCGACACCCTGGCCACTTTGCCGCGCGACAACGAAGCCCAAAGATTGCGCCGAGTTCAGGCAGCGACCCTTTTGCTGGTGGTCTCGCCTGAATTCACTGTCCAACCTTGATGCCCGGTCGCCCAGATGCTTCAACCTGATCGCCGCCGCTTCTTGCGCCATGCCCTGGCCTGGCCACTGGGCCTGCAAACCTTGCAATGGAGCAGCCACGCACTGGCCACAGCCGGCCCCGACTACAAGGCCTTGGTGTGCGTTTTTTTGATGGGGGGCAACGACGCCTACAACACCGTGCTGGCCACGGACGACGACTCCTGGCGTCACTATCAGGACCACCGCAACCCCGCCAGCAGGCAAACCGGCAGCGACACCGCGTCCATCGCGCTCTTGCCCGTGGGCACGCCGCCGGACCTGATCAGCAGCAACCCACTGGCTCGCTTGGGTGGCGTCTTGCCGCTGCCCACCTCTTCTCGCCCCGAACACACCGGCCGCAGCTTTGGCCTGCACCCCAGCTTGGCGCGCAGCGCGGCGCTCTACGAGGCGGGCCGGCTGGCCGTGGTGGCCAACGTCGGGCCACTGCTGGCCCCGATGAGCAAATCGCAATGGCTGGACGAGGCCGTGGCCAAACCCGGCAAGCTGTTTTCGCACATCGACCAACAATCGACCTGGCAGAGCTTCCGGCCACAAGGCGACGGAGATGGCTGGGGGGGCCGAATGGCCGACCTGCTGATGCCGACCCAGCTCGACGAAGTGGGCATGCGGGCCTGGCGGGCGCTGGCTTGCATGACGCCCAGCAACGAAGCGCTTTGGCTGAGTGGCCGCCACATGCAGCCTTGCTTCACATCGCCGACCCACGTGTTGACCCTGGGTCAACAGGGCCGACTGATGGACAGCAGCGCCCTGCATGATGCCGTGCGGTCCGTGATGCGTGGCGCGGAAGACGAAGCCCACCTGCTGCGTCAAGCCCACCAGGAAGCCGCGAGGCGAGGTTTCGACGCCAGCGACTTGCTGGCGCCCAACTTGCCCGGTCAGTTCGTGGCGCCCTGGGGCACGCCTGGTGCGAGCAACATCTGGAACGACCCGCTGCTGCAATACGACACCGCTGTCGGCGGCGGCACCAACGACCTGGCTGTGCAGTTGCAGATGGTGGCCAGGTTGATCGAGGCGAACCGGTCCGCCAGCGCGGGGGTGAACCGGCAAATGTTCTTCGTCACCCTCAGTGGCTTTGACACCCATGACCGCCAAAGCGTTCAACACGCCTTGCGACTGGCCCAACTGGACCACGCGCTGTCTTACTTTGACGGCGTGCTTGCCGACATGCCCGGAGGTGACTTGCGCAGCCGCGTGACCACCTTCACATGCTCTGAATTTGGCCGCGCGTTCACCAACAATGGCGACGGCAGCGACCACGGCTGGGGTGGACACCACCTGGTGATGGGAGGGGCCGTGCGCGGGGGCCACATGCACGGCCGCTTCCCCACCTACGCCACCGCCGATGCCTCAGGCCAATTCGACAGCCCTGACCAGATCCACAACGGTGTGCTGCTGCCCTCGCTGTCGGTGGACCAATACGCCGCCACGCTGGGCAGCTGGATGGGCTTGAGCGACAACCAGTTGCTGTCGCTGATGCCGAACCTGGCTCAGTTCCCCACGGAACAACGCCGATTGGGCTTCATGGCTGCCTGAAACCTCGCCTCAGGCTGACAACAAGGGTCGCAAATACTGGCCTGTGTGACTGACGGTGCAGGCCGCCAGCGCTTCGGGCGTGCCCGCCATCAACATCTGCCCGCCGCCCGAGCCGCCTTCGGGCCCCATGTCGATCAGCCAGTCGGCCGTTTTGATGACGTCGAGGTTGTGCTCGATGATGACGATGGTGTTGCCCGCGTCACGCAACTGGTGCAGCACCTTCAACAGCAAGGCGATGTCGTGGAAGTGCAGGCCCGTGGTGGGCTCGTCCAGGATGTAGAGCGTGCGGCCGGTGTCGCGCTTGCTGAGCTCCAGCGCCAGCTTCACGCGCTGGGCCTCGCCGCCTGACAAGGTGGTGGCGGCCTGCCCCAGGCGGATGTAGCCCAGGCCCACGTCCATCAGCGTTTGCAGCTTGCGCGCCAGGGTGGGCACGGCGCTGAAGAAGGCCAGCGCGTCTTCCACCGTCAGGTCCAGGATCTGGTGGATGTTCTTGCCCTTGTACTGCACGTCCAGCGTTTCGCGGTTGTAGCGCTTGCCCGCGCACACATCGCAAGGCACGTAGACATCGGGCAGGAAGTGCATCTCGACCTTCAACACGCCATCGCCCTGGCAGGCTTCACAGCGGCCACCGGCCACGTTGAAGCTGAAGCGCCCGGCGTTGTAGCCGCGCTCGCGGGCCGTGGGCACATCGGCCATCAGCTCGCGGATGGGCGTGAACAGCCCCGTGTAGGTGGCGGGGTTGCTGCGCGGCGTGCGGCCAATGGGCGACTGGTCGACGTTGATGACCTTGTCGAACAGCTCCAAGCCTTCGATGTCGTCGTGCGGCTCGGGCTCGATGTGGCTTTGGTACAGGCGCTTGGCCACGGCCGCGTACAGCGTGTCGTTCACCAGCGTCGATTTGCCCGAGCCCGACACGCCGGTCACGCAAGTCAGCAGGCCCACGGGGAACTCCACATCCACGCCCTTGAGGTTGTGGCCCCGCGCGTTGACCACCTTCAGGCGCGGCGTCTCAGCGGTGAAGGCGTGGCGCTGTGCGGGCACGGCAATGCGCAAGGCGCCCGCCAGGTAGCGGCCCGTGAGGCTGTCTTCGGCGCTGGCCACCTCTTGCGGCGTGCCTTGGGCCATCACGCGGCCCCCATGCACACCTGCGCCCGGACCCATGTCGATGACGTGGTCGGCGGCGCGGATCATGTCTTCGTCGTGCTCCACCACCAGCACGCTGTTGCCCAAGTCGCGCAGGTGCTTGAGCGTGCCGATCAGGCGGTCGTTGTCGCGCTGGTGCAGACCGATGCTGGGCTCGTCGAGCACGTACATCACGCCGGTCAGCCCCGAGCCGATCTGCGAGGCCAGGCGGATGCGCTGCGCCTCGCCACCCGACAGCGTGTCGGCGCTGCGGTCCAGGCTCAGGTAGTTCAGGCCCACGTCGTTCAAGAAGCGCAGGCGCGAGCGGATCTCGTTGACCACCTTGGCCGCGATCTCGGCCTTGGCGCCTTGCAGCTGCAGGCCTTCGAAGTAGCGGTGGGCTTCGGCCAGCGTGGCGTGCGCGATCTCGTAGATGGCCTTGGTGTCTTGCGTGACGGCGTCAAACAGCTTGACGTGGCGGGCCTCACGGCGCAGGCGGGTGCCATGGCAATCGGGGCAGGCCTTGGGCTGCTGGTAGCGGCCCAGCTCTTCGCGCACGGCGGCCGAATCGGTCTCTTTGAAGCGGCGCTCGAAGTTGGGGATGATGCCTTCGAAGGGGTGGCTGCGCTTGACCTTGCGCTTCTTGCCCGAGGCACCTTCGGCCTGGTAGGTGAACTCGATCAGCTCTTCACCCGAGCCATACAGCAGCACGTGCTGCGCGTCTTCCGGCAGCTCCTCGAAGGCGGTCTCCAGGTCGAAGCCGTAGTGCGCGGCCACGCCTTCGAGCAAGCTGAAGGTGTAGGGGTTGCGGCGGTCCCAGCCCTTGACGGCGCCGCTGGCCATGCTCAAGCTGGGAAAGGCCACCACGCGCTGCGGGTCGAAGGCGATGACGTGGCCCAGGCCGTCGCAGGTGGGGCAGGCGCCCACGGGCGAGTTGAAGCTGAACAGGCGCGGTTCGAGTTCGGACAGCGAGTAGCTGCACACCGGGCAGCCATAGGTGGACGAGAACACCTGCTCGGCGCCCGTTTCCATGTTCAGGGCCAGGGCGCGGCCATCGGCCAGGCGCAGCGCGGTCTCGAAGCTCTCGGCCAGGCGCTGGCGCAGCGTCAGGGCCTGGTCGTCGTGCTTGACCTTGAGGCGGTCCACCACCACGTCGATGTCATGGCGGTCTTGCTTGGCCAGGGTCGGCAGGTTGCCCACCTCGAAGACCTCGCCACCAATGCGGAAGCGCACAAAGC
>JBEEJT010000051.1:0-6622 GCA_041169085.1 Pseudomonadota bacterium | reverse complement strand
CCCTTGTAGTCGATGCCGTATTCGGTGTTGTCGTAGCCGATGCGCTTGATGGTGTCGCGGGCGACCTGGATGTAGTCGACGTTGGCCTGGGTGGTGATTTCACCGGCCAGCACCACCAGACCGGTGTTGCACAGGGTTTCGGCGGCCACGCGCGACAGCGGGTCTTGCTGGAAGATCGCGTCGAGGATGGCGTCAGAGATCTGGTCGGCGACCTTGTCGGGGTGGCCTTCAGAAACCGATTCAGAGGTGAAGAGGAAGTCGTTCGACACGCTGTGTCTCCGGAAAAAAAGGTTGAACACATGACACTCGGCGTCGCCAAGGCTGTGAAACGGATTCCGGCAGCGGCGAACGCTTTAGCGGTATTTGTGAATCGCCCCGCAAGTTGTCCTTTAACTCGGCGATCCAAACAGTGTAGTGGAATCCGCCCGCCCCAGGGGACCGAACGCGCCACGCCGGGGGCCATGTTTTCCCTTGGCCCCGCCACCCTGCGGCAAAATCCGCCCCCATGCCCCTTTACTTCACCCTGTTTTGCCACTGGCCCCTGAGCTTGCTTCACGCGTTGGGCGCGGCCATGGGCTGGGTGGTCTACCTGGCTTCGCCCAGCTACCGCCGCCGCCTCAACGAGCACGGCGCCGCCGCCGGCCTGAGCCGCCTGCAGCGCTGGGCCGCTGTGGGCCAGGCGGGCAAGCTGGTGGGTGAGCTGCCCTTTGTGTGGGGCCGCCCGGCCGACGAACTGCTGGGCAAGCGCGTGAAATGGGTCAACCGCGAGGCCGTGGCCACGGCCGTGGCGGCTGGCAAGGGGCTGATCGTGCTCACGCCCCACGTGGGCGTGTTCGAGATCGTGGGCCAGGCTTACGGCGAAGCCTTCGGCGGCCAACGCCCCATGACGGCCCTGTTTCGCCCAGCCAAACAAGCCTGGCTGGCCGAGGTGATGCGCATTTCCCGGCTGCGCCCGGGCCTGCAGACCGGCCCCGCCACGCTGGCCGGCGTGCGCCAGATGCTGCGCGCCTTGAAGCGCGGCGACACCGTGGGCATCCTGCCCGACCAGGTGCCGCCCGAAGGCATGGGCGTGTGGGCGCCCTTCTTCGGCCGCCCCGCTTACACCATGACCATGGCCACCAAGCTGGTGGCCCAGACCGGCTGCGCCGTCGTCATCATCCGCGGCGAGCGGCTGGGGCTGCTGCGCCGCTGGCGTGAGGGCTGCCTCTACATCGTGCACGCCCAGCGCGTGTCGCCTCAGGACGAAGCCACCATGGGCGCCGACGACCCTTTGGCGGCCGCCACCACGCTCAACCAGCTGATGGCGCAAACCATCCTGGCAGCGCCCGAGCAATACCTCTGGGGCTACAACCGCTACAAGGGCCCGCGCGCCGAGATCCTCACCTCTGGCGCGGGGGGCGAGGCATGAAGCAGGTGTTGAAGGAAGCGCCCATCCGCCTGGCCTTGGGCCTGTTGTGGCTCCTGCACTTTTTGCCCCTGCCGGTGCTGGCCGCCATCGCGCGGGGCCTGGGCGCGCTGCTCTACCGCCTGGCCAAGTCGCGCCGCAAGGTGGGGCTGCGCAACCTCGAACTCTGCTTCCCGCAGATGCCGCCCGCCGAGCGCGAAGCGCTGCTGAAGGCCCACTTTGGCTGGCTCACGCAAAGCCTCCTCGACCGCGCCGTGCTGTGGTGGGCCTCGCCCGCCCGCATCAAGCGGCTGATCCAGGTCGAGGGCGACATCCACCTCGCCGAGCGCGAATGGGCCACGGCCCAGCGCGCCACCATGTGGCTGTGCCCCCACTTCGTCGGGCTCGACGTGGCCGGCGCCGCCATCTTGCTGTGCCAGAAGCAGCCGGGCGCCTCGATCTACCAGTCGCAGTCCAACCCGCTGATGGACAAGCTCATGAAGCGCGGCCGCCTGCGCTTTGGCAACGCCGAAATCTTCCCCCGCCAAGACAGCATCAAGCCGCTGTTGCGCGCCGTGAAATCGGGCGCGGGCTTTTTCAACCTGCCCGACATGGATTTCGGCATGCAAGACGCGGCCTTTGTGCCCTTCTACGGCATCCCGGCGGCCACCCTGCTGGCGCCCTCGCGGCTGTCGCGCATGCTGGGCATGGTGGTGCAGCCCGTGATCTCCGAGATCCTGCCCGGTGGGCGCGGCTGGAAGATCAAGTTCCTGCCCCCGCTCGAAGGCTTCCCCACCAAAGACGCCGAAGCCGACACCGCCGCGCTCAACCGCTACATCGAGCAGCAAATCGCGCTGCAGCCCGCGCAATACCTGTGGGTGCACAAGCGCTTCAAGACCCGGCCTGAAGGGCAGCCTGGGTTGTACTGACCTCAGGCCCCCCACCAGGCGCTCAAGAAGCCACATTTTCGGTCGATACACACCGCATAGAGGGCGAACCCCAGGCGGTCTGGGCACCCTCACACGTTTGTCGAGGAGTGCACACCGATGGCCTGGATGACTTGGTTGCGGGGGTTTTCGATCCGCTCGCGTCTGCTGGCCTGCATGGGGCTGGTGGCCGCCATTGGCTTCACCGTCGGCGGGGCCATGACCTGGCAGCTCAAGCGCCTGAGTGGCGAGTTCGACCGGTTTGCCGGCCTGGAGTTCGCGGCCACGCAGACCATGGCCTCGCTCTCCTTGTCGCTCGGGCAGTTGCGCGGCATCGAGAAAACCACCCTGATCAACACGGGCGACACCGTCTCCGGCGCTGAGTCGTACAAAAAGTGGAAGCTGGCCCTCAAAGACACCGCCGGCCGCGTCCAGACCCTCACGCAGCAAGCGCCCAGCGACGAGGTGCGGGAACTCAGCCAACAGATGGCCAAGAAGCTGGAAAGCTACGGCACCGGCATGGTGCCCACGCTGGAGCTCATCCAAGCGGGCGCCATCACTTCCGTGGCCGACGCTTACCAGTCCTGCGCGCCGTCGCGTGAAGACGCCGAGGCCCTGGACACCCTCGCCGTCAAGCTGTCGCAAGCCGTCCAACGGGTGGCCGACGCCCACCGCAACGAAGTCGAACACACGACCTCCGCCTCCGTGGTGGTGCTGTGGGCGCTGCTGCTGGCGCCCTCGGTGGTGTTCCTGCCGCTCATGGGCCTGACCATCTTCTCCATCACCCGGCCCCTGGAAGCCGCCGAGCGCGTCACCAGCGCCATCGCCGAGGGCGACCTCACCCAGCGGATCGACCACCAAGGCCGCGACGAAATGGCGCGGCTGCTGCGCTCGCTCGCCCAGATGCAAGACAGCCTGCGCCACATGGTGACGTCGGTGCGCGAGTCGTCGGAAAGCATGCTGACGGCCAGCACCGAGATCGCCGCCGGCAACCAGGACTTGTCAACCCGCACCGAACAAACGGCCGCCAACCTGCAAAACGCCGCTTCTTCGATGGACGAGCTGGCCAAGACGGTGGAGAACTCCGCTGAATCGGCCCACGTGGCCAACCTGCTGGCCGACACCGCCAGCCAGCGCGCCAGCCAGGGCGGTGAAGTGGTGCGCAGCGCCGTCGACCAGATGGCCCAGATCAGCCAAGCTTCTCGCCAGATCGCCGACATCATCAGTGTGATCGACGGCATCGCCTTCCAGACCAACATCCTGGCGCTGAACGCGGCCGTGGAAGCGGCCCGCGCCGGCGAACAAGGCCGCGGGTTTGCCGTGGTGGCCGGCGAGGTGCGCACGCTGGCCCAGCGCAGCGCGAACGCCGCCCGCGAGATCAAGGGCCTCATCAACCAATCGGTCGAGCGCGTCGAAACGGGCGCCCAGAAAGTGCGCGAAGCCGGCGACGTCATGCAAGAGATCGTGTCGTCGATCAGCCGCGTCACCGAAGCCATGGGCGAGATCGCCGGCGCCTCCCAACAGCAGTCCGAAGGCATCGTCCAGGTCACCCACTCGGTGTCGCAGCTCGACCAGATGACCCAGCAAAACGCCGCCCTGGTGGAACAAAGCGCCGCCGCTGCCGCCAGCCTGCGCGCGCAGGCGTCAGAACTGGCGCGCTCGGTTCAGCAGTTCCGCACAGCGGGCTGAGGCCTCACAGCTCGACCAGCAGGGCCCGCCTCACCGGGTCTTGCGCCACGCGGCGCATGGCCTCACGCAGGGCGCTCGCTGCTTCGGGCGTGGTCGCGTACAGCGACACCACCTTCGAAGGCAAGACCACGGTGTCCACGTTGAGCCGCAGCTCGCCCACCTTCGTCCAGCCGGGCGGCACCTTGGGGAACCAGCGCTCGAAAATGAAGGCGTGAGACACGCCCTTGGCGCGGGTCACCTCGTCCATCCACACCTCGGGCGGCACCGTGTGTTGCAGCCGCCGCGCCAACACCTCCGGCGAGCCCAGGCCCCACAGGTCGACCACGTGTTGCCCCGACCGCCAGGCCACCAGGCCCAGGTCGTTGACCGCCACCGGGCGGCCCAACTGCCGCGCCAGCTCGGCCATCACCACCTGCTGTCGCTGGGTGTTCAGGCAAGCCTGGGGCGTGCGCAAGGTGCAAGTCCACAGCGCGGGCACACACAAACACAGGCCCAAGAGCCAGCGCACCGGCCACTGCGGCACCCCCACGCGCGGCGGCTCGGCCTGCGCCCTGCCCCAGGGGTAGCGGCTGGCGGCGTGCAAGGCCATCACCAGCAGCCAGGCCGCCATGAAGGCCTCGTAGCGCCCCAGCCAGCCCACGCGGCCCAGCACCAGGAAGCCCGCCAGCGGCAGCGCCATCAACAGCCACCAGTCGCGCCGGTCGTCGGTGGTGCGCCACAGCCACCACAGCAAGAAATAAAAGCCGGGGCTGCTCAACACATTGACCAGCACCTTGCGCTCGGCGTTCTTGGCCAACACCGAAGACGGCAGCCAGGGCAGGCCCAGGTGGTGCAGCCACAGCGAAAACGCCAACAGCCCCGCCACCGCCACGCCCGTGGCCAGCAGCGGCCCCCACCGGCGCCCATGGGCCCACCACAGCCACACCGCCAGCGGGGCCGTCAGGGCCGCCACTTCGTAGCGCACCAGCGGCCCCACCGCCATGGCCGCGTACAGCCAAACGTCGAAGCGGCGCTGCGTCACCCGCCAGGCCATGAAGGCGACCAGCGCCACCTGCAGCGAATGCTCCATGCCCGTCATCACCAGGCCAAAGGCGTTCACCCCGAAAGCCGCCAGCACGGCGGCCGGCGCCTGCCAACGCTCGGGCAACCACGGCCCGCGCAAGGCCTGGCGCATCACCCAGGTGGTGGCCACGGCACACACGGCGTTGATGCACCAGGGCGCCCAGGCCATCGCCCCCACCGGCACCACCGCCAACAGCCAGGGCCACAGCGGGCTGGAAGACGGCGACGCCCACTCGCCCGGGTTGATGCCATAGCCACCTTGCTGGATGCTGCGCGCCAGCGCCAGGTGGATGTAGGGGTCGTCGAGCGAATACACCGCAGCGCCGTCGGCCCAGCCCACCGACACGGCCGTCAGCGCCAACACGCCAACCCAGGCCCACGCGATTGCCCTCATGCCCCATGCCCCCGTGTCTTCACCATGCGGCGTATCATCGCCGCATGAAGCTGCACTTCACCAAGATGCATGGCGCGGGCAACGATTTCGTTGTGCTCGACGCCACCCGCGCCCCGATCAACCTGAGCCCGGCGCAGTACAAGTTCATCGCCGACCGCCGCTTTGGCATCGGGGCCGACCAGATCCTCATCGTCGAGCCCGGCAACGCCGCCAGCGACACCGACTTCACCTACCGCATCATGAACGCCGACGGTGGCGAAGTCGAACAATGCGGCAACGGTGCGCGCTGCTTCGCCCGCTTCGTCCACGACAAAGGCCTCAGCCCCAAGACCACCATCCGCGTGCAGACCATGAAGGCGGTGATCGCCCCCACGCTGCAAGCCGACGGCCGCGTCACGGTCGACATGGGCGCGCCCTTCCTGGTGCCCGACGAAGTGCCCTTCAACGCGGAAGGCCTCACGCCCCGCCTGGTCAACGGCTGCGAGCTGTGGCCCATCCAGCTGGCCAACCACCCCGTGGAAGTGGCCGTGGTCAGCATGGGCAACCCCCATGCCGTCATGCGCGTGGACAGCGCCGAACAAGCGCCGGTCGAAGAACTCGGCCCCCAGATCGAAGGCCACGCCCGCTTCCCGCGCCGCGTCAACGCCGGCTTCATGGAAGTCGTCAGCCGCAGCCACATCCAGCTGCGCGTGTACGAGCGCGGCTCGGGCGAGACCCTGGCGTGCGGCTCCGGTGCCTGTGCGGCCGTGGTCGCCGGCATCCGCCTGGGCTGGCTGGACGCCACCGTCCACGTCGACACCCGGGGCGGCCGCCTCACCATCAGCTGGGCCGGCCCTGGCCAGCCCGTGATGATGACCGGCCCGGCCACCACCGTGTTCGAAGGCGAGATCGACGTGCCGGAACTCTGAGCCTCGGGGCGGGCGCTCGTGGGGCGCTCGTGGGGCACTTGTGGAGCGCCCACAATAATCGCTAATATATGTTCCATTGAATAACTCATGCGCGCATTGATGAGCGCTTATTCATGGACCTCCCCTTGCCGCTTCCCGTCGAGCGCACCCTGAAAAAATTGGGGGCCGACCTGTCTCTGGCCAGGCGCAGGCGCAAACTGACCCAGGCCATGCTGGCAGAACGGCTGGGCACCTCCGTGGCCACCGTCCGCCGCTTGGA
>JBEEJT010000050.1:0-8326 GCA_041169085.1 Pseudomonadota bacterium | reverse complement strand
CGGCAAACAGGTGGGGGCGGTCGGTGAAGCCCTGGGCCATGAGCGCGGTGAGGTGTTCGCACGCTGCGGTGAGCGCCAGGGTGTGGGCGCGGCTGAGGTGCTGGCGGGCCCCGTCGAACATGAGCAGGCGTTGGCGGGCCATGATGCGGTCGACCCTGATGCCTTGGGCCGTCAGCCGGGCGTTGAAGGCGTTGTGCACCTTGGTGTGCTGCGCTTCCTGGCGGGCGAAGTCAAGCGTGGCGGCGCGCAGGGCGGGATCGGTGATGTCGTCTTTGAAGTCGCGCACGCAGGCGATGAAGAAGCGCTCGCCTTCCGGAAAGAGCGTGGACATGGCGTCGAAGAAGCGCGTGCGGAAGGCGTCGCCGCCGAACCAGTGGCGGGGGATGTCGCCGTCGAGGCCGAAGTCGAGCTCGCTGCGCACGGCCATGGCGGCGCAGTCAGGCGTGGCGGTGGTGGGTGCTCGGGGGGTGTCCATGTTGATGCTGTCGACGACTTTGCCACTCGGCTTGAACGCGCGGTGTGATTTCACGGGGCAGTTGGCGACCGCGCTGTGGCTTGTTCACGTTTTGCCGCGTTGCCGCCGTGAGGGCGCGCGAGAATGCGGCCACCGCAGCCGGTCAGCGCTGCGGCGCAAGTCACCCACCATGGCCACTTCCGATCGTCCCCGTCGTGCGAGCACTGCACCCCGCGCCTCAAGGGGCGCGGAGGCCAAGCCGTCGCTGTCTGCCAAGGCGCGGCCGTCGCAGCAGCGGTCGGAGCAGACCTTCGAGCGTCTGCTGACCGTGGCGGCCGAGGTGCTGGCTGATGTGGGGGTGGAGCGGCTGTCGACCAACCTGGTGTGTGAGCGCGCGGGCCTGACACCACCTGCGCTGTACCGCTACTTCCCGAACAAGTACGCGATCTTGATGGCCCTGGGGCACCGGCTGATGGCGCGCCAGGATGCCTTGATCGACAAGTGGATTTCGATCGAAGTGTTGGCCGGCGGTGCGGAGGCGGTGCAACCGGCGTTGCGCGGCTTGCTGCTGGAGATGACGGCGCTGACGCGCGACACGGTCGGGGGCATGTGGATCATGCGGGCCATCCGGGCCTTGCCGGTGCTGCAGGAGGTGCGGCTGCAGTCGCATGCGCAGGTGACGGCGGCGCAGGCCGATTTGCTGCTGCAATCGGTGCCCGTGCTGCCGCGCGAGGACGTGGTGCTGGCCTTGCGGGTCGTGGCCAACCTCATGCATGCCACGGTGGAGATGTTGCTGGAGGAGCCCTGCGACCACGAGCAGGTGGCGGACATCGTCAGCGGCATGATGGCCAGTCACCTGAACCGTCTGGTGGCTCAGGTGATGGCTCAACTGGGCGCCGCGGGCTGAGGGCCGCAGCGCCCGGGGCACGTCACAGCGGCGAAGCGCCCAGGAAGATGCGGGGCGATGGGGCCCCGCAGCTCAGGCGGTGGGCTTGCGCCTGGCCGTTGTAGTACAGGTCGATGGCGGCTTCGCCCGCGCTCATGCGCAGGGTGGCGGTCGACGAGGTCTTGACGATAGGCGGGATGGTCAAGGTGCCCGAGGCGGGGGTGGGGCTGATGAACGGCTGGTCTCGCTGCAGCGACAGGGGTGTCAGCTCGGTCTTGCCCGGGTTGGCGGCCACCACGTCCACCGAGGGCACCGTGGCGCCTTCGGTCTGGATCATCAGCTGTCGCACCGCGCCGGAGACCTGGCTCACGCCCTGGTCCATCAGGGCGTTGACCAGGTCAGGCGGCAGGATCAGGGCGCCTGCGGCGTTGGTGTAGCGCAAGGTGTTGTCCTTGCCCAGCTTGAGCGGCGAGCCCGCACCGAAGGCAATGCCGATGTCGACCTCGCGGCCATCAAGCGTGCAGCGGTAAGGCGGCACGATCACGCCGTTGTCGTTGTTGGCGGCCAGGGCAGGGTACTTCACGAAGGTGTTGGGCACCTTGGCGTCGGGCTGGCCAGCCGGGCCGCCCACTTCCATGGTCAACAAGGCTGTGCCTGCAGGGGTGCTGCAGTTGGCATTGACGGTGATGACCTTGTTGCCCTTGCTGTTGACCATGTCCACGCGGGCCTTGGCGCCCGAGAAGTTGAGCCGCACCAGGCCGTCTGCCGGGGCTGTCCAGGGGCCGATGCTGAAGTCGCCGGTGGCGGGCAGGCCGGCGGTCAGGGGCTTGCCAGCCGTGATGGGGATGCCATTGATCACCATGGGGCTGGCGGCGATGTTGATCACCTCTGGCGACGCGCCCAGGGCCCCGATGTTGATCTCGGTGAGGGTGACGTTGGCCGACTTCGCGCCAATGATCGGGGCCAGCGAGGTGATCCAGGCCGGGATGGTCATGGAGCCGGAACCCTGCGTGAGGTAGAAGTTCTGGCCGGGGCCGATGGACGAGGGCACGGCGCCACTGATGGCGGCGCTGGTGGCCAGGTTCCACACCTTGGCGTTGAACAGCAGCGGGACCGTGATGGCGCAAGTCAGCGGCAGGTTGAAGGTGCCGACGCTGGCGTTGATGGGGGGCACCAGCGCGGGGTCCAGCGCCGCGTTCGCTTGCAGAGGCAGGCTCAGGCAGGCAACGGAGACCAGGGCGGCCAGTGTGGTGCGGGGGAGGGAGCGAGGGGGGAGATGCATGGCTGGATCCTTGAAAGGTAGTGTTAACTATCGTATTGGGCGCGGTGAGCTTGCGCCCTGGGGCAATCCAGCGGGAATGCGGAGCTTTGGATTTCCGCCTGACAAACAGGGGGGAGCGCACGACGTGCGCGGTGGTGCCGGCGAGACGCGCAGGCAGAAAAAAGCCCCACGGCGTCGTCAAACGCGGTGGGGATGAGCTGTAGGGCTGTGGCGGATGGGGCGGCGGGCGCCCCAGGGCGTCAGGCTGCTTGGGCGTGGCTGCGCAAGGCGTTGCCCGCAGCGATCGGGTCGCCGGTGCGGTTGAAGACGTCGAGCCAGACGTCGTAGCTCTTGAGCTGGCCTTCTTGCCAGGGGTGGAAGCCGGGCTTGAAGTAACGCAAGTAGGGGCGTGCCATGCGGGCGTAGACGCCGCCCGGGCCGTAGAGCCACCACAGGCCCTTGGCGAACATGCCCAAGCGCTGGAAGAAACCGTAGCCGTCGGTCTTGAGCATGTAGCGCGTGGTGAGCAGCGCGTTGAGGTTGAAGCCCAGGGTGACGATGAGCAGCGCCATGCAGCGGCGCAGGTAGCCCACTTTGGCGACTTTCTGCATGACGTCGAAGGCCACGGCTTTGTGTTCGACTTCTTCCATGGCGTGCCAGGCATACATGGCGCGGATGCGTGGGTCGACCTTGTCGAGCTCGGAGTGCTGCTCGAACAGGATGTGGGCCATGGTGGCGGTGAGGTGTTCCGCGGCAGCGGTGTCGGCCAGGGTGACGTGGCGCGGCAGGTGCTTGCGCACGACGTTGAACAGCAGGTGGCGCTGGAAGGCTTCCAGGCGGTCGACGTCGATGCCTTGCTGGCGCAAACGGTCGTTGTACTGGCCGTGGACGATGCCGTGCTGGGCTTCCTGGCGGATGAAGGCCTTGACGTCTTGTTTGAGCTGCGGGTCGGTGATCTCGTCGCGGTAGTCGCGCACGCAGGAGATGAAGTAGCGCTCGCCTTCCGGGAAGATGGTGGACATGGCGTCGAAGTAGCGGGTCTTGAAGGGGTTGCCTTCAAACCAGTACTTGGCGATGTCGCCATCGAGACCGAAGTCGAGTTTTTCGCGGGGGACGATGGGTTGGGGCGAGCTCATGGGGCGGACTCCGTACGGGCTGGTCGGCAGGCGTGCTCAGGCGTGGCTGAGTTCGCCGCGCATCATTTGGCGCTGCAGGCTGTTGCAGGCGGCGATGGGTTCGCCGTGCTCTTTCAGCAGTTGCTTCCAGGGCTCGTAGCTGGGCACGGCGGGCATCTGCCAGGGGTGGAAGCCGGGCTTGAGGTATTGGAAGTGCTTGCCCATCACGGGCGGGAAGATGCCGCCCGGGCCGTAGAGCCAGAACAGGCCCTTGGCCCACAGCTGGATGCGTTGCAGACGGCTGAAGCCATCGACCTCGAGCATGTGGGCCATGATCTTCATGACGTGGTAGGGGAAGATCAAGGTGACCAGCATGAACGACATCAGGCGGGTGCGGTAGCGCGCACGGGCCACGCGGGTGAGCACGTCGTAGGCGACCGATTTGTGCTCCATCTCTTCCATGGCGTGCCACATGTAGAGGGCGCGGATGCGTTCGTCGGCTTGGGCGAAGATCTCCGGGCGCTCCACGAAGCAGTCGGCCATGATGGCGGTGACGTGTTCGCTCGCGGCGGTGATGCCCAGGGTGAACTCACGCGAGGTGCGCTTGCGCAGGAGGCCGAAGAGTCGGCGTTCCTGGCGCTTGAGGATCTCGGGCACGTCGATGCCCTGGCGTTGCAGGCGATTGTTGTACTGCGTGTGCAGCATGCTGTGCTGCGCTTCCTGGCGGGTGAAGTCCTTGATGTCTTGCAGCAGCTTGGGGTCGCGGATGTCGTCTTTGAAGTCGCGCACGCAAGTGATGAAGAACTTCTCGCCGATGGGGAAGAGCGTGGACAGCGCGTCAAAGAAGCGCGTCTTGAACGGGTCGTTCTCCAGCCAGTACTTCGGGATGTCGCCGTCCAGGTGGAAGTCGAGCTTTTCGCGGGGAATGATCGCGGGGGAGCTCGAAATGCTGTCGCTCATGGGGTCTCCTCTGTGCCGGTGATCTCGCGTGGATCGTTCAGGTGTCGGGCACGATGGAGATGAACTGTAGGCAGGGCACGCCAATGACGCTACGAAATGAAACGACAGCAAGGTAATTCTGGCGACAGCTGCCCCCCCGGGAAAACCAGGGCCATGACTGAAACTGACAACAGCAGGTGTCGGATCTGGTCGTCAGGGGCGCGGCTCGGCGCCGGGGCGGCGGAACTGGCTGGGCGTCTGCCCTGACCAGCGCGAGAAGGCCAGGGTGAAGCTGCGGCGGTCGGAGAAGCCCAGGCGCTCGGCGATGTCTTCGATGCTCAGGCTCGCGTCTTGGAGCCAGGCTTGGGCGAGCTCGTAGCGCACACGGGCCTGGATGGCGGAATGGGTTTCGCCGGCGTCTTTGAGGCGGCGTTGCAGCGTGCGGGCGTGCAGCCCCATTTCCAGGGCCAGGCCTTCGAGCCCCAGGCCCAGCAGGCGGGGCTTGTCGCGCAGGGCGCGTTCGATGCGGGCGCTGAGGTGGCGGTCTTCGTCGGCGAGGTCGTCGCTCGGGCGCTGGTGTTGGGCGGTGCGTTCGGCCACGGTGGCCACGACCCGCTTTTCCGCTTGCTCGTGGAGCATGGGGAAGCCGCCGCGCAGCGGGGCGTCGAGCAGGTTGCGCGGCAGCCACAGGGCGTCGACCGGTTGCTCCCAGTCGATGGGCAAGGCCAGGTGCTCGGCCACCCAGTCGCCATGGGCATGGCGGGGGTGGCGCAAGGTGAGGCGGGCCTGGAGCGGTTGGGCGCCCAGCAGCCGACGCGCGAACTTGAGCACCGTGGTCAAGATGGACTCGACGTAGGCCCAGGTCAGGGCGTTGTACTCGTCGTTGACGGCTTCCGCGTGGAGCGTGAGCCGGGCGTCGGCGCCGTGCTCGGCCAGCGAGAAGTGCATCATGGGGGTGACCAGCGAGGGGATCCAGTCCAGCGCCTTGGCGGCTTCGCGCAAGGTGTTGCTGGTGGTCAGGAAGGTCTCGACGTCGGCCAGGTACTCGAAGGCGAAGGTGTCGCCCAGGACCACGGGGAAATGCTGCGGGCTGCCCACTTCGTGCGTGGCGTCGATGCAGGCCTGCATGAGGTCTTGCAATTGCGCGCGGGTGGCCGTGGCGGTGGTGGGGTGCAGCGAGGAGATGTCCATGCCCAGCGCACGGAAGATGGGCTCGATGTCGACGCCGCACTGTCGGCTGGCGCGCACCCAGTTCGTCACGGTGACGAAGGGGACGCGGATGTCGTCAGGCGTGGCGGGAGCGGTCACAGGTGCAGGGGCTGGGCAAAGCAGCCAAGATGATGCACCAAGCTCGGGGCGGCACGGCGCCTGTCCCCTTGCTCAAGGGTGACCAGATGTGCCAGCTTGAGGGGCGATCAGGCGCGCGTCTCGGCTTCGAACTGGGTGAGCCAGCGCAGCACCTCGGCGATGGTGGCCTGAGGTTGCTCGAAGGGGTAGAGGTGGGAGCCTTCGATCCACGACAGCCGCGAGCCGAACAGCCGCTCGGTGCCACGCAGGCCCACCTGGCGCAACTCACGCGAGCGCGTGCCGCCGATGAAGGCCATGGGGCAGCGTGGCGGGTGGCGCCGGAACTCGTGGAGCAACGTGTGCGGCATGGTGTTGTAGATGGCCGTTTCGACTTCGCGCTGGAAGCTCAGCCGACGTTGGCGGCCGTCGCCGTGGGGCAGGGTGCCGTGGTGGACGTAGTCGCCCAGCACCAGGGGGTGGAAGGCGGCGAACTTGGGCTTGATCTGGAAGTGCTGGCGCACGGTGTCGAGGTCGGCCCAATGTTCGGTGCGCTGGGCGGCCACGCGCGAAGGTGGCAGCACGCGGTGCATGACGTCCATGCGCTTGGCCAGGCCCAGGCCGGCGCGCTTCCAGCCGTAGAGCAGGGGCGAGTCGAGCACGACCACGCCTTGCGCCAGGTGGGGGTGGCGGCTGGCGACCATCATGCTGAGGTAGCCGCCCAGGGAATGGCCGACCAGCCACACGGGGTGGCCCACGTCCCGCTCGATGTGGTGGGCGAGCTGTTGCACCAGGTGGGGCCAGTCACGGGTGACGGGGTAGCGCGGGTCGTGCCCCAGCTTGTCGATCGCCTTGACCTCCCAGCCCGCGGCGCGCCAGCCGTCGAACAGCAGCCGGTAGGTGCCGGCCGGGAAGCTGTTGGCGTGCGAGAAGACCAGGGTGCGGTGGGGCATGAAGGGGATTTCGGCGCGGAGGGGGCTGCAGTGTAGTGCGGCTGGTTGACGTTTGCGTCAGTCGCCACGTTCTTCAATGCCCCGTGTGGTCTTCCGCATACCGTGCTTCTCAACGCTTGAAATGCCTTGCTTTGGTGTGAAACTGGGGCCGTGTACAAGTCAACACGCTGAGCGAGACAAGACATGCCACGTTCCACCAAGATCGTCGCCACCCTGGGCCCCGCTTCGTCCACCCCGGAAGTGCTCGAGCGCATGTTGCGCGCCGGCGTGGACGTGGTGCGATTGAATTTTTCGCATGGCAAAGCGACCGACCACATCGAGCGGGCGCAACTGGTGCGCGAAGCCGCCGCCCGCGTGGGCAAGGTGGTGGCCATCATGGCCGACCTGCAGGGCCCGAAGATCCGGGTGGGCAAGTTTGCCGAGGGCAAGGTCATGCTCGAGCCGGGGCAGCCTTTCGTGCTGGACGCCAGCCGCACCGAGCCTGGTGACATCCAGGGCGTGGGCCTGGACTACAAGGAGCTGCCGCGCGACGTGAAGCCGGGCGACACGCTGCTGCTCAACGACGGCCTGATCGTGCTGACCGTGGACGCGGTCAAGGGCGACGCGGTACACACCATCGTGAAGCTGGGCGGCGAGTTGTCGAACAACAAGGGCATCAACAAGCAAGGCGGCGGCTTGACCGCGCCCGCGTTGACCGCCAAGGACATGGAAGACATCAAGACGGCGGCGAGCTTCCAGTGCGACTACATCGCGGTGTCGTTCCCGAAGAACGCGACCGACATGGAGATGGCGCGGCAGCTGGCCAATGTGGCCGGCGAGCCCTGGCGCCACCGCCCGGCGTTGATCGCCAAGATCGAGCGCACCGAGGCCATCCCCAACCTGGAGACCATCCTGAAGGCGTCGGACGGCATCATGGTGGCGCGTGGCGACCTGGCCGTGGAAGTGGGCAACGCCGCGGTGCCTGCGCTGCAAAAGCGCATGATCAAGCTGGCGCGCGAGATGGACAAGGTGGTGATCACCGCGACCCAGATGATGGAGTCGATGATCGTGAACCCCGTGCCCACGCGCGCCGAGGTCTCTGACGTGGCGAACGCCGTGCTGGACGGCACCGACGCCGTGATGCTGAGCGCCGAGACGGCCGCCGGCAAGTACCCGGTCGAGACGGTGGAGCAGATGGCGGCGATCGCCATCGAGGCCGAGCGCGCCGAGCAGGTGTCCCTGGACACCGATTTCGTCAACAAGCGCTTTGCCCGCATCGACCAGTCGATCGCCATGGGCGCGCTGTTCACGGCCCACCACCTGGGCTGCAAGGCCATCATCGCGCTGACGGAGTCGGGCTCGACGGCGCTGTGGATGAGCCGGCACAAGATCGACATCCCCATCTTCGCGCTGACGGCCCAGCCCATCAGCCAGCGCCGCATGGCGCTGTACCGC
>JBEEJT010000049.1:0-7218 GCA_041169085.1 Pseudomonadota bacterium | reverse complement strand
CGCGACATACACGAAGCTGCTGGCGGCCACCACCATCATGTAGGGCAGGTAGTCGCGCCACGGGTCGATGAGCACATAGCCCAGCACGCCCCCCACCACGGCCGCCATGCCTGACAGCATGTTGTAAGCCAGCGCCCGCCCCCGGCTGAAGCCGGCGTTGATCAGCACGATGTAGTCGCCCACTTCCTGCGGGATCTCGTGGGCGATGATGGCCGCTGCCGTCACCATGCCCAAATGCGGGTTGGTCATGAAGGCCGCCGCGATCAGCACGCCATCACAGAAATTGTGGATGCTGTCGCCCACCAACACGCTCCAGCCCCCACGCCCCGCCTGCTCCTTGTCGAAACCATGGTGGTGGTGGTGGTCGTCGTGTTCGTGGTGGTGGCCGTGACGGTAGAGCTCGGCCTTCTCCAGCAGGAAGAAAAACATCAGCCCGCCCAGCAAGGTCAGGAACAGGCCATGCGGCGCCTGGCCACTCTCGAACGCTTCGGGCAGCACGTGCAACAAGGCGGTGCCCAACAAGACGCCAGTGGACAGGCTCACCAAGTGGCGAACGATCAGCCCCAGCAGCGGCGCCGACAAGGCGGCCGCCAGCAGCACGGACACGAGTCCGCCCACGAAGGTGGCCACCAGGATGTAGGTCAAGGTCATCGAGGGATCTTAGCAACCTCGTCAAGCACCTTGCCGCGCAAGGGCCGGCCGAGCCTGGTCTGTCATGCAATGGGTGGACAATAGGCCCGTCCATCGACCCCGTCGATGCGTCAGACAACGTATTGCTGCTCCACGATGCCCCAAACCCTCCAACCCAGTGCCCACCCTCACCTGCTGGCTGCCATCGACATGGGCTCCAACAGCTTCCGCCTCGAGATCGCGGAGCTGAACAAAGGGCGCTACAAGCGCGTGGACTACCTCAAGGAAACGGTGCGACTGGGCGCGGGGCTGGACGCGCATGGCATGCTCACCGAAGAAGCCACGCAACGCGGCCTGGCCTGCCTGGCCCGCTTCGCCCAGCGGCTCAAGGGCTTCGCCCCTTGGCAAGTGCGTGCCGTGGCCACCCAGACCTTGCGTGAAGCCCGCAACCGCGACGCCTTCCTGCAACGCGGCGACCGCGTGCTGGGCTTCCCCATTGAAGTGATCGCCGGCCGCGAAGAAGCGCGCCTGATCTACCAGGGCGTGTCCCGCCTGCAACCCAGCGAACTGCCGCGCCTGGTCATCGACATCGGTGGCCGCTCAACCGAGATGATCCTGGGCCAGGGCCGCCAGAGCCAGCGTGCCGAATCGTTCGGCGTGGGCAGCGTGAGCCTGTCGATCCAGCACTTCCCGCAAGGCCGGTTCACGGCCGAAGGCTTCCGCGCCGCACAAATCGCTGCCGGCGCCGAACTGGAAGAGGCCCTCACGCTGTTCGAGCGCAGCCAGTGGCAAGAGGCCCTGGGCTCGTCGGGCACGGTGGGGGCGGTGTCTCAGATCCTCGCGGCCAACGGCATCACCGATGGCAGCATCACCCCGGACGGCTTGCGCTGGTGCATTGAGCGCTGCATCGAGGCCGGCTCCGACCAGTGCCTGCAATTGCCTGGCCTCAAGCCGGAGCGCAAGGCCGTGCTGGGCGGGGGCTTGAGCATCCTCTACACGCTCACCCAACACTTCGGCATCGAGGCCATGAAGCCGGCCAAGGGCGCGCTGCGCCAAGGCGTGATCTTCGACTTGGACGAACGCGTGGAAGCCGCACGCAACCACCGCCTGCCCGACCCGCGCGACGCTTCGGTGCGCGAGCTCCAGCAGCGGTTCCGGGTGGACAGCGCCCAGGCCGATCGGGTGCGCCAACGCGCCCTGGCCTTGTGGGGTGACTTGCAAGACGCGGAGGCTGGCGCCGACGGCGAAGACGCACGCGAACTGGGCTGGGCCAGCGCATTGCACGAGATCGGCATGATGGTGTCGCACCACGACCACCACCGCCACAGCGCCTACCTGCTGGGGCACGTGGACGCGTCGGGCTTTTCGCAATCGCAATTGCGCAAGCTCGCAGCCTTGGTGCTGGGGCAACGCGGCGACCTGATGAAACTCGCCGAGCACCTGCACGACCCGGTACTGATGTCTCAGGTGATGTGCCTGCGCCTGGCCATCATCCTGCACCACGCCCGGGTGGAATTGCCGGCCAAGGTGGTGTCGCTGTCCTCGGCCAAGCCTTCAAGCAAGCGCGAACGCACGGTGTCGCTGTCACTCGCGACCCGTTGGGCACAGCAACACCCACGCACCCTGCACTTGCTGCAAGAAGAAGTGCGCCGCTGGGCGGCACAAGGTGAGCGCCAACTGGCCCTCACCCTGGTGTGATCACTTCAGTCCCATCGCCCGCTTGTAGGTCTTGGCCCACATGGGGTGACCGGCCTCGGCCTTGCTGAGTGCAAAGCTGGGGTCGGCTGCCTTGGCGGCCTTGAAGGCCGCGGCACACATCGAGTCGCGCTTGCTGGTGCAGTAAATGAAGGCCAGGTGCTTCTGCGCAGCCACCAGGTCGGCCGGCGCCGTCAGGCCAGCCTTCACGGCGGCCGTCAGTTGGGTCTCGGCCTGCTTGTATTGGCCAGCCTGGTAAGCCTTCAGGCCCTCGGCCAGGGCCGCTTCGCCAGCGGTGGCCTGCGCAGCGGCGGCGGCCGGTGCCGCTTCAGCTTTGGCCGCACCAGCCTTCACGCTGGGCGCCTGAGCTGCTTCCGCTTTGGCTTGGGCCACAGCTTGGGCAGGCGCCGCTTCCGGCTCAGTGGTGCCGCTCAGGTAGGCGCAACCACTCAACGTGGCGGCCACCAAGGCCAGGCTCAACAGGGGCAAACGGGGCGAAATCGTCATGCGTACTCCTCAGGGGTGTCTGTGTGGTTGTGGTTCAGAAACTGTGGCGGACCGTGGTGTACTTGCCCGCAGGCACGTCCACGTTGACGACCACGGGTGGCGTGTCGCCGTTGATCAGTTCAATGCGGTGCGGCCCCGAGGGCAGCGACAACTGCTTGAGGGGCGGTGTCAGCCCCATGGCCTTGCCATCGACACGCACTTCGGCCCAGGGCTCGACCGCCAGGCGCACGGTTCCCTTGGCGGGCGGCGCCGTCACCGGCGCTGCGGCCGAGGCCGGCACCGAAGCGCTGGCCACGGGCGTCGGCACCGCGACTGGCGCGGGGGGCGCAATGGCGGGTGCAGGTGCAGGTGCAGGTGCAGGTGCAGGTGCAGGTGCAGGTGCAGGTGCAGGTGCAGGTGCAGGTGCAGGTGCAGGTGCGGGCACCTCGCTCGCCCGGGCGTCAGAGGCGGCCACGGCCACCGGCGGCACAGGCGCCACGCTCACGTCGGGCTGCGGGGCCTGGCCACGCGCGCCCCAAAACATCCAGCCGCCCACCACCAAGGCCGCCACCCAGCCGGCCCCAGCCAGCGTCCACCACATGGGTCGCCAGTCTTGCTGCGCGCCCCCTTGCGCACGAGGGGCCTCGGTGCGGCTGGCCTCTGCGCCGGTGCTGTGCAGCCAATCGCGCAGATCGCCAGCCAGGCGTCGGGCAGAACGGGTGCGTTGCTCGGGGTCGCGGTGCATCGCCCTCGCTGCGATGTCCGACAACACCGCCGGCACCGCCGGGTTGAGTTCGTGCGCGGGCGGCACGGGCTTGTTCAACACCTGGTCAGCGATCTCTTCGAGAGACTGGCCCTCGAAGGCGCGGCGACCCACCAGCAACTCGTACAACACCACGCCCAGCGCATAGACGTCGACCCGACGGTCCACCGGCTGGTGACGCACCATCTCTGGCGCCATGTAATACGGCGAGCCGCCGATCATTTCCTGGAAGCGGCTCTGCGGGTCGTCGCGCTGCGCCAGGGATTCGACCTGACGGATGCGAGCGATGCCAAAGTCCAGCACCTTGGGGTTGGTGCGCCCCACCATGAAAATGTTGGCGGGCTTGATGTCGCGGTGGATCACGCCCTTGTGGTGGGCGTAGCTCAGGGCGTCGGCCACCCGGCGCACGATCAGCGCCGCCTGGGCCGGCGTGGGCCGCCAACCCACCGACAAGAGCTGGCGCAGGTCCTTGCCGCGCAACAACTCCATGGCGATGTAAGCGCCGCCTTCGCTGGTGCCCGCGTCGTAGGTCGTGACGATGTGCGGGTGGCTCAAGCTGCCTGCCGCCCTGGCCTCGTTCTGGAACAAGGCATTGAACTGCGGGCGGTCTGCCTCCAGCAGGTCCACGTTCACCGTCTTGATGGCGATCAGCCGCGCCAACAAGGGGTCGTGGGCCGCATACACGGTGCCCAGCCCTCCTTCACCGATCACGTGCTTGAGGGCATAGCGGCCAATGTGGCCGATGCTGGGCAGCAAGTCCGGGCGCGCGCCATCGACGGCGCCCTCTTCGGTGTCCGGCAGCGGCCGGGTGTCCAGCACCGTGTCCAGGTCGTCCTCTTCCGCCCGCAGCTGCGCCAAGTCCTCTTCGTGAGGCAGCGTGACCGGCTGGGTGTCAGGTGTGGACACGGTTCGACTCCCCCCGCTGCATCACCTCAGCGGGAACCTGGGCGTGCGGCCTTGACCTCGTCCGGACGCAAGCCCGGCGCCAGGTGATCCAGCACGCCGTTGACGTATTTGTGGCCATCGGTGCCGCCAAACGCCTTGGCCAGCTCCACGGCCTCGTTGATCGCCACCTTGTAAGGCACGTCCAGGCAGTGGGCAAGCTCGTAAGCCCCGATCCACAGCACGGCGTGCTCCACCGGCGACAGTTCTTCGACGCCTCGGTCCAGGAACTTGAGCAGCGACTGGTCCAGCTGAGCGTGTTGCTCGATGCAACCGTGCAGCAGCGCATCAAAGTGCCCACGGTCGCATTTGGCGAAGTCGTCCTGCTCGCGCATGTGGGCGTCGACCACACCCGCATCGCTGCGGTTGATCTGCCACTCGTAGAGGCCTTGCAAAGCCAGTTCGCGGGCACGGCGACGGGCCGATTTGGCGCGATCGCGCTGCGGGGCGCCTGCGGTCTTGCGGGCGGGCTTGCCGTCGGCCTTGGGGGTGTCGATGGGCTCGCTCACAGCAGGTCGTCCAGCAGGTTGGCCATTTCCACGGCGGCACGGGCGGCTTCGCGGGCTTTTTCTTCGACACGGGCTTCGGCCTGTGCCTGGTTCTCCACCGTGAGGATCGCATTGGCGATGGGCACGTGGTGGTCGAGGCTGACGCGGGTGACGCCGGCGCCGCTCTCGTTGGACACCAGCTCGAAGTGGTAGGTCTCACCGCGGATGATGCAGCCCAGGGCCACCAGGGCGTCGAAGCGCTCGCTGTCGGCCATGGCTTGCAGCGCCACCGGCACTTCCAGGGCGCCCGGCACGGTCACGTGCTGGATGTGTTTGGCCGTCACGCCGAGCTTGTGCAACTCGTCGATGCAGGCCTCGGCCATGCGAGAGGTGATGTCGTCGTTGAATCGTGCCTGCACGATGCCGACCCGAAGGTCATGGCCATCGAGGCGGCCGGATTGGCCTTTGTTTGCGCCTTGCATGGTGGGTGTCCGAATAAAGAGCGAAGGGAGGGGACGGGGGACCAGGCGGAGCGCCAAAAGGCCGGCGGCCGCCAGCCCAGGCGCCGTCAGCCAGCCGTCGGGGGCGCGGGCGGCAAGGCGGCCAGGGCCGTGCCGTCCGACTTCAGGAAGCCGGCGACTTCCAGACCGTAGCCGACCATGCTGGGCAGGCGCTGCTGGTTGCCCAGCAGGCGCATGCGGTGCACGCCGAGTTGCTTGAGGATCTGGGCGCCCACACCGTAGGTGCGCAGGTCCACCGGGGTCTTGGGGGTGCCCGCATCTGCGGCAGGCAGCAGTTTGTCGATCAGGCGCTCGCGGTCGTCACCGGCGTTGAGCAGCACCAACACCCCACGACCCGCTTCGCGCAGTGCGCCCAGGGCCTTGGGCAGCGGCCACGAGTGCTGCTTGCTGCCGGCGTCCAGCCAATCGAGCGCGGTGAAAGGCTCGTGCACACGCACCAGCACTTCGTCCTCCGGGCTCCATTGGCCCAGCGTGAGGGCCAGGTGGATGGCGCCCGTGCGGTCGCGGAACACCTGGGCGGCGAACTCGCCTTCCGGGGTTTGCATCGGGCGGGTGCCCAGGCTTTCGATCAGCGACTCGTTGCGGCTGCGGTACTGGATGAGGTCGGCGATGGTGCCGATCTTCAGACCATGTTCCTGAGCGAACACTTCGAGGTCAGGCAGACGGGCCATGGTGCCGTCGTCTTTCATGATCTCGCAGATCACCGACGAAGGCGTCAAACCAGCCATGGCGGCCAGGTCACAGCCTGCTTCGGTGTGGCCAGCGCGCATGAGCACACCACCATCTTGCGCTTGCAGCGGGAAGATGTGGCCCGGTTGCACCAGGTCAGCCGGCTTGGCGTCGCGGGCCACGGCGGCCTGCACGGTGCGGGCGCGGTCCGCAGCGGAAATGCCCGTGGTCACCCCGGTGGCGGCTTCGATGGACACCGTGAACGCGGTGCCATGCTTGGTGCCGTTGCGCGTGGCCATGGGCGGCAGTTGCAGGCGCTCGCAGCGCTCGCGGTTCAGCGTCAGGCAAATCAGCCCACGGCCAAAACGGGCCATGAAGTTGATGGCTTCGGGCGTGACGTGGTCAGACGCCAGCACCAGGTCGCCTTCGTTTTCGCGGTCTTCTTCGTCGACCAGGATGACCATGCGGCCAGCGGCCAGCTCGGCGATCAGCTCGGGGATGGGTGAGATAGGCATCCCGCGATTGTAGGCGCCCAACCTAGGGTTTGGCCCGTGTGCGGTCAAGCAGCCGCCCGGCAGGACGGGCCAGAATGCGCAAATCGGGCCCAACCGGCTGCACATCATGAAACACGAGGGTGGGCGCCTGGGCCAAGTCGGGCAAGGTGGGCAGCTCGGCCAAGGGCCGGCCCGGCCCGATGAGCTTGGGCGCCAGGTAGCAAAGGTACTCGTCAACCAGGTCCGCCGCGATGAAGGCGGCGTTGAGCCGGGCGCCCGCTTCCAGGTGCACTTCGTTGCAGCCCAACTCCGCCAGGCGCGCCAAGACGGGCGCCAAGGCCACGTGCCCCGCCTGCTCAGGCAGGTCGTGCAGGTGCAGGCTGGCCGCGCCAACAGCGCCAGGCGTCGCGGCCAAGGCCGCCAAGGCGGCATGGCGATCACCCGCAGGCGATCCGGCCGCCGCCGCGCTCGAAGCCAGACCGAACACATGCACCGCAGCGCCACCCGCGAGCATCTTGCTGTTGGGCGGC
>JBEEJT010000048.1:0-4399 GCA_041169085.1 Pseudomonadota bacterium | reverse complement strand
GCCCCTGCGGTAGATTGGCCCTTGCGCGAACGGTTCGCGCATTTCTGAGAATGTTTGAACATGAAAAATCAGGGGTACCCGTCGCTGGTCGACGCATCGCGACGCGAGTTTCTGGTTCGGGCTGAGAGTGTGGTCGCATCGTTCGTTGCATTGGGCAGCGCTGCGGTGTTGAGTCCCCGGATGGCACGCGCGGCCGGACATCCCCTGGCGATCCTTTCCCCGGACGAGGCTGCGACGCTGGAGGCGCTCGGTAACATGCTGATGCCCGGTGCGGCCGAGGCCGGCATCGCGCATTTCGTTGATGCGCAGCTTGGCGCTGATGCGCCGCTGCTGATGCTGCGCTATCTTGACTTTCCAATGCCATTGGCCGACTTCTACCGCCAGGGCCTGGCGGCACTGGACGCAGCGGCCCGGCACGCCGGCGGATCGGCACTGCCGGGCCTCGCGGCGGCACAGAGGAAGGCGCTGGTCGCACAGCTTGCAAGCGGGGCGGTCGAGGGCTGGAGCGGCCCACCCGCGCCGCTGTTCTACTTCACCCTGCGCGCTGACGCGGTCGATGTCTGCTGCGGCACTGAGGACGGCTTCGCGCGACTCGGCATCCCCTATCTGGCGCACATTGCGCCGCACAGCAGTTGGTAAGCGCCATGAACGATGCATACGATGCCGTGGTTGTCGGCTCCGGCGCGGCCGGCAGCCTGTTCGCCGCCAAGCTGGCGCAGGCGGGCAAGCGGGTTTTGATCCTTGATGCCGGCGCCAAGCGCGGGCAAGCCGACCTGGTCAGTTCACAGATATGGTCGCGCCGGCTCAAGGGAAGTGCGTCGCCCATCGAAACCACCGGGGCACATCCTTTGTCGGTCGGTTTCGGCACGGGTGCCGGCACCGGCGGCTCGGCCATGCACCACTATGCCGCCTGGTTCCGCCTGCACGAGGAAGACTTCCAGGTCCGCAGCCGCTTTGGCAATGGATTGGACTGGCCGATCTCCTACGCGGACCTGCGAGCCGACTACGACCAGGTGCAACGCGAGGTGGGCCTCTCGGGCGACGCCGCTGCCGAAATCTGGCGCCCGGCGGGCGAGCCCTACCCGATGCCGCCCTTGGCGACCTTCGGCCAGGGGCGCGCCATCGCGCGCGGATTCGCGGCACTGGGCCTGCATACCTCGCCGCTGCCGATGGCGATCAATTCGCGTCCGTATCAGGGGCGGCCCGCCTGTCTCTACGACGGTTGGTGCGACGCAGGTTGCCCCACCGGTGCGCTGGCCAATCCGCTGGCGGTCTATCTTGCGCAGGCGCTTGCGGCGGGGGCGGAGATACGCCACAGGCGCTCGGTGACACGGGTGCTCAGCAATCCCGCCGGTGACCGGGCCACGGGTGTCGAGTGCTTTGACGAACACGGCAGGCGCGAGGTGATAGCGGCGCGCGTCGTGGTGCTCGCGTCCTATGTGTTCGAGATTCCGCGCATCCTGCTCAATTCGCGCGAGGGCGGGCTGGCCAATGCGAGCGGCGCCGTCGGACGCTACATGATGGCCCACACGGCGGCCAGTGTGAACGGCCTGTTCCGGGAGGAGACCGAACCGCATCTGGGCATGACCGGTGGCCAGTTGCTCAACCAGGACGACTATGCGAAGGACCCGCGCAAAGGCTTTATCGGCAGTTCGCAATGGCTGATCGGCAACGCGATGAAGCCGAACGATCTGCTCGGCATCGCGGGCACGCGGGCCGACCTGTTCGGCGGCGAGCTGCAGGACTTTCTGCGTGTCGCGACCCGGCACCTGGGGACCATGACGTTCTGCGGCGAGGGCCTGGCGCTGCCCGAGAACCGGGTCAGCCTGAGCGATCGTCGCGATGCCAACGGCTTCCCTCTCGCGAAGGCGACGCATACGTTCGCGCCGGACAGCATCCGCTGCTGGGAGGCCGGCATGGCACGCGGCAAGGCCGTGATGCAGGCCGCCGGTGCCTACGAAACCTGGAACGGGCCGCGCGCGCAGATGCACACGCTGGGTGGTGCCGTGATGGGCGCTTCGCCACGGACTTCGGTGACCAACGGCTACGGGCAAACCCACGACGTCACTAACCTGTTCGTCGCCGGGTCGAGCCTGTTTCCGTCCTCCGGTGGCGTGAACCCGACCTTTACCATCCATGCGCTGGCGCTGCGCTCGGTGAAGTTCCTGCTGGCCAATTGGTCGGGCCTGGGCGCCAGGTGATCGCATGATGGACAAGGGGTTGACCAAGGCCCTTCTGCTAAAGGGTCTGCGCACAGGAGTACGGCATGAAGATTGAGCACATGAACGATGACGAAAAAGTTCTGCACGGTATGGGCTATGCACAGGAACTGCACCGGCGCATGGGCGTGTTCCAGAATTTCGCGATTTCGTTTTCCATCATCTGCATCTTGTCGGGCGGTTTTGGCTCGTTCCCAATTGCGCTGTCCACGGGCGGGGGCTTTTCATTGACCATAGGCTGGCTGGTGGGCGGCGCCTTCGCGCTGGTTGTGGCGGCGTGCCTTGGGCAGATCGCGTCCGCCTATCCCACGGCAGGCGGTCTGTACCACTGGTCTTCCATTCTGGGCGGACGCTTCTGGGGATGGGCCACGGCCTACGTCAATCTGCTGGGGCTGCTGTTCGTCATCCCGGCGGTCAACGTGTTTTTGTATTCCATTACCAAGGACTTGTTCTTTGCCGCGGTATTGGGCTGGGATGTGTCCAACTGGTCCAACACCACGCAAATTGTGAGCGTGGCCCTCATCACCGCTGCGCAGGCCTTGCTAAACCACTTCGGCATCCGGCTCACCAGCTTGTTGACCGACTTTTCCGGCTATCTGATTCTGCTGGTCACGCTGCTGCTGACCGCCATGTTCGTGATGGCAGCACCCCATCTGGACCTGGGCAAGGCCTTTGTCTTTAGCAACTACAGCGGCGCCGCGGGTGGCGATGTGGCGGTGCAGTCCAGCCCGCTAATGGCCTTTGTCATCGGCCTGCTCTATCCCCTTTTCACCATCACCGGCTTTGATGCCTCGGCACACACCTCGGAAGAAACCATGGATGCGCGCAACACCGTGCACAAGGGCATGCTGCACGCCGTGCTATGGTCCATCCTCTTCGGCTTTGCGCTCATTCTGGCCATGGTTGTGGCTGTTCCTGACATGGCTGCTGCGGCCAAGACCGGATGGGCTTCGTTCAACAATCTGTTCATCGCCGCCATCCTGCCCAGCTTCCTTGGCAAGCTCCTGCTGGTGGCGGTCATGGCTTCCAACTTCCTGTGCGCGCTGGCGGCGGTCACATCGACCTCGCGCATGATTTACGCCTTTGCGCGTGACGACGGATTGCCCCTGTCTGGAATGCTGAAATCGGTGAGCGCCAAATACCGGACGCCGGTGGCTGCCATCTGGGCCACCGCGATCTTGACCAGTTTTCTCACCGCCGTCACAACGCCGCTGGGCGCGTTCGCTGCGCTTTCCACCGGCAGCGCCATGTACCTGTACGTCTCCTACGGCATGCCGGTCATGGCCGGCCTGATTGCCGAAGGAAAGACCTGGACCACGTACGGACCCTTCCGCCTGGGCCGCTGGTCCAGACCCCTAGCCTGCATCGTGGTGCTGGGCACCCTGGTCTGCACCTTGGCCGGCCATGTCTTTGTACCTGACATCGCCGCAGACCCTGTTGCCAAGACCGATTTCGTGCCTGGCCTCTACTGGTATTCCATCGGCTTTCTGGTCTTGCTGGGTGTGTTCTGGTTTGCGCGCGAAAACAAACGCTTCAAGGGTCCGCCCATAGGGGATGAGATCGCCAGACGCCAGGCCCTGATTGCGATACAGGAGCAGGCGCTCACAGGCAACCTTGCTGCCAACGGCACAAGCGATTGGCCTAGCCGCAGTTAGCGCCAACATCTGGACCTCCAAGGCGGTGAATTACGCCCAACTGCTGCTTCCCGACTTCGCCCTCATCCTCATCGGCTCCCTGGTGTGCCGCTACACCGCACTGAATCGCACCGTTTGGCAACAGGTGGATGCTCTGGTCTACTATTTTTTGTTTCCGGTGCTGCTGTTCCATTCCATTGCCAGGACCACGCTGGACTGGGGCGCCGCATCCCGCCTGATCGCTGCCGGTTGGACTTTGGGGGTCATGGGCATCTGTCTGTCCTATGTGCTGCCGCGCCTGCCCTGGCTGGGTCACCGTATCGATGCGCACCAACATGCGTCCGCCGCACAGGTGGCTTTCCGCTTCAACTCCTTTATCGGGCTGGCCATCGCCGAGCGCTTGGCAGGTCCGCCGGGGCTGCTGCTGATTGCGGTATTGATAGGCGCTTGCGTGCCGCTCTTCAACATGGCAGCCATCTGGCCCATGGCACGCCACGCGGAGCGGGGCTTCTGGCGGGAAATCGTACGCAATCCCTTGGTCATCGG
>JBEEJT010000047.1:0-32967 GCA_041169085.1 Pseudomonadota bacterium | reverse complement strand
GGCCGCCACGCCGAGCTGGAAATCTACGACCAGCGCTGGCACGTCTTCCAGGTGCACGCCGGGCTGCTGCGCAGCTCCGACGAGGCGCTCGACCGCCAAGCGGCGTTCATGAAGCGCCACTGGGCTCGCTGAGCGGGCCCATTGAACACGGCCCGCTGAGCGGGCCGGGGTTCACTTCCCGCTGGCCTTGGTCTCTTCCGCCGCCTGGCGGATGCGCGACGTGATGTCGCGCTCGGCCTTGGCTCGGGCCTTGCTGTCGGGGTAAGCGTCACGCAACATGGGCGTGATCTGCTTGAGCGCTTCTTGCTCATCGACTTCGGCGTTGAGCACGCGCGCGGGCAATTCGCTGCTCAACTGCTGGGCCAGCGCCTGCCGCTGTTCGGGCGCGCTGCCCGCGGGCAGGTCTTGCCACTTCTCCAGCAATTTCGTGTAGCGCAGGAAATTGGTCAGGCGCAGCATTTCGGCCTGGGGATCGGCGTGGCGTTCGGCCACGCCTTTGAGCATTTGCCACTCCATGGCCGACACGTAAGCGGGGCGATCCTTCGGGACCACGCTCAGGGGCTTCCAGATGTCGGATTTGTCCAGCTGCTGCGCAGCCTGGACTTGCTCGGTCATGGCCTGGTGCGCCTGGGCGACCTGCTCGGTCGTGGGCGGGGTGGGCACCTCCGGCGCCGAGGGCGGCGTCGGGGTCGATTGGCGCATCAAGGTCTCGTAGGCACTGGCTTCAGAGCCGGCCTGGGCTGCAGAGGCGGCGGCCTGCGCGGCATCGACCGCTTCACCGCTGGGGGTCTGGTTGCTCCACCACACGCCGGCGCCCGCCGCCACGGCCAGCACGCCCAAGGCCACAGGCAGCCACTTGGAGCCACTCTTGTCACGCATGATCGCCATCGCACTACACCTTGAAGTCGAAAAGGACCACGCTGCAAAAGCGTGATCAGGAATGAGAAAGGCCCCGAAGGGCCCTTTGAAAAGGGTCACCCCGAAGGGTGGCCCATTTTGCTTCAACCTTTCGGTTGATCAGTAGGTGCTCTTGGGAGCTTGGGGAGCGATCTGGAAGTTGAAGCCGTTGCCCTTGGCGGTCATCAGAGCCGACAGGATGCCGGAGATGAAGCAGCCCTTGATTTGCGGGATGTCGGCGGTACCAGCGAAGGTCACCTTGCCGGCGCCCAGGTCACCCACGGGGCCCGAGTAGTTCAGCGGGAAGGTCACAGGCGACACGGTCTTGCACTCGCCGAACGGGATGCCCCACACCGAGGTCACGGTGATGTCGGCTTGAGCGGTGCCCTTGATGGCCAGGGTGCCGTTCTTGTCCAGGGTGGTCGAGCCGGTCACTTGGCCCACCGGGGTCACGCGCACGCCGGTTTGAGCGCCGATGCCGATGATGGTCACGCGGGCCTTGAATTCAGGCACGTTCATCGAGCCGGTCATCGAAGCCTTGGTGATGTTCGAAGTCACGGTCAGCGTCGAGGTGTCCGGCAGCACGATGTCCTGGTTCAGGGTCTTCAGGTGCATCGTGGCGTTCAGCTTCCAGCCGTCCAGCTTCACGATCAGGTCGCCGCCCTTGGTCACAGCCGAGGTCGAGGTGGGGACGGTCTTGATCGAGCAGTTGTTCGGGGCAGCCTTGCCACCGAAGCGGTCAGCCATCCAGGCCAGAGCCGGGCCAGCACCTTGGGTCATCGTGACGATGTGTTCCGAAGGGTACAGGTCGAACTGGACGTTCTTGTTGCCGGCGGCGCAGTAGGTGTTCTTCAGCGTCGTGGTTTGGTCGATGCCGATGAACTCGTCAGCCTGGCCGTGGAACAGGTACAGCGGCACGCTGGTGGCGCCCGAACCCAGGTTCTGAGCGTTCAGGGTGTCACGGATGTCCTTGATCTTCAGGATCTGGTCCAGACCGATGTTGCCGGTCGTGAAAGCGGTCAGGCTCTTGTTCTGCAGGTCCAGCAGGGCTTCGAACACGCACTGGGTCTTCAGCTTGTCGAGGGCGGCGAAGCCAGCTTCCGAAGCGATCAGGTCGATGTTCAGGGTTTCGGGGTACTGAGCGTTCAGGCCCACCACGCCGCCAGCCAGGAAGGCGGCGCCGATCGAGCCGTCCAGCAGGTAGGCGGCGTTGATGAAGTTGGCAGGGATGCCGCCGCCGGCGATACCGACGATGTTGGTTTCAGGGGTGTAAGCCTTGTGGGTTTCAGCAGCCCAGCCAGCGGTTTGGCCGCCTTGCGAGAAGCCCCAGATGCCGACCTTCGACGAGGCGGTCACGCCCGAACCCGACAGTTGGCGAGCAGCGCGGACCAAGTCCAGCACGGCGTGGCCTTGCGACTTGCCGGCCAGGTAGGTGGGCACGCCGTCAGCCAGTTGGCCTTCGAGGTTCAGGTCCTTGATGTAGCCGGCGTAGTCAGAGACCAGCACGGTGTAGCCAGCCTTCAGGGCGGCGTTGATGTTGTTGGCTTCGTAGTCGGTGCCGGCAGCCATTTGACGCGACGGGGCGCACTTGGCGGCCAGGCCGTGGGTGCCGACAGCGTAGACCAGCACGTTGCCGTTGCCGCCGGCCGGGGTCAGGATGGTGCCCGACACGGTGTTGTCGAAGTTGTCAGAGTCTTGCGACTTGTACAGCACGTTCCAGGCGGTCACGCCGGGGGCGTCCTTGCCCAGGTTCACGGTGGCCTTGCGGTAGCTGATCAGCGTGCCGTGTTCGCCAGCGACGGGGGTCGAAGGAGCGGTGTAGAACGAGTCGTCGTTGGGACCAACGGTCGCGGCTTGAGCAGCCACGCTCATGGTCAGGGCTGCGACCGAAGCGGCCAGCACGGTCAGACGAGCTTGTGCGTTTTTCATCTGTCTTTCCTCAAGAGGTGGAGGTTGGCCCGATCGACCTGATCGGGTCTTGCGTCGTCATTCAGCGATCGCGTTCACCTAGTCTGCTGGCCGGTGTCGAGTTCGGACAATGAGGTTTCCACCGGAGGTCTCCAAAAACATTCAAATGGAGGGGCTCGTAAACACTGAATTCTCCAAGGGGGTGGGAACGTTTTGCGAACTTGTTCACGAATCTCGCACACGGGGGGTGGTCCAAGGGGTTTTCCTGGGTGGGGTTCAACCTGTGCATAACCCGTTTGGGTTGGGTTTGCGGGTGGGTTGAATTGATACTGAATGTCGTGATGAATTGATATTCAAATATTCAATTGAATATCCTTGCAGGTGGCCGCCGTGGGGGGTGGGTTTGGTCAATTCGAATTCGACCATTTAACGTGTGATCGAAGACGGGCTCCGTTGGGGGTGTGCTGCAGGGCGAAAAAAAGGGCAGCTTGTGCTGCCCGGAAATTTCACGAAGGGTTTGTGCTGCGCCAAAAGGGGTGTGCTGGCGCCGGTGATTGTCGCGCGCGCGACCTTTTGAAGGGCTGAGCCGACGCTCAGCCTGAGTCGCCCCTCATGAGAGGCGCTTGGTGCTCCGTGTGGCGCTCCGTGTGGTGCTTCTAGCGCTTGCCGATCAACGGTGGGCGGCCTGCTTGCCTCATGCCGACTGGGTTGGCGCACCTTGGGGGGCTTCGGCCTGGTTCAGGGCGGCCAGCCATTGGTGGAGGCCATGCCACGCGTAGATGTTGTGGTCCACCATTTTCTCGACGGGCCAGTCAAACTCACGTGATACCCACAGTGTGGACGTGTGAATGATCATCCCGGCGATGCCGGTGATGATGAGCTCATATTCAGGGTATTGGGTGATCTTGGGGTATCTGGCTTGGATTCGGCTTTGAACGATGGTCGACAACAAACTCAATTGCCGATTCATTTCATTGGGGGCGGTCAAACCACTGGCGGCGGCGTCCAGCAATAATATTTGGGCGCGGCGGGAATCTGCCTGGATGAATTCGAAGAAGGCCCGCAGGCCCGCACGCGTCTGCCCGATGGCGTCCTTGGGGGCCCCGGTGAGGGCCGCCATGACGGCCGCGCCTGCCTGGCTGGAGGTGCGGCGGTGCACCGCCTGGAAGACCTCTTCCAGGTTGTTGAAGTGTTCGTAGAAGTAGCGCTCGGTCAAGCGGGCCTGAGCGCAGATCAGGCGCATGGTGGCCTTGCGCACGCCTTCGCGACCGAAAACGTCGAAGGCGGCGTCGATCAGGCGTTCGTAGCGCTCGGCCTTGCGGGCTTCGGCGGTGGCTCCGGCGTAACGGCGTGGCGTTTCCATGGTCACAAGCAGTGTAGTCAGGTGGCAGGCGCTGGCAAGCGCCGCAGGCAAGGGGTCCGGTGGTGGCCGGTGGCGCCCTTGGTTCAACCCAGGTTGTCGTTTCGAAGCATCAGTTCGTTTGCACTTCCTGATGCGCATTGTCGCTCGGGTTCCTGCGCTTATAAGACAGGTGTAGAGCTAGTAAGTTCAGGTGGGTCTGGCGCCCAGACGCCAGCCCTTTTCAACACATGCCCCAGAAGGACCCCCTATGCGTACCCTGTCCAAGACCGAAGTTGCCCAAGTCAGCGGCGGCGCCGATCCCATCACCAACCTGGTGAGCAGCATCCTGAAGGCCGAATGGAACCTGATCCTCAAGCCCATCTTCTCCGTGTTGACCTTCGGCCTGATCAAGTGAGCGTGTCGGCCTGGCCGCGCCACAGCCCTCGCCTCGGCGAGGGCTTTTTTTTTGGCCTGAGCAGGCTGCGTCGGGCAAAAAAATGCCCCAGGCCGGACGGCGCGGGGCATGGGGCTTGACCGCTGGCCATCGCATCGGGTGGGCGAGGCGATGGCTGCGGTCCCGGGCAGATCAGGAGAAGCTGAAGTGCTCGTTGTCCATCTGCATGACGGACGACGTGGGGGCCAGCATGGTCTTCTTGTGGCCGTCGGCGCGGGGCAGCAGGCGGTCGAAGTAGAACTCGGCCGTGTGCAGCTTGGCTTGGTAGAACTCCTTGGAGTCCTTGCCACCCTTGGCCAGCTTCTCGTTGGCGACCAGGGCTTGCTTGAGCCAGTAGTGGCCCATCATCACGAAGCCCGAGTACATCAGGAAGTCGTAGCAGGCCGACGAGACCACGTCGCGGTCCTTGTTGGCGCGCAGCATGATCTGCACGGTCATCCACTTCCACTGCAGGGCGCGCTTGAACATGGCGCGCGACAGCTTGCCGATCACGCCGCCGTCCAGCAGGTGGGGCTTGGCCTGGGCGATCATCACGTTGGTGAATTCGAAGATGCACTTGCCGCGCGATTGCAGCAGGGTCTTGCGGCCCAGCAGGTCGAGCGCCTGGATGCCGGTGGTGCCTTCGTACAGGGTGGAGATGCGGGCGTCACGGGCGATGTGCTCCATGCCGTGTTCCTTGATGTAGCCGTGGCCACCGAACACCTGCATGCCGATGTTGGCGCTCTCCAGCCCCATCTCGGTGATGAAGCCCTTCAGGATGGGCGTGTAGAAGCCCAGCTTGTCGTCGTACTCTTCGTACATCTTCTTGTCGTTCAGGAAGATGCCGGTGACCATCAGGTCGGCGAGCTTGGCGGCTTCGTAGATCATGGCGCGGGCGCCTTCGGCGATGGCCTTCTGCGTCAGCAGCATGCGGCGCACGTCGGCGTGCCAGATCAGGGCGTCGTTCGGGTGATCGGCGTCCTTCTTGCCAGACAGGGCGCGCATCGAGCGGCGCTCCTTGGCGTAGGGCAGGGCGCCTTGGTACGACAACTCGGTGTGGGCCAGGCCTTGCACGGCGGTGCCGATGCGGGCGGTGTTCATGAAGGTGAACATGGCTTCCAGGCCCTTGTTGGGCTCGGCGATCATGTAACCGATGGCGCCGTCGAAGTTCATCACGCAGGTGGCCGAGGCGCGGATGCCCATCTTGTGCTCCAGGGCACCGGCGGACACGGGGTTGCGCGCGCCGATGCTGCCGTCCTTGTTCACCATGAACTTGGGCACGATGAACAGCGAGATGCCGCGGGTGCCCTTGGGGGCGTCCGGCAGGCGGGCCAGCACGATGTGGATGATGTTCTCGGCCAGATCGTGCTCACCCGACGAGATGAAGATCTTGGTGCCGGTCAGCTTGTAGGTGCCGTCGCCCACGGGCTCGGCCTTGGTCTTGACCTGGCCCAGGTCGGTGCCGCACTGGGGCTCGGTCAGGCACATCGTGCCCGTCCATTCGCCGCTCACCAGCTTGGGCATGTAGATGTCTTTTTGTTCCTTGGTGCCGAACTGGAAGACGGTGTTCATGCAACCCAGCGACAGGCCGGGGTACATGGTGAACGACCAGTTGGCCGTGCCCATCATTTCCGACTTGATCAGGTTCAGGGACATCGGGAGCTCTTGGCCGCCGTATTCCTTGGGGTGCGACAGGCCTTGCCAGCCGCCAGCCACGTATTCGGCGTAGGCTTCCTTGAAGCCCTTGGGCGTGGTCACTTCACCGTTGTTGAAGGTGCAGCCTTCCAGGTCGCCGGAATGGTTCAGGGGCGACAGCACTTCTTCGCAGAAGGTGGCGCAACCTTCCATGATCGCTTCGACCATGTCGGGGGTGGCGTCTTCGGCGCTGGGCAGCTTCGAGTAGTGGCCAGCGTAGTCAAAAACTTCGTTGAGCAGGAAGCGCATATCGCGCAAAGGGGCCTTGTACTGCGGCATGTGTCACCTCGGTGGCAGTTGGGCGCCGGCACTGGCGGCGCGGGTTTGGGCGGGAAATTCGGCTTTTCGAACGATCGTTCTTTTCAAACGGTCGTTCGAATCAGGGCGCAGTTATACCCCAGACTCCTGCCCTTGTGGCAAGCCCCTTGTGCTTCTTTGAGGGGATTTCCTCGTCGTTCCGGGGTCCTCCCCCCTCAGGCGGGTGGCGTGAAGCCCTGCACAGGCGCGGTCTGGCGGTGTGGGGTGGGGGCGTCGCACCGGGCCTGGATGGGGGGCAAAATACGTCATCTGGCTGCAAACCCTGGTGATCGCGCGACGTCGGGGTCTCAAGAATCACGCTTTGTGTGTATCGGGCCCCGATCGCCCGTGCACTTGGCCGATGCCGCCAGCAGGCGGGGTTGGCGACAGTTCGATCCCGCGCCCGGCCTGTGAGAGGCTGGGTCCTGCCGTGCTTCTATCGGGCTTTTCGATGCAACACATGTCGGACGACGATCGGCAAACTGACTGGAGCGTGGTGCCGGTGGCGCTGGCCTTTGGTCTGGGCCTGGGTGCCGTGGGCTGGTGGCTGACCAAAGACGAGCCGCCCGATCCGCTGCCTGCCGAAGTGAAACGCATGGACCTGGAGCCCCCCGCGGCGAAGGCCCCTGTCCCCGTTCAGCCGCCCACTGCGGCATCTGCGTCGGCGCAAGTGGTCAATGCGGCCGCCGTCAGCGCCGTGCCTGCCGTCCAGGCGCCGGTGGCGGCGGCGGCGTACGACCCGATCGACGCCGAGTTTGGTGCGCCTTTGTCGGCCTTGGGGACGGCGCGACCACCGTTCATGAACGCCAACGAGTGGGGGGCGGTGCAGCGCGTGGTTCAGGGGGGAGAGCAAACCGACGAGGCCATGCTCGATTTGGTGAACGGGGTGCGTTACCGGCGCTTGATCAGCAAGTGGCAGGCCTTGCCGCAGGGGGCGGCAGGCATGGCCTCTCCACGCGCCAGGGTCGCCAGGTTGCTGCTGGACGACATGCACGCCCGATTGGCGTCGAGCACCCTCGACGTCGCAGAAGCGCGGCGCATGGTGCCCGAGTTGCTGGCCGATGCCATGCCCAACCCGGTGGAGCGTCAAATGGCCGCGCAGGCCCTGGCCGACATGATCAACCAGGCGCAGGCCGACGTGCGCAGCGCCGCGCCTGCCACGGCCCCCACGGGCATCCCGACCCGTTGACCCGCTGACCCCTTGCCTGCACCTGGCGTCGCCAGGCATGCACGTTGCTTGTATACCAGTCGGTACATCAGCTGACTGGCTTCCGCTTCATGACCGTGCGCGGCAGCCCCAGGTGATGGCCTTTGTGCAACACGCTGGTGCAAGGAGAGCATGCATGGCAATGGATCAATGGAACCGTCGGACGTGGATGAAGGGTGTGGGCGCCACCGGGGCCTCGCTGGCCTTGGGGGGGTGGTCTGATCTGGTGCTTGCGCAAAAGCCGCTGACGATCGGCATGATCTACGTGGGCCCCAAAGACGACTTCGGCTACAACCAGTCGCACTACGAGGCGGCCATGGCCATCAAGGCGATGCCGGGCATCAAGATGGTGGGCGAGGAAAACGTGCCCGAAACCCAGGCCGTGCAAAAGACCATGCAGGGCATGATCTCGCAGGACGGCGCTTCGCTGGTGTTCCCCACGTCGTTCGGCTACTTCAACCCGCACATCCTCGAAGTCGCCAAGAAGAACCCCGACGTGCGCTTCTCGCACTGCGGCGGCTTGTGGGACGCGGCCAAGCACCCCAAGAACGTGGGCAGCTTCTTCGGCTACATCGACGAGTGCCAGTACCTCAATGGCGTGATCGCCGGGCACATGACCAAGTCGAAGAAGATCGGCTTCGTGGCGGCCAAGCCCATCCCGCAGGTGCTGCGCAACATCAACGCGTTCACGATGGGCGCCAAGTCGGTGCACCCGGACATCACCTGTTCGGTGATCTTCACCGGCGACTGGTCGATGCCTGTGAAAGAGGCGGAAGCCACCAACAGCCTGGCCGACCAGGGGGTGGACGTGTTCACCATGCACGTCGACGGCCCCAAGGTGATCGTCGAGACGGCGGCCAAGCGTGGCAAGTTCGTGTGCGGCTACCACGCGTCGCAAGCCAAGCTGGCGCCCAACGCCTACCTCACCGGCGCAGAGTGGAACTGGGTCACGCCTTACAAGCAGATCGTGGAAGCGGCGCGCACCGGCAAGCCCCACCCCAACTTCATGCGTGGTGGCCTGAAGGAAGGCTATGTGAAGACTTCGCCTTATGGCCCCATGGTGCCGGAAGGGGCGCGCAAGAACGCAGACGCCATCAAGGCGGCCATGCTCAAGGACGAGTTCGAGATCTTCAAGGGTGAGATCAAGGACAACACGGGCAAGGTCGTCGTGCCCAAGGGCACGGTCATGAAGCAGACCGACGTGGCCCTCGAAGGCATGAACTGGTTGGTCGAAGGCGTGATCGGCAAGGTCTGACGCCATGGCCGCCGCCCCCAACCCCACGTTGCCGACGGCCCCGCCGTCGCGTGCCCCCTTCTGGCCGGAGGTGGTCGACGCCCTGGGCTTGCCGCTGCTCGCGCTGGCGGGGGCCATGTTGCTGTTCGGTGGCTTCGTGTGGCTGGGGGGCATCGACCCGGTCGAGGCCTGGGTGCTGCTCTTCAAGGGGGCGTTCGGTGACGCCTTCTCGTGGCAAAACACCCTGCAGCGTGCGGCACCGCTGATGCTCACGGCCTTGTGCGTGGCGCTGCCACAGCGCGCGGGCCTCATGGTGATCGGGGGCGAGGGGGCCTTGGTGTTGGGCGGCCTGGCGTGCGCCGCCCTGCCTTTGGTGTGGCCGCTGCCACCCGGCGTGGCGGGCACGGTGCTGGCCTTGATGGCCGCCGCAGTGGCCGGCGGCCTGTGGATCGCCTTGGCTGGCGCCTTGCGCCAGTACCGGGGCGTGAACGAAACCATCGGCTCGCTGCTGATGAGCTACATGGCGATCGGCCTGTTCAAGCACGCGGTCGAAGGGCCGCTGCGTGACCCGGCTTCTCTGAACAAGCCTTCGACGTTGCCGCTGCCCGAGAGCAACCTGTTGGGTCTCTTGCCTGGCATGGAGGTGCACTGGGGCCTGGTCTGGGGCGCGGTGGCGTGCGTGCTCAGCGCCATCTGGCTGTTCGGCAGCACCCATGGCTTTGCCACACGGGTGGTCGGGGGCAACGCCCGGGCCGCGCGCCTGGTGGGCTTGCCGAGCCACCGTTTGATCCTCACCGCTTGCGCGATGGGGGGCGCTTGCGCAGGGCTGGCCGGCGGCATAGAGGTGGCGGCCGTCCACACGGCGGCCAACGCGTCGCTCATCGCGGGCTTGGGCTACACGGGCATCCTGGTGTCGTTCGTGGCCCGCCACCACCCCTTGGCCATCGTGCCGGTGGCCATCTTGTTTGGCGGCTTTGGCTCGGCGGGCAGCCTGTTGCAGCGCCGGCTGGATTTGCCAGATGCCTCCGTGCTGGTGTTGCAGGGCTTCGCCTTTGTGCTGATCCTGGCCAGCGAGGCCTGGCGTGGCCGTGCGGCCGAGTGGGCCACCCGGCGTCAGGCCGAAGCCGCCGCAGGCGCCCCCCATGAAACCAGCCGGGCACGCCTGGCACGTGAACACGCCGAGCGCCAGGCGGCCCAGCGGGCCAACGCAGCGAAACGGGAGGCCGCATGAGCGATGCACAAATGTGGGCCGATGTGGCCGTGGCGGTGCTGGGCGGGGCCATCCGCGTGGGCACGCCTTTCCTGTTCGTGAGCCTGGGCGAGTGCCTCACCGAGAAGTCCGGGCGCATCAACCTGGGCCTGGAAGGCGTCCTGGTCTTGTCGGCCATGGCGGGCTTCGCGGGCAGCTACCTCACCGGCTCGCCCTGGTTGGGCGTGTTGCTGGCGGGCGTGGCCGGGGCCCTGTTGGCCATGCTGCACGGGCTGTTGTGCTCGCTGCCACGGGTGAACGACATCGCCACCGGCATCGCGCTGATGCTGCTGGGGGCGGGGCTGGCCTTCTACCTGGGCAAGCCGCTGATCCAGCCGCAAGCCGCACAGATCCCCTCGCTGGAGTGGGGCGCCTGGAGCGACTCGCCACAAGTGCAGGCGGCGCTTCGCATCAACGCCTTGTTCCCCTTGGGGGTGGTGCTGGCCATGTTGATGGCCTGGGCCTTCTCCGACACCCGTTGGGGCCTGATCGTGCGCATGGCCGGCGACAGCAGCGACGCCGCGCGCGCCTTGGGCTACTCGGTCAACACGGTGCGGGTGCTGGCCACCACCGTGGGAGGCTTCATCGCTGGCCTGGGCGGCGCCTCGCTGTCGCTCTACTACCCCGGCAGCTGGAACGAAGGCCTCTCCAGCGGCCAGGGCCTCATCGCCGTGGCCCTGGTCATCTTCGCGCGCTGGCGCCCCATGGCCTGCCTGGGCGCGGCGTTGCTGTTCGGTGGGGCCGGGGCCTTGGGCCCGGCGCTGCAGTCGGTGGGCATCGGCTGGGGCTACCACTTGTTCAACGCCATGCCTTATGCGCTGACCCTGCTGATCCTGATCTGGACTTGCAGCCCCAAGCGCTCGCTGCAAGGCGCACCACTGGAGCTGGGGGTGTCGCGTTGACCCCGGCCGCGTCCCCCACAACGTCCTGCCACCCGATGCAAGGAGCCTCCTCATGAGCCCCACCACCTACGTCGACGCCCAGCCTTACGCCTGGCCCTACAACGGTGACCTGCGCCCCACCAACACGGCGCTGGTGATCATCGACATGCAGACCGACTTCTGTGGCGTGGGCGGCTACGTCGACAAGATGGGCTACGACATCACCGCCACCCGCGCCCCCATCGAGCCGATCAAGGCCTTGCTGGCCGAGGCCCGCCGCGTGGGCATGCACGTCATCCACACCCGAGAGGGCCACCGTCCGGACCTGAGCGACCTGCCTGCCAACAAGCGTTGGCGCTCGCGCCAGATCGGCACCAACGGGGTGGGCATCGGCGACGTGGGGCCGTGTGGGCGCATCCTGGTGCGCGGCGAACCCGGCTGGGACATCATCCCCGAGCTCTACCCCATCGACGGCGAGCCCATCATCGACAAGCCGGGCAAAGGCAGCTTCTACGCCACCGACCTGGAGATGGTGCTGCACATGCGCGGCATCACCAACATCATCCTCACGGGCATCACCACCGATGTCTGTGTGCACACCACCATGCGCGACGCCAACGACCGTGGCTTCGAGTGCGTGATGCTGACCGACTGCACGGGCGCCACCGACCCCGGCAACCACGCGGCCGCCTTCAACATGATCCGGATGCAGGGCGGCGTCTTTGGTGCCTACACCGACTCGAAGGCGGTGATGAAGGCCACGCAGGCCTGGCCCTCGGTGGCCACCAGCCGCCAGGCGGCCTGAGCACTGGAGCCCCCATGACGGCCCCACTCGCCCCCACCCCGGCCAAGACAGGTGCCCTGGCGCTGTCGACTTACGAGCTGACCAAGCGCTTTGGCGCCTTCACCGCGCTCGACGCCGTGTCGCTCGACGTGCGCCCGGGCACCGTGCACGCGCTGCTGGGCGAAAACGGCGCGGGCAAGTCCACCCTGGTCAAGGCGATCGTGGGCTACCACCAGCCCGATGGCGGCGCCGTGCTGATCGACGGGCGCGAGCAGGCCATCACCTCGCCGGTGGTGGCGCGCCAGTTGGGCATCGGCATGGTCTACCAGCACTTCACCGTGGTGCCGGGCATGACGGTGGCCGAGAACCTGTTGCTGGCCAAAGGCGAGCTGCCGGCCATCGTGCCCTGGCGACGGGTGCGTGAGGAGCTGGCCGCATTCATGTCGACCACGCCCTTTCGGCTCGACCTGGACGCGCGGCCCATGGACCTGTCTGCCGGCGAGAAGCAGAAGCTGGAGATCCTCAAGCAGCTCTACCTCCAGCCGCGTTTGCTGATCCTGGACGAGCCCACCTCGGTGCTGACCCCGCAAGAAGCCGATGAGGTGTTGGGCGCCTTGCGCGACCGGGCCCATGCGGGCGAGGTCAGCGTCATCATGATCTCGCACAAGTTCCGCGAGGTGATGGAAGTGGCCGACGACGTGAGCGTGTTGCGCCGCGGCAAGCTCATGGGCAGCCACCGCGTGGCCGACGTCACGCCCGCCGAATTGGGCGCCGAGATGATGGGCCTGGTCGGCAGCGACGCCGACGCCGCACCGGCGGGTGCTGCGGCCGCGTCGAGCCGGGCCGACATGCCCCGCGTGGCCTTCGAGGTTGCCACCCAACCCGAACGCATCCGCGTCGACCGGCTCCAGGTGTTGGGCGACCGGGGGGAGCCCGCCGTGCAGGGGCTGAGCCTGGACGTCAAGGCCGGCGAGGTGGTGGGCATCGCCGGGGTGTCTGGCAATGGCCAGCGCGAACTCATGGAGGCCCTGGTGGGCCAGCGCGACCGCGACGGTGGCGAGGTCTGGGTATCGGGCGAGCGCTACCTCGCGCGGCGCGAGCAAAACCAGCGGCTCAACGTGCGCAGCCTGCCCGAAGAGCCCTTGCGCAATGCCTGCGTGGGTGAGCTCAGCGTGGCGCTCAACATCGGCTTGCGCCGCTTCGACCAGGCGCCCGTGGCCCGGTGGGGCTGGATGCGCGGCAGCGCCTTGCGCGACAAGGCGCGAGCGTTGATCGCCACCTACAAGGTCAAGACGCAGGGCGAAAACGCCCCCATCCGCAGCCTCTCGGGCGGCAATGTGCAACGCGCCGTGCTGGCGCGCGAGCTGGACGGCCAGGTCGACGTGCTGCTGGTCTCCAACCCCGTGTTCGGCCTGGACTTCGCGGCCGTGGCCGAGATCCATGGCCGCATCATGGCCGTGCGCAATGCCGGGGGCGCCGTGCTCTTGCTCAGCGAGGACCTCGACGAGCTGCTCAAACTGGCCGACCGCATCCTGGTGATGAGCGAAGGCCGCATCGTCCACGGCTGCGACGCGGCCACGGCCGACCGCCACGTGTTGGGCGCCTTCATGGGCGGCCACCACCACGGGCCGTCTGACGGCCACCCCGACCCCACCCCCGAAGCCCAGGCCACCTGAGCCAGAAAGCATTCGCCCATGCCCGCCATCACCCTCGACGCCCAGCCCTTTGGCTACACCTTCGAGCTGGCGCACACGGCGCTGCTGATCATCGACATGCAACGCGACTTCGTCGAGCCTGGGGGCTTTGGGGCGAGCCTGGGCAACGACGTGTCGCTGCTCACCGCCATCGTTCCCACGGTGCGTGCGGTGCTCGATGCCTGGCGCGCAGCGGGTGGCCTGGTGGTGCACACCCGCGAATCCCACTTGCCCGACCTCAGCGACTGCCCGCCCGCCAAGCGCTTGCGCGGCGCACCCAGCTTGCGCATCGGCGACGAGGGCCCCATGGGCCGCATCCTGGTGCGCGGGGAGCCTGGCAACGCCATCGTGGCCGAGTTGGCGCCGATCGACGGCGAAATCGTCATCGACAAGCCCGGCAAGGGCGCCTTCTACGGCACCGACCTGGGGGACCAACTGGCCGCGCGGGGCATCACCCACCTCGTGGTGATGGGCGTCACCACGGAGGTGTGCGTGCAGACCTCGATGCGCGAAGCGAACGACCGAGGCTACGACTGCCTGCTCATCGAAGACGGCACCGAAAGCTATTTCCCGGCCTTCAAGGCGGCCACGCTGGCCATGATCCGTGCCCAAGGGGCGATCGTGGGCTGGACGGCCACCGCCCGCCAACTCACCCAGGCCTTGTCGGCCGCCACCTGAGCCACACCATGACCATGCTGCCGGCCGACATCAACCGCCAGGACGTCGTGCAGGAAGTCACGCGCGAGTTCCTGGACTACGAGTCCGCGCTCATGCGCAACGATGTGGATGCGCTCAACGCCTATTTCTGGGAACATCCGGCCGTCACGCGTTACGGCATCGCCGACCGGCAATTGGGGCACCCCGCATTGGTGGCCTATCGGCAGTCGGTGCCCGCGCCTGATTTCTCCCGCACGCTGCACGACGTGCGCATCACCGCCTTCGGCCCGGACATGGCCGTGGCGATGTGCGAATTCAAGCGCAGCGACACCCCCCTGCGCGGCTTCCAGACCCAGACCTGGGTGAGGATGCCATTGGGCTGGCGCATCGTGTCGGCCCACGTGAGCATGGTGCAGTTGGCCGTGCCTGTTGCCGCTTTGACTGACCACGCCCACCGTTGACCATGACCCTGGTGCCTGTTCCCCCACCCACCCAGCTGAGCGCCGGCACGCTGGCCGAGCGTGTCTACGCCCAGATCAAGCAATTGATCTTCGACTTTGTGCTCCTGCCGGGAGACCGCTTCTCGGAGAGCGAACTCGCCAACCGCGTGCAAGTCAGCCGCACGCCTTTGCGACAGGCCTTGCAGCGCTTGCAGCGCGAAGGCTTCTTGCTGGTCTTCCCGAAAAGCGGCTGGCAAGTGGCGCCGCTCGACTTCGAAACCTTTGACCAGCTCTACGACCTGCGGGTGCTGCTGGAAACCCATGCGGTGGCCCGGCTGTGCGAGATGGAAGACCGGCCCGTGCTGCAAGAGCTGGCCGACACCTGGTTGATCCAGCCCCAGGAGCGCAGCATGGCCTTCGTCACCGTCGACCGGCTGGACGAAGCCTTCCACGCCGCCCTGGTGCGCGCGGTGGGCAACGCCGAGATGGCGCGCGTGCACGCCGACATCACCGAGCGCATCCGCATCATCCGGCGGCTGGACTTCACCAAGACCTCACGGGTCGAAGCCACCTACGACGAACACGCCCGCATCTTGCGCGCCATCACCCAGCGCCGCACCGGCGAGGCCCAGCGCCTGCTGCGTGCCCACGTGGAGCACAGCAAGCTCGAAGTGCGCCACATCACGCTCGACATGCTCTACCAGGCGCGTCAGCGCATCGCGGCCAGCAGCTGAGTGGCGCAGCGGCCCCAGGCGAATTCAGGTGGGCTCAGGCCGCGCTCAAAAACGCGGCAACTCGGCCAAGGCGGCCTGCAAGGCGGGCGTCTGGCCCATGGCGCCACCCGGGCCAGGGCGCAACTCACCACAACGCGCCAGCAAGGGCACCAGCTTGCCCGGGTTCAACAAGCCCTGGGCGTCGAAGGCGAACTTGAAGGCGTGCATCTGCTCGCGTTCGTCGTCGGTGAACTGCACGCACATGGCGTCGAGCTTCTCGGCGCCCACGCCATGTTCCCCCGTGATGCTGCCGCCCAGCGCCACCGCCGTGCGCAAGATCTCGTTGCCAAAGGCCTCGGCGCGGTGCAACTCGGCTGGGTCGTTGGCGTTGAACAGGATGAGCGGGTGCATGTTGCCGTCGCCCGCGTGGAACACGTTCACGCAGCGCAGCTCGTGGCGCACCTCCATGTCGGCGATGGCCGTGAGCATCGTGGCCAGCGCCTTGCGCGGGATGGACGCGTCCATGCACAGGTAATCGGGGCTGATGCGCCCGGTGGCCGGGAAGGCGTTCTTGCGGCCACTCCAAAAGCGCAAGCGCTGGGCTTCGCTCTGGCTGAGCTCCAGCCGCGTGGCCCCGGCCGCTTGCAGCACTTCACTCAAGCGGGCGATCTCTTCTTCCACCTCTTCCGGCGTCCCGTCGCTTTCCACCAGCAAGATGGCGGCGGCGTCCAGGTCATAGCCCGCCTTCACGAAGTCTTCGACCGCACGCGTCATCGGGCGGTCCATCATCTCCAGCCCGGCCGGGATGAGCCCCGCGCCGATGATCGCGGCCACCGCGTCGCCGGCCTTGGCCACGTCGTCGAAGCTGGCCAGCAGGCAGCGCGCCAGCGGCGGGCGCGGCAGCAGCCGCACCGTCACTTCGGTGACCACGCCCAGCAGGCCTTCGCTGCCGATGAAGGCCGCCAGCAGGTCGGGGCCGGGGCCGTCCAGCGCTTCGCCGCCGATGTCCAGCGGCTCGCCTTCGATGGTGTAGCCCTTGACCCGCAGCACGTTGTGCACCGTCAGGCCGTATTTCAGGCAGTGCACGCCGCCCGCGTTTTCGGCCACGTTGCCGCCGATGGTGCAGGCGATCTGGCTGGAGGGGTCGGGGGCGTAGTACAGCCCATGGGGGGCCGCGGCTTCGCTGATGGCCAGGTTGCGCACGCCACACTGCACCACGGCCAGGCGCGCGACCGGGTCGATGCGTACGATGCGGTTGAGCCGCGCCAGCGACAGCGTCACGCCCATCGGGTGGGGCAGGGCGCCGCCTGACAGGCCGGTGCCACCACCGCGCGCCACCACGGGCACGGCCAGCGCGTGGCAGGCCTGGAGCACCGCTGCGACCTGTTCTGGCGACTCGGGCAGGGTCACCGCCAGCGGGCGCTGACGGTAGGCGCTCAGCCCGTCGCATTCATAAGGGGCAAGGGCTTCGTCTTGCCACAGCAAGGCGGTGGGCGGCAGCACGCGGCCCAGGGCCTGCACCACCGCCTGTTGGCGGGCGCGGCGCGTGGCGGTGTCGGGGGCGGCGGTCTGCGTGTCGGCGGGCGCGGGTTCCATGGGCCGACTATACGGCCAGGGCGCCCTGGGTGGGTTCAGCTCAGCTCGACGTCGGCGATCCGGCGCATCAGCATCATGTCGTGCTTGTCGATGCGCAGGGTGTCGCCGTGCTTCTGGAAGCGGTAGTGGCGGCCCGTGACCGACGAGCGCACGCACAGCGAGCCCTGGCCCACGTAGCGGGCCACCAGTTCAGCGGGGGGCGTGGTGCCCCGCAGCGCGTGGTTCAAGGCGTGGGCGCGCGAGGTGTTTCGCGCTTCTGCGGGCGACGCCTCTTCTCTGGCGGGCTGGCCCTGCCAGCTGCGGGTGACGGCGTACAAGGCCTTGGGGTCTTCGGCTTGGGCCACCAGCGCCCCACCGGGGCGGTCGCCCCAGTGAACGGGGGCGGGGCCCGAGGCGGTCACGCGGGGGCCAAAGCCGGCGTAAGCCGGGGCGGCGAAGGGGATCGGTTGGGTGCGTTGGAGAGGGCGGGCGATCATGAGGGCTCCTGTGGGCGCGCTGGCGGCAGCGTGCCGCCAGTCGAGGGAACGCTGCAGAGGGTCGGCCAGGACGCCCCGGGAGCCTGCAGCGGTTCGCTGCGAGTGTGCTCGGCCGGGCAGGGGCTTGCCATCCCCCCGGGGCGGGCGCCCCGATGGGGGAGGGGCCCCGTGTCGGCTTCAGCTGCCGAAAACCGTGAGCACGCCGGTGTAGCCGTAGATGTGGTGGCGAGCCACTTCGCCACCCGCGAAAAAGCCCACCAGCGGGATGTCGCCCAAGGCGTGGGCGATGAGGGCCATCTCCGCGTTGGGGCTGCCGAAGTGCGGTCCGCCCCGACCTGCGCAACTGACGTAGATGGCGCCCACCGGCGGGTGGCCGGGGTGGTCCATCGGGTCGAATTCTTCGCGGATCTCGGCGCAGATGCGCACCAGGTCTTGCCTGGCGGCTTGCACGTGGCGCTGGCAGAACGCCAGCCGCATGCCGGTGTGCACCGGCTCGCCCACCGCCACGCCGCGTCGCCCGGGGTCAATGCCCAGGATGTGGCGCACCCGGGTGTCGGCGCCGAAATGGGCGCCGTGGGCCAGCAGGTCGCAGTGCTCGTCGCTCAGGCCCACCAAGGTGGCGCGCACCTTGGGCAAGGCGTCGCGCTGCCAGTCGACTTCACCCGCCCGCACCGTGACGTCGAGGTCGCGCAACAGGCAGTTGAGCGCGGGCAGGCCGTCGAGTTCGTAGACCACGTTCTGGTGGGCCGCGGTCACACGGCGTTGGGGGCCGACGGGCTCGCACCCTTGGGTGACCCGCGACACCAGTCGCACCCGGTCTGAGAACGCCACCCCCGACAAGCCACCATGCCAAACGCCCAGGCTGGCGTCGGCATGGTCGTTGGGCAAGTCGCGTGGGTCGAGCGCCAACTGCAGCCCGCCGGCGGTCGGCACTTGGGGGCTGGGCAGGCACAGGCCGCCGAACACATAGCCGGCGTCGGTGCGTTCGGCGAGTTCGGTGATCAGCTCGGCCACGTCTGGTGACTGGCCGTCGGCGTGGACCTGTGCGGTGAACGCCCGCCACGTGCCCGCGTCGGCCGTGGAGCGATGCCGCATGGCCAGGGGGTGGCGGCCATGGAACACCGAGAACTGTTCGACCGGCAGGTTGCACACCATGACCACGAGTGCGGGCTCATCGATGTATTCGACCCCGCTGGCCAGCACGCCCGCGCCCACCCCGCCGACCCAGGCCACCTGGGGCATGCGCGCGCGCAGCCCTTGCAGGATGACCTCGGCCCCATGGGCCAACTCTTCGGTCACGTAACACCACCCCAGCGTGGGCTGCAAGCGCCCGGCAGCCGGCGGGTGGCCCGCCCAACCCATTTGTGTGGCCAACTGGGCCCACACCAATTCCAAGGCGAGTTCGGGGCGCGGGTGGGTGCCGTGGGCGTGGATGAAGCGCAGGCCTGCGGGCGGGGCGGATCGGGGGGCTTGGGGCATCAGGCGCCGCCTTGGTTCTTGCCCGCACGGCCCTTGCGGGCTGGGGCGCTGCGTGGCGCTGCCGCCTTCGTGCGCTTGCCTGCCGGGCTGGCCTTCACGGTCGGAGCAGGCTTGGCGGCGGCGCGGGCCTGGGCTGCCGGGGGCGGCGTGGGTGTGGCCACGGGCGCGGCCGCCTGTGCCGTCAGGTGTGAGAACTGTTGGGTGAGGGTGTCCCACCAGCGCATGGGGTTGATCAGGTCACTGGCGTCAGCCTGCGGCTTGTCGTTGCCGCTGGCCATGCGGGCGCGCACCTCGTCGTCCGACGTGGCCGTGTCCTCTTCAGCGGGCTCGGGCTCGTCGGGCACGCCCTGGAACCAACGCGAGCTGGGCCGAGGCGCCTCAGGCGGTGCTGCGGGCTCGGCGGGGGGCGCCGCTGTTGGTGCCGCTGATGGTGCCGCTGGCGGTGCGGCGGCGGCAGCAGGTTCTGCCTTCGATGGCGTGCTCGCCCGGGTGAACATGGCCTGCATGGCGTCCGGCTTGACCTTGAGCGCGTCCTTGAGTTGGTCCATGGACACGTTCATGCCTTGCAGGGTGCTCAAGGTCATGCGCTGGACTTCCAGCCCCTGGATCGTCATGGCGATCATGCGGGCGTTTTGTTCCAGCCAGAACTGCACCGTGCGCAACTCCTGGATGCGCTTGTCGAGTTCGGCGGGGTCGAGTGTGGGCAGGCTCCAGCCGGGCATGGCGCCTGTAGCCGGGTTGGCGCCACTCACATGGGGCAGGGCACTGCCGGCGGCCTTCACCCAATCCTGGAAGAAGTCCAGCCCCTTGCCCAGCTCTTCGCCCAAGGTGGCAAAGGGGTTGGCGGTGGCGCCGGCGGTGCCGGTCGGATCGGGGCTGTCGGGACGGATGGGCATCCAGGGCTCCTGTCTGGACAAAGACAGACCGGGGCTGTCACCCCGGGGCAACGCAGTCGCCCCATTGTGCGCCCGAGTCACCGCAGTTTGGCGTGGACGCCGCAAGCTGCCCCCCATAATCGCCGCCGTGATGCACCGCCGCCACTTTCTGCGCGCCTGGAGCCGTTGGGCTGCCACCTTGGCCTGGGCCCAATGGCAGGCCGACGTGGCCCAGGCGCAATCGCGCCCCACCGCCGCCGAGCGTTGGCAAGCCCCGCAGGAAACCTTCAGCCTGGGGGTGGCCAGCGGCGAGCCTCGGCCTGACAGCGTGGTCTTGTGGACCCGGCTGGCGCCCCAGCCCTTGCAGCCCGACGGTGGCATGCCCAAGTTCCGCGTGTCCGTGCGGTGGTGGGTGGCGGCCGACCCGGCGTGTCAGCAAGTGGTCCAGCAAGGCGTGGCCGTGGCCGATCCGGCCTTGGCCCATGCGGTGCACGTCCAGGTGGGCGGGCTCCTGCCTGACCGCACCTGGTACTACCGTTTCGAAGCCGGTGGGCAAATGAGCCCGGTGGGCCGCACGCGCACCGCACCGGACCCGGAAGCCCACCCCGCGCAGTTGCGCCTGGCGCTGGCGTCTTGCCAGCACTACGAAGCGGGCGCGTTCGCCGTGCACCGGGACATCGCCCAAGCCGATGTCGACGCCGTGCTCTTCGTGGGCGACTACATCTACGAAACGCAAGCGCCAGGCTTTGCGCGCAGGCGGCTGCACCCGCACATCTTCCCGCGCGACCCGAACGCCTACACGCTCACCGATTACCGGCTGCACCACGCCAGCTACAAGCTCGACGCCGACTTGCGCGCCAGCCACGCCGCTCACCCGTGGCTGCTGGTCCTGGACGACCACGAGGTGCTCAACGGCTATGCCGGCGACTTCGGCGACGACGACATCGCCAGTGCCGAGGCCTTCCTGAAGTTGCGCGCGGCGGCCTACCGGGCCTATTTCGAGCACATGCCCTTGGCGCCCACGCGACGGCCTCAAGGGGCCCACATGCGCATACACGACCGCTTCGAGTGGGGGCAGCTCGCCGAGCTGTGGCTGCTCGACGGCCGACAGCACCGCCACAAGCCCGCCTGCACCGGTTGGCACGAGCTGGCGCGGGGCAACGCGCTGTGGGCCTGCCCAGCGCTGGACGCCGACGAGCGCACCATGCTGGGGGGCGACCAAGAGGCCTGGCTGGCCGCAGGCCTGGCGTCGAGCACGCGGGCCTGGAAGCTCATCGGGCAGACCACGCAAATGTCGCCGGCCAGCCTGCCCGCGCCTTTGGGCCCGGTGCGGTACACCGATGGCTGGGACGCCTTCCCGGCGGCGCGCGAGCGGCTGATGTCGGCCATCGCCCAGCCCCGGGTGCAAGACGTGGTGGTGCTGGGGGGCGACGTGCACCGCCACGTGGCGGCCCAGTTGCGCCTGGATCCGCTGGACCCGCAGTCGCCCATCGTGGCGAGCGAGTTCGTCACCTCGTCCATCACCAGCAAGGGCTTGAGCGAATGGATCGACGCGCTGCTGCGCCGCTTCAACCGCGACTTGGTGCACCTGCGTTCGGACGAGCGGGGCTATGCCCGCATCGACATCACACCCGCGCAGTTGCGTTGCACCTTCCGCGCCACGCGGCACCCCGTGCGCCCCGATGCCACCCTGCACGACCAGGCCACTTTCGTGGTGGATCGGGGTGTGCCTGGGGTCAAGCGCGCCCCGGTTTGAGCTCGGTTCGGCAGCCCACCGCTGAACGACGCGCATTCAACCCTTTCAGGGGTACCTGGGGCATATCCTGATCCGCCCCCCCAGCGGTTGACACCTGTTGCACCCTCAACTGTGGGGGGGGTGTCGGCAAATGACAGGGCGTTAGCCGTTTCCTGAATAACGCATTTGGCCCGGGCTGCCTAGAGTCAACGCACAAGAAACCTGCGTGACTCCTCTGCCAAGGAAGCCCCCCATGATCCAAACCGTCTCCACCGCCCTGCGCACTGCGCGCGTGTCGGCCGCGCTGAGCAAAGCGCTGCAAATCACCGCCCTCGGCGTGGGCCTGGCCGTGTCGGCCCAGGCTGCATCGCCGTCGTACTACGAGTTCGAATCCGGCCACGTTCGCCCGCTGGCCAAGTCGGCCGACGGCACCAAGCTGTTCGCCGTCAACACCCCCAACAACACGCTGGACGTGTTCAACATCGTTGGCAACCAGCTGCAACTGGTGGCCCGCGTGCCCGTGGGCATGGAGCCTGTGGCCGTGGCCGTGCGTTCGGCCAACGAAGTCTGGGTGGTCAACCACCTGTCGGACAGCGTCAGCATCGTCACCCTGGACGGCACCCCGCGCGTCACCCGCACGCTGCTGGTCGGTGACGAACCCCGCGACATCGTGTTCGCCGGCTCGCCCTCGCGTGCCTTCATCACCACCGCTCACCGCGGCCAGCATCGCGTCGACCCGTCCATCGCCAGCGTGCCTGGCGCCGGCGACCCCGAACTGACCACCGCCGGTGTCAAGCGCAACGACGTGTGGGTGTTCAACCCCAGCAGCCTGGGCAACGCCTTCGGCGGCACGCCCGACCGCATCCTGAGCTTCTTCTCGGACACCCCGCGCGCCCTGGCCGTGAGCCCCGACAAGGCCACCGTTTACGTGGCTGCCTTCAAGTCGGGCAACCAAACGGCCGTGGTCGACGAGAACATCGTCTGTGACGGCTTCAACACCACCAAGACCTGTACCGTCAAGGGCGTGACCTACCCCGGCGGCTTGTTTGGGCCCAAGACCAACTTCGAAGGCAAGCAAGCCCCTGAAACCGGCCTGATCGCCAAGTTCGACCCCGCTTCCAAGAGCTGGAAGGACGGCATCAACCGCGACTGGACGAAGGCGCTGCCCTTCTACCTGCCCGACCGCGACGTGTTCGCCTTCGACGCCAACAGCCTGACCGAGAAGGCCTCGTTCAGCTCGGTGGGCAACATCTTGTTCAACATGGTGACCAACCCCAAGACCGGGGCCCTGTACGTCACCAACTTCGACGCCAACAACATGGCGCGCTTCGAAGGCCCGGGCAAGTTCGGCGGCGCCACGCTGCAAGGCAACCTGGCCAAGGCCCGCGTGACCGTGATCGCCAATGGCGAAGTCAAGCCGCGCTTCCTGAACAAGCACATCGACTACAACAAGCTGGTCACCGACCCGACCTTCGACAAGACCACCAAGAACCACTCGCTGTCGATCCCCCTGGAGCCCGTGGTCTCCGACGACGGCAAGACCATGTACGTCGCGGCCTACGGCTCGGCCAAGATCGGCGTGTTCAGCACCGCTGAAATCGAGAACGACACCTTCAACCCGAAGACCGCCAGCGCTGGCTACATCAAGGTCTCGGGCGCCGGCGGCCCCAGCGGCATCGTGCTGGACGAAGCCAAGGGCCAGATGTATGTCATGACCCGCTTCGACCACGCCGTCAAGGTGATCAACCTGTCGTCGAAGTCGGAAGTCAGCAGCACCGCGCTGAAGAACCCCGAACCCGCCAACATCACCGAAGGCCGCCCGATCCTGTACGACGCCTTCAACAGCTCGGCCAACGGCGAAGGCTCCTGCGCTTCGTGCCACATCTTCGGCGACGAAGACGCCACCGCCTGGGACCTGGGCAACCCGGATGACCCCGTCACCACGGCCGCCATCCCCGGCAAGTTCATCGACCCCTTCACCTACCCGGTGGCCAAGCTGCTGTTCGGTGTGAAGTCGAAGATCAACGGCGACGACAAGCCCAACAACTTCCACCCGATGAAGGGCCCCATGATGACGCAGACCCTCAAGGGCATGCGCAACCATGGCGCCATGCACTGGCGTGGTGACCGTGCTGCGGGCGTCTACGGCAACGATGTGCGCAACGCGAACACCTCGTTCATCAACTTCGCCGTGGCGTTCGAAGGCCTGCTGGGCAACCCCGAAATCGCCTCCAAGGAGACGATGCAGAAGTTCGCTGACTACCAGCTGAACACCTACCTGCCGCCCAACGCCGTGCGCAACCTGGACAACAGCCTGACGCCTGCCCAGCAGCGTGGTCGTGACTTCTACGTGGGCCCGCGTCCGGCCGACGGCATGAAGCTCAACCTGTCGTTCCTGGAAACCGCTCAGACCTGCAACGGCTGCCACACCCTGGACGCCTCGCAAGGCCTGTACGGCACCGGCACCTTCCGCACCTTTGAAGGCCTGCCGCAGACCGTCAAGGTCGCTGGCCTGCGCAACCTCTACCAGCGCGTTGGCATGTTCGGTTCGCCCAACATGACCTTCTTCTCGCTGGCTGGCACGCCGCACATGGGTGAACAGGTCCGCGGCTACGGCTTCACCCACGACGGTGCAGTCGACACGCTGTTCCGCTTCTTCCACGCCATCGTGTTCCGCGACCAGATCGGCGCCGGTTTCCCCACGGGCACCACCGGCACCAACAACCGCAAGGACGTCGAGCAGTTCATGCTGGCCTTCGACGGTGACCTGGCCCCGATCGTGGGTCAACAGATCACCCTCAACAGCGGCAACGCTTCGCAAGTCGGTCCCCGCATCGACCTGCTGATCGCCCGCGCCAAGGCCCCCTTCGTTTCGAAGGAAGCTGGCGGCAACGTGACCGAATGCGACCTGGTCGCTTCGGTGGTGGAAGGCGGCGTGCGCAAGGGTTACTTGCTGAACGTCAACACCGGCTTCTTCACCGACAAGAACGGTGCCAACAAGTCCGACAGCGCGCTGCGCAACCTGGCCAACACCGCTGGCCAGGAAGTGACCTACACCTGCACGCCTCCGGGCTCGGGTGACCGCATCGCCTTCGACACCATCTGATCGAAGCGCGCCTGCAAGTGCACACAGGCCTCGCCTTCGGGCGAGGCCTTTTTCTTTGTGCGAAACAACTGCTTTCAACTTGCCTGCTTGGCAGGCCCCTCCTTTCGGGTGGGAGCCGTGCACCACGGTCCGCAGATGAGGTAACTTCGCCGCCATAAGCGGCTTTGTTTCAGGTGCCGCACGATCAAACATCAGGGCGGTTCCATGACGGACCTTTCCACCATCCAGCAAGCGCTGGGCGGTTTGGCGCGCGACGCTGCGGGCCAGGCGCTCCAGGGTCTGGCTTCTCTCTTCGCGCCCCAGGCTGACCGCCTGCTGCGCTTGCACACGCCCTTGGGGGCCAACTTGCTGCTGCCCGAGCGGGCAGAAGTGGCCGAGTCCATCGGCCCGGGCGTGGTGTGGCCGCGCGGCGCTGCCAGCAGCGCCTTGGCGCCGGCCGCCGGCTACGCCATCGACCTGCTGGCCTTGAGCCCCCAAAGCGACCTGCAGCCCGCTGACTTCCTCGGGCGGCCCGCCCTGCTGGAAATGCTCACGGCCCACAGCCGCGCTGATCTGCGGCCCTTCCATGGCCACGTCACGGCCATGCAATGCCTGGGGGCCGACGGTGGCTACGCCCGCTACCGCCTGCGCATCGAGCCCTGGCTGGCGCTGCTGGCCCAGCGCCGCGACAGCTGGGTGTTCCAGGACATGGACGTGATCGACATCACCGAAGCCGTGTTCGCCGACTACCAGGGCCAAGGCGCCCTGCAGCCGGCCTGGCGCATCGACGTGGCCGACCGCGCCGTGTTCGCCCGGCGCTCGCTGTGCACCCAGTTCAACGAAACCGACCTCGACTTCCTGCGCCGCCTGTGGGCCGAAGAAGGCCTGTTCACCTGGTTTGAACACACGGGCGACGCGACCGACGCCACGGCCCTGGGCGGCCACACCCTGGTGATCGCCGACCACGCCGGCGCCTTCAGCGCCAATGCGCAAAGCCGCATCCGCTACACCCAGCCGGGAGCGGTGCTCAAGGAAGACAGCATCACCCGCTGGCACGCCGTGCGCCGCCTGGCGCCCACCCGCGTGACGCTCAGCAGCTTCGACCACCGCAGCGTGTCGCAGATCGAAGCCAGCGCCGACGCCGACGCGGCCCATGCGCAGGCCCACCCCTTGGTCCACGCCGATCAGCCCGGCGCCTACGCCTTCGAAACCCCCGAACAAGCCGACCGGCGCACCCGCGTTCAGCTCGAAGGCCTGCAAGCCGAACGCAAGCGCTTCGAAGGCCGCGCCACCGTGCGCACCCTGCAGCCGGGCACGACCTTCACGCTGCTCGACCACGCCGAACACGACGCCGACCTGCTGCAAGGCGGCGACGCCCAGTTCGTGGTGTTGGGCGTGGTGCACCGCGTGCGCAACAACCTGCACGCCGACGCCAAAGCGGGCCTGCAACAGGTGCTGGGCGACTTGCCCTGGGCGGGCGGCGCGGTGGCACAGCCGGGCCAAGCCAACGCCAGCGAAGAGCCCGTCTACGAGGCCCGCCTGTGGGCCCAGCGCGCGGCCGTGCCGGTTCGGGTGTTGGCGCCGCAAGAACGCGATGGCCTGAGTGGCCAGGGGGGCGCACGCCTCGTGGCCGCCAAGCCCGTGGTGCACGGCACCCAGACGGCCGTGGTGGTGGGCCTGGGCGGCCCGCTGCACACCGACCGCGACGGCCGCATCAAGGTGCAGTTCGCGTGGCAGCGCGGCGGCCAAGGTGCCCACCGCCTGAGCCACCCCACCTCGGCGCCTGACGCCGACAACGCCCCCGCGTCAGACGCTTCAGGCACCTGGGTGCGCGTGGGCCAGGCCTGGGCTGGAGCCAACTGGGGTGGCGTGTTCACGCCCCGCCTGGGCCAGGAGGTGCTGGTGGCCTTTGTGGAAGGCGACATCGACCGCCCGGTGGTGATCGGCGCCGCCTACAACGGCGAAGGCCAGCCCGACGCCCAAGGCAACCAGGTGGCGGCAGGCAGCGCCACGGCCACCGGCAACGCCCCGGCCTGGTTCCCGGGCGCGGCGCGCCAAGGCGAGCACGAAGGCCACGCCCACACCGCCACGCTCAGCGGCGTCAAGAGCCAGGCGCTGGACGCCAGCCAAAGCGGCAGCGGCGGCCACAACCAGCTGGTGTTCGACGACACGCCGGGCCAGGGCCGTGTGTTGGCCCACACCAGCGAGCACCAGACCTGGCTGCAGATGGGCCACTTGCTGCAACAGGCCGACAACGCCCGACTGAGCCCCCGTGGCCACGGCCTGGAGCTCAACACCCAGGCCCAAGGCGCCTTGCGCGCCGCCAGCGGCCTGCACCTGAGCACGCACCAGCGTGCCGGGGGCACCACCAGCGGCCAGGGCCGCCCCATGGACACCCGCGAGGCCAGCCAGCAATTGAAGGCCCACGCCGAATGGCTCAAGGCCCTGGGCGACAACGCACAGACCCACCAGGCCAAGTTGCCCGAAGAAGCCCAGGCCGACAAGCTGCCTGCGCACCTGGCGATGCAAGCCAGCCTGAGCAGCCTGGCCGGGCAAGAAGGCGGCGGTGGCGCGGGCGCGTCTGCGGCCAGCGAGGGCAGCATCGTCGCCATCGACGGCGGCCATGGCCAGATCCCGGTCACCGAACGGCCTGACCTGGTGATCAACGCCGCCGCCGACATCGCCAGCCTGACACCCGCCCACCACGTGATGGCTGCGGGCGGCAGCGGCACGCTGACCACCAGCCAAGACACCAACCTCCTGGCCCAGCGCCACACCGCCTGGGCCGTCAAGAGCGGCATCAGCCTGTTCACCCGGGGTGAAGCCAAAGAGGGCCAGCGAGCGGTCAAAGACGTGGGCATGAAGCTGCACGCCGCCAGCGGCAGCGTCAACACCCAGGCCCAAAGCGGGCCGTTCACGCTCACCGCACTGAAATCGGTCGACCTGCAAAGCACGGCCGCCGATGTCGTGATCTCCGCGCCCAGCAAGATCTTGCTCAACGGCGGCGGGGGCTACATCAAGATCGAAGGTGGCGACATCGAGATCGGGACGAGCGGGGCGGCGCAGTTCAAGGCGGCGATGAAGGAGTTGGCTTCGGGTAGCGGGGCCTCTGCAAGCGGGCCGGCGTTGAAGCAGGCAGGCGAGGTCAAGGGGTGCGCAAAATCCATGACTGAGGCTGCAACCGTTGGCGCGGCTGTTTGACGTGCCAGCAAGATGCCATGCTTGACTTGTCGATGCCGATGATGGACGACTTGCTGCCTCGCGCGGTCCAGGCGTTGCGCGCCCAAATCCCGGCTGGCGAGGATGTGCCCGTGTCGGTGTTCATAGACCCGACGTTGGGCGACTCGGTCTGTGAAGACCCGGTCATTGCAGCTGCCGTGCACGATGGCCGACTTCTGAAGGGGCGCGTGCACATCGCCCACGATGACATCGTGCCGGACGCCCAGCCGTACTTGTTGCATGCGCCTTCGGAGGGGAAGGCTGAACAGGCCATTCAGCGCACACTGGAACTGGCGTTGTCGGAAGCCACCTCAGCCACGAGCCCTGCAGCGGCCACTCGCGTGTTTTGCGCTTGGATCGTGGGAGAGCAAGATCCAGCACTGCACGCCAAGCGCTTGGCTCAGGCCGCGCTGGTACGCAAGCCCGATGGGCGCTTGCGCCCTCTGCGCTACTGGGACCCGAGGGTGATGTGGCACCTTCCTCGCGCCATGGGCCGCGACAGGTGGGCAGAGTTCTGTCCGGCGCTGGGCCACTGGCTGAGTCTCGACATGTCGCACCAGTTGGCCTCTCTGGCCCCGTGTGAGCTGGCGGGGATGGCCAGCCGCCTGAGGGCGGACAAGTGCGCGGGCGTGACGACGGAGACCTCGCTTGCCCAATGGGATGGCTTGTCTCGCATCGGTGCCATCAACATGGCCCTGGCGCAGTCTCCCACATGGGGGCTGGCGCCCACACCAGGCTTGGCCCTGACGATTGATGCCCTGCTTCAGGCGTGTCACCAGCTGGGGTTCAGCACGTCACGCGATGAGCAAGTGTTTGTGGCGTGCGGCATGACAAGTCATCTGCAATTCTTTGAACATCCAGCCGTCAGGCAAGCCTTGCAGCGGGCTGCGGCGACGGATCAGGGCGTCATGGGCGCCCTGGGGCAGTTTGACGATCATTTCTGGCAACAGTTGGCACAACGAGGGCCGCTGGCCACCGCATAAAAAAAGTAGGGACGCATTCAACATGAGCACCACCACGGTGAGCCGGCCATCGACCAGTCAGGCCATGCAGGCCGCAGCGCTTCAAGGCGCCGATGCACGACCCAACAATGGATGCAAGGACTGCAACAAGATCGGCTTGGCGATCTTGCCCGTTGTGGCCATGCCGGTCCCCAATGCGTTGCGGGCTGCCAGTGGCGAGCTCAAGGCGCTGGATGCGCACTATGTCGCCGACGACCTGAAGGCGCACTGGATGGTGCTGCGCACCTTGCCCATGGGCTACCTGTATGTCTTCAAGCCGGATCGGACGTGGGACATCTATGTGGTCGACCGTGAAGGCCTGCTGCGCCTGGTGCCCTCGCTCAGCGCCTGCCCCGCCAACGCGGCCGATCAGAAGCCGATGTCTGAACAGTGCAAGCGCTCAGGCGACAACCTGCCTGCGCAGGTGATTGCGGTTGATCCGAAGAAGCACGCGACGGTGTGGCTGGCTTTCAGTCGGCATCGGTGGACGGCCGACGTGCTCAAAGACTACGCAGCCAACAAGCGGGGGGGCCGAGACAAGCGGATGACCAAACTGGATGTCATGGCGGCAGCCAATGGCTCTTTGGGCACCGGCAGCAAGGCCAAGAACGCCGTGCAGTTCGGCGTGCCGATGTCGGCGGGCATTGGCCAGGTGGTGGCCGACTACGCCGGCCATGACACCCGCGAAGCCATCAATGGGCAAACCTTGGAGTTGCTTCAGCAGCGGAGCGATCAAGGCTCCAGGCTGGCGCAAGTGATGGCCAAGATTTCTGCCAACACGGCAGGCAAGACAGGGGCGGTGATCGTGCTGCCTGATGACTTGGGCGTCGCCAAGGCCCTGAACGCGTCGAGGAATGCTGTGCATGTCGAGCGGGCGGCGCTGCTCAAGGAATACCTGCGCTACGACTTTGTTCACCGCGCGGCAGCAGGCTTCAAGAAGCAATGCGAGAAGCAGGGCGAAGTCCAGCGGTGGAACGAGAAGTACAGCAAGGCATACAGCCAGTCTTTGCTCGACGACAAGCTGAAAGAGCGCGACAAGAAGCTCAAGGCCATCGATCAACGCCTTGGCGACTTGGCGCAAGATTGGGTGCACTGGATGCGTCGACCGGGCTTGGCGGCGTTGTTCGCGGGTGACTTCGACCAACACGATTTTTGCGAAGGCATGCAAGCCGCAGTTGCCGGAGCCGATTGCTTGCATGGCGCCGGGGCACAGCAGGTTGAGCGTGACTTGATCCAAGCGTGGCTTCAAGGGGACGTCAAAGACGAGGACAACATCCTTTGGAAGGCGCTTGCAGGAAACAGCAAGAGCCTGCTGGAGCGCCTGGCGGACACCAAAGACCTCATGGCCCCAGGGCTGGACACCGTCAAGAACCTATGGGCTGGCATGGATGAGTTCGAGAAGAGCTTGTCTCCGGCGGGCGCTGCGTTGGTGCTGCGCCTGCGAGCCGGCAGCAGCGACCCGATTGCCGCTGCGGTTGCCAAGCTCTTGCATGTGTTGGCCTCGACCGTTGGCGGGACGGTGTCTGCACTGGGCAAAGTGGGTTCGTGCGGGGTCATGATCGTGGCCTTGTTTGCAGGCGTTCGCGCCGCACCCATGCGGCACAACGTCACGCTCCAGCAAGCGATCATCGATGCCCAGGCGGCAGCCCATGGGGCCACTGCGACGCCCAAGGGCAGCACCGTCCGCAAGTTCAACTCTGTGAGCTGGCGCTACAGCTTGCTTGAGGCGACCGACGTGTTGCTGGCCAAAGGGGGGGCAACCATCACGCAGACTCGCATGGTCATCCTGCAAGTTTGGAAGAAGACGGGTTGGGTCAATGTTGGGGGGGCGGCCAAGGTGGGCATCCCCAACCCCATGGCGGCAACGCCATTAGGGGCCAGCGCAGCTGTGCTTCCGCCTGCGGCCAATGTGTCCGGGCTGTCAGTCTGGCGCCGATTTGGGCACGTTTTGCGTGAAGGCGGAGGCAATGCTGTGATGGCCAGCGGGGTGCTGTACTTTCAGATGCAGAGCCTTGATTTGGTCAATGAAGACCTTGGTAAGGCGGGCAATGGGGACAAGGCTTTGGAGTTGACCGCTGCTTACTTTGCGGCCTTGGTGGGCATGGCCGGGGCGGTCTCTGAAATCACTGCGGCATCCATCCAGATGACCGCCAAGATTGCCGGTGTAGATTTGGCAAAGGTGGCGCCTATGCTTGGTGGCCGTCTACAGCTCGCGAACTTTGTGCGCGGGGCGGCGGTTGTCGGAGGGGTGCTGGGTAGCGTGTCGGGGATTGCAATGGGCGTATCTGCCTATTTCAAGAAGAACTCATTGCAAGCAGCAGGCGATCACGATGCTGCAAAATGGACAACCGCTGTTGCAGCGGTGGGTTTCGCAGGGGGACTTACTAGCGGTATTGGGGCCTTAGTCGCCAGCGGGGGGGCTGGTTCAATGGTCGGCAGTACCCTACTAGGGGTAGGCCCTGCAGGCTGGGCACTGTTGACCGCCGGGATCGTTGTCGTAGGGCTGTATGTTGCATATCAAGCGGCAGAGGCAACAGATGATCCAATTGAGGCTTGGCTCAAACAATGTGTGGCAGGCCGTGCGCCGATTAAGTTTACGGCTGAATCCGAAGTGGGTGGGTATAACAATCTATTTCAGCTTTCGCTGCAAGTAGATGCTTCTGACCACATTTCAATGGGTAAACACAACGTGGCGATTCGCATCGCAGCGCCGTGTATCGATGCGCAATCTCGCATTAATTATCAGCTGGAGGTGTTGGACTCGGCTGGCAATTGCAATAAGGTTGTTCGTGGATTGATGTTGGGCGAAGTATCGTCGAATATTGAGGATCCTGCCGCAGGCGTATCTATGATTGGTGGGGGCATAACCCTCCAAACGCTCACCAATCGGTCAGAGCAAGGGGTGGTAGTTAGGCTTGACTTGGTTGGTGGGTATACGCCAGCTGGTCTGCGTGATCCAGTTTCCGGCACCATTGCCAAGTACGCAAGGCGTTCGATCAAACAGGTTCGCTTGAAGGTTTTTTACTTACCATTGTCCCGTACGGAGCCAGCTTGGGCTCTGCCAGGGTCTGAAGGTAAAGATTTTATATATACGCCAGCATGAAAGAAGCGGAAATGTCGGTTGCTCCCATTGAAGATAAGCGCGGAGCGCTGGAAATGCTAGGGGCAGTTGGGCCGCTAACCTACTTGTTTAAGGAGGGGCGGGTCGGCGACAGCTTGGATATGATCAGTGCGGTAGTTAGCGTAGATGCCTGCAGGCTTGTCTTGGCCATAGGCGGGCGAGTCAGTCGAGGTTTGGGGGTGTTCTTTGGTATTTTTCTTCTTGCTGCAGGCGCTTTGATTTCTTGGGGGGCGTACGATAGTAGTAAAAGGTATGGGGCTGATTTTGCTGGTGTAATTTTCGCCGCCATGTTGCTTGGTGGTGGGTTGTTGGCGTTTTCTTTTGACTTTCGCCGTCCAGCGGAGACTCTTGTGATGCTCGACCGTAGATCTGGACGCATCATTGCGCCGGATCCTTCTGTTAATGTTGCCAGGGTCAAGGACCTCCGATTTCTGACTTGGGTTTGGGCCGACAGCGACTTCGCGATAGAGCGAGTAGTCTTGGGCGCAACCGGTGCGCAGACCTTTCGTTTGCGCGCAGTTCAACGCAACGCCCAAGGCGAGCTCGAGCGTTCCATCGTGCTCCTGGCCATGATCCCCACCATGCAGCACGCTGAAGCGGCGTATGAGTTCCTGCGCCGCTACATGGCCCACGAAGACGCTGCCCTGCCCACTTCCGTGAAACTGGTCCCCGGCGGCAAGTTGAACTTCTTCGAGGCCTGCAAGTACAGCTTCATCACCTACCTCATCGACGTGGGTGACGACGGCTTGCCCCAATGGCCGTGGCCCTTCATCGTGCTGTTCTATGGGTTGTTGGCGGTGGCGCTGGCCATGGCCTTCCCCTTCGTGCTGGGCAAGGTGTTGGCGGAATGGAGCAGCCAGGAAATGCGGTTCGACCCCTCTTTGGTGCCCGCTGCCGGTCAGCCCATTCCTGGGGTCAAACTGATCCCTGCCAGGCAAGCCGTGTTCGC
>JBEEJT010000046.1:0-2912 GCA_041169085.1 Pseudomonadota bacterium | reverse complement strand
GCTGTCGCTGCGCTACTCCAATGTGCCTACCGTTGCTGCGATGCACGGCCTGGCCCTGGGTGGCGGTTGCGAACTGGCTGTGCACGCTGCCAAGCGCGTGGCTGCCATGGAAACGTACGTGGGTCTGGTCGAAGTCGGCGTGGGTCTGATCCCCGGCGGCGGTGGCCTGGCTTACCTGGCTCGCCGTGCCGCTGAGCAAGTCGAAGCGTCCAAGGGCGTCTCCGGCATGGTCGGTGCCGAGCTGATGGGCTTCGTCAAGGAAGGCTTCCAGGCTGCTGCCATGGCCAAGGTGGCGACCTCCGCCATCGAAGCCCGCAAGTTCGGCTACCTGCTCGAAGGCGACGTCGTTGTGCCCAACAAGGACGAGGTCCTGTACGTGGCCATCGCCCAAGCCAAGGCCATGTTCGAGTCCGGCTACCGCGCCCCTGCCAAGAAGCAATTCGCTGTGGCCGGCCGCAACGTGAAGGCCACGCTGCAATCGTCGCTGATCAACATGCGCGACGGCGGCTTCATCTCGCAACACGACTACTACATCAGCTCGGCCATCGCCGACGTGCTGACCGGCGGCGACGTCGAGTACGGCACCCTGGTGACCGAGGAATACCTGCACGCCCTGGAGCGCAAGCACTTCTGCACGCTGCTCGACAACCCCAAGACGCAAGAGCGCATCATGGGCATGCTGTCGACCGGCAAGCCCGTCCGCAACTGATCGATCGGAGACACACACATGTCGAAGCAACTTCGTGACGTTTACATCGTCGCCGCCACCCGCACCCCGATCGGCAAGTCTGGCCGTGGCGTGTTCAAGAACACCCGCCCCGAGACCCTGCTGACGGCCACCATCAAGCAGGCCCTGTCGCAAGTGCCCTCGCTGGACGCTTCCGCCATCGAAGACTCGATCATCGGTTGCGCCATGCCGGAAGGCGAACAAGGCATGAACGTGGCCAAGATCGCCAACCTGCTGGCTGGTCTGCCCAAGACCGTCGCTGGTGTGACGATCAACCGCTTCTGCGCCTCGGGCATCACCGCCGTGTCGATGGCCGCTGACCGCATCCGCGTCGGCGAAGCCGAAGTCATGATCGCTGGTGGCGTCGAATCGATGTCGATGGTGCCGATGGGCGGCAACAAGCCCTCGTTCCACCCCGACGTGGTCAATGTCGATGACAACATCGGCATCGCCTACGGCATGGGCCTGACCGCCGAGAAGGTCGCCGAGAAGTGGGAAATCTCCCGCGCTGACCAGGACGCGTTCGCCACCGAATCGCACCGCCGCGCCATCGCCGCCCAGCAAGCTGGCTGGTTCGACGCCGAAACCACCCCGGTGGAAGTCGAAGCCCGCACGCCCAACCTGGAAACCGGCGAAGTCACCATCAGCAAGAAGCTGGTGACCCGTGACGAAGGCGCTCGTCCTGACACCTCGGTGGAAGGCCTGGCCAAGCTCAAGACCGTGTTCGCGGCCAAGGGCTCGGTGACCGCCGGCAACTCGTCGCAAACCTCGGACGGCGCTGGCTGCCTGATCCTGGCTTCGAAGGAAGCCTGCGAGAAGTACGGTCTGAAGCCGCTGGCCCGCTTCGTGGCCTTCGCCGTCAAGGGCGTGCCGCCGGAAATCATGGGCATCGGCCCGATCGAAGCCATCCCCCTGGCCCTGCAATACGCTGGCCTGAAGGCTTCTGACCTGGACTGGATCGAGCTGAACGAAGCCTTCGCCGCCCAGTCGCTGGCCGTGCTGAAGGACCTGGACGCCAAGGGCCACGTGCTCGACCGCGCCAAGGTCAACCCGATGGGCGGCGCCATCGCCCTGGGTCACCCCCTGGGCGCCACCGGTGCCATCCGTGCCGCCACCGTGGTGCACGGCCTGCGCCGCACCGGCGGTCGCTACGGCATGGTGACGATGTGCATCGGCACGGGCCAAGGCGCTGCCGGCATCATCGAGCGCGTCGACAGCCTGTGATGAGCCCAGCCTGAACAGGCCGGGGTGGCACAAGCCGCCCCAGGTCTGTCAGACTGCGACCCGCGTGTCTGCTTGCAGGCCGCGGGTTTTTTTCTGATGACACGAACCTCTTTGAGGACCGACATGAGCGAGCCCACCCCAGACATCCTGGTCCACGCGGAAGCCGGCGTGCTGACGCTGACCTTCCACCGCCCGGCCAAGAAGAACGCCATCACCGCGGCCATGTACGACGCCCTGGCCAACGCCTTGAATGACGCGGTCAGCGACGACGGCGTGCGCGTGGTGGTGATCCAGGGCAGCGAAGAGGTCTTCACCGCGGGCAATGACCTGAAGGACTTCCAGGACAACGCCAAGCCCATGGGCACGGGCGAGCCGACGCCGGTGGAGCGCTTCCTCGAAGCCCTGCGCACCTTCCCCAAGCCGCTGATCGCCGCCGTGGCCGGCCCGGCCGTGGGCATCGGCACCACGCTGCTGCTGCATTGCGACCTGGTCTACGCGGGCGACAACGCCGCCTTCAGCCTGCCTTTCGTGAACCTGGGCCTGTGCCCGGAAGCCGGCGCCAGCCTGTTGCTGCCCCAACTGGTGGGCTACCCGCGAGCCGCCGAAAAGCTGCTGCTGGGCGAAGCCTTCTACGCCGAAGAGGCGCTGGACATGGGCCTGCTCAACCGCATCGTGCCGCCGGGTGAAGTGAAGGCCTACGCCCAGGCCCAGGCTGCCAAGCTGGCCGCCAAGCCGGCCGCTTCGGTGCACGCCACCAAGGCCTTGCTCAAGGCGCCGCAAACCCAGCTGGCCGCCGTGATGCAGGCCGAACTGCAGGCCTTTGGCGACTTGCTGCAGGGCCCCGCCTCCAAGGAAGCCATCCGCGCCGTGATGGAAAAGCGCAAGCCCGATTTCACCGGCATGTGAGCGTGGACGCGGCCCTCACCTTAAAATGGGATTGACGCCCATTTGAGGCGAGGGC
>JBEEJT010000045.1:0-4041 GCA_041169085.1 Pseudomonadota bacterium | reverse complement strand
TCGCCGCCAAGGAGCTGGGCGTGAGCCTGAAGTTCGAAGGCGAAGCCGAAGCCGAGGTGGGCATCGTCACGGCGGTCGAGCCGGTCAATGGCGAGTTGCTGGCCAAGTGCAAGGTGGGCGACGTGATCGTGCGCGTGGACCCGCGCTACTACCGCCCGACCGAAGTCGAAACCCTGCTGGGCGACCCGGCCAACGCCAAGGCCAAACTGGGCTGGGAGCCCAAGACCACGCTGGCCGAGCTGGTGGCCGAAATGGTGCGCAGCGACTACACCAGCGCCAAGCGTGACAGCCTGGTCAAGCTGGCGGGTTTCCAGGCCTACGACTACCACGAGTGATCATGGCGATGGACATTCATCAAGTGCTGGCCATTTTCATGCGCCGGTTCCGTCCCGGGCGCATGAAGCGCATCCGGGAGCTGTTCCCTGAGTTGGATGTCAACTGCAACGTCCTCGACGTGGGCGGCACCTGGGGTTGGTGGAAGATGATGGGCGTCGGCACGCCCGACATCACCATCGTCAACATCGACCGGGTGCACGAGCAGGAAGTGCTGGACGCTGGCTACAAGTTCTCCAGCGCCAACGGGTGCGACCTGCCTTACAAGGACGGGCAGTTCGAGCTGGCCTTTTCGAACTCGGTGATCGAGCACGTGGGCGGCCTGAAGGAGCAGGGCCTGTTCGCCCGCGAGATGCTGCGTTGTGGCCGCAAGCTCTACTTGCAGACGCCCAACAAATGGTTCCCGATCGAGCCCCATCTCGTGGCACCGTTCATCCACTGGTTGCCTGAAGGCATCCAGTCTTACCTTGTGCGTTGGCTGTCCGTGTGGGGTTGGGTGAACCGTCCCACCGTGGCTGAATCGCGCGAGTTCATCCGCAGCATCCGGCTGATGACGCTGGGCGAGCTTCAAGCCATGTTCCCGGGTTGCTCGATCGAGGCCGAGCGCTTCTTTGGCTTGCCGAAGTCTTACATCGTGACTCGACGCTGAGGGGTCGGCATGCGCATGCGGCATGGTCTGGATCGTGGATGGCTGTGGGGCGCGCTCTGGGTGGCGACGCTGGGCGCCGGTGCGCAAGCGGCCACCCCGAACTGGACCATGCAGGTCTGGGGGCAGGGTGTGGTGGCGGACGGCGCCCCGAGCAAGGCTTGCCCGGACTACCCAGGCGCCGTGCCTTACCTGTTCACCGTGAAGGCAGCGCCTGCGGGCACGGGGGCCGAGTTGATCGTGCCGGGCGTGCTGCAGCCTGGTCATGCCTACCAGTTCAGCTTCGCCGTCATGGCGCCCAAGGCCCCTGTGGCCCTGGACGCCTTTTTCCGCAAGGACGGGCCTTATTACGATGCCGGTGTGATCCGCACGGTTCAGGTCACAGACCGGTGGCAGCGGGTCACGTTGCGTGGGGTCCACGCCAGCATGGGGCTGGGGTCGGTGCGGCTGGCCTTGCGCAACCTGGGGACCGCCGTGTGCGTGGCGGCACCGCAGATCGCCGAGATCGCCGAGCAAGACGTCGGGGGTGAGGCCAAGTTGCAAGCTGTGTCGCCTCACTTTTTCGGCGTGCACCTCAACAAGCTGGGCAGGCACGTGCAGTGGCCCGATTACGAGCCGGACGTCGTGCGGCTCTGGGCGGCGGGCACCGAGTGGAACAATGTGCAGCCGAGCAAGGACGCCATCGACTGGCGCCGCAACCCCCATGCGCAGCGCCTGGAGTTCTTGTCCAAGTTCGTGATCTCGCGTGGGCGCCGCAGCGAATTGATCATGACCCTGGGCATGACGCCTCGGTGGGCCGGCCGCAAGGCGCCGGTCGGGGCGTGTGGCGGGACAGGCTTTGGTGAAGGCAGTTGTTTGCCGCCTGAGGACATGGACACCTGGCGCGCTTTCGTGCGCAATGTGGCCGCCCGTTACAAAGAGCGCATCAAGATCTGGGAAATCTGGAACGAATCGGATGTGCCTCAGCATTGGTCCGGCGACATCAAAGACCTGGTTGAGCTCACCAAGGTGGCCAGCGAAGAGATCCGCCGGGTGGCGCCCCGCGCCATCGTCATCGGCCCCAACTTCACTTCGCTGGGCCTGCGCGCCATGCACGAGTTCTTGCTGGCTGGCGGCGGGCAGCATGTCGACGGCCTGAGCATCCATGCCTACATGCCTCGCTCGCCGGGCATCAATGGCGCGGTGATCCGCAATTTGCGTGAATCACTGGGCTACATGGGGCTGGCCGACAAGCTGATCTGGAACACCGAGTCGAACACGTCGTGTGGCGCGACGGCGCCGGAAGACCTGGGCATGTCGCGCAACCCCTGTGTGCTTAGCCCTTCTGAGGCCATCGCCCAAACCTACTTGCTGCAGGCATCGATGGGCGTGCAGAACATTTCCTTCTACACCTGGGAGGGCGCCGAGCAGGAATACGGCGGCTCGGCCCTGGTGCAAGCAGACTATGAAACCCCCACGGAGGCCGGCCAGACCATGCGCGCTTTGACCGACTTGCTTCGCGGGGCCAGCGTGCGCGAGATCAAGCCGGCGTCGCCAGGGGTGGCCATGGTCGAAGTGGTCCGTGAGCAAAAGGTTTGCCGCGCGGCCTGGTCTTTGTCCGAGCGCAACGTGGCGCTGGTCGATCCAACGCTCAAGAAGTGGGAGCTGATGCGCTCCTGGCCTCGCAACAAGCCTGTCGCCACAGACGAGCAAGGCGGGGGCAAGGTGGGTGCCTGGCCGATCGTGTGGTGCAAATCTGGGGCCGACCTCTGATGCCCGCTCCATTCAACGTGGGGCGAACGCGTCATGTGGCAGTCTGAAGTGCTCACCAGCCAACGAGAGCGGCTGGCAGCGGTGTGGGTGTCTCCTCGCTTTTGGGCGATGCTGTCCAGCATGTCCAACCGCGGGGTGGGCTTCATCGTCAGCCTGTCGATTTCCCGTTTGATCAACGCCCATTCGCTGGCGCTGTACATCTCCACCGTCATTGCGGCGGCCACCGTGACGGCCCCTTTCGTTCAAATGCTGTTCAACGCGGGCACGGTGAACGGCGCCCACAGGGCTTCGCACGCCTGGTTGCGCTCGGTGCTCCGCTTCGAGTTGAGCTTCGCTGCCTGGGTGACGCCATTGCTGATCCTGGCGCTGGGGGCCATGCAATGGGGCATTGCCTATCCCTTGGCCGTGGAAGCCGGCTCCAGTGGCGTCTGGTTGGTGCTGGTCGGGGTCAGCGCAGTCGCAGCCCAGCTGTTGGTCGCGGCCCTTGGCGGCCTGCTCAACGGCATGAACAGGCAGCTGCTCAGCTATCGCACGCAGGCGGTGGTGTCGATGGCCACGATCACTTTGTCCTTCCCTGCGGTCTGGCTGGGGGGCATGACGGGCGCTTGGCTGGTGTTCATGCTCAACAGCTGGGTGCCGGTGTTGCTGCTGGGCGCGTTGGCCTGGCGCGTGTTGCATGAGGCCGGTCCGGCTGAAAGCGTCGACCAGGACTTGCCGCCACCTCGCCAGGAAGCCTGGCGCCAGATCCGCTTGTGCATGCCCAACGCCGTGGGGGTGCTGGTGTCGGGGGCGGCCACCTGGTTGTGCACCATCAAGCTGGTGTCGATGCACCACGGCGCGGCCGGTGTGGCCACCCTGGCGATCGCCAACCAGTGGATGACCTTGATCCTGGTGCCCGTGACCAGCTGGGGGGGCGTACAGTTGCGCGAGTTGGTGGACATGCGTCGCAAAGGCGGCACGGCTGGAGAGTCGTGGCGATTCACCCGCGCACTGCTCAAGCGCAACCTCGCCGTGACCGGTGCCTTGGTGGCTGTGGTGCTGGTGTTGTCGTCGGTGCTGGAGTCGGCCTACCGGTTGCAGGGGCATGGCCTGGTCAACCTGTTGTGGGTCAGTGCGTTGGTGGCGTTGGCCGCAACGGGCTACGGGGTCGTCGAGTCGTTGTTGATCGCCTGGGAGCGACAGTGGGTGCTGATGCGCTTGCTGTTGATCGGCTTGATGGCCCAGGTCGCCTTCACGTTTGCTTTCATTGAACACGCGGTGCTGATCGCCCAGTTGGGGGCGCTCGTCTCCTGGGGCGTCATGGTGGGCTT
>JBEEJT010000044.1:0-14905 GCA_041169085.1 Pseudomonadota bacterium | reverse complement strand
CCCATCTTCACCAGCATGGTGGCGATCAGCGAGTTGGAGCGGCGCAGCGCCACCTTGGCCAGGTCGGGCGAGAAGCCGTCGCGGCCGCGGAGCTTGTGGTAGGCGTCGACATAGGTCTTGAAGCGCGCGTCGTTGCCCGGGTTGACCACTTCGCAGTCTTCGCCTGGCTGCAGGCGCAGGCCGGCGCGTTCGATGCGCATGGCGATCACGTCGGGGCGACCCACCAGCACCGGGTAGGCCAGGCCTTCGTCGATGGCGACCTGGGCGGCACGCAGCACGCGGTCGTCTTCACCCTCGGCAAAAGCGATGCGCTTGCGCTTGGGGGCGGCCTTGGCGCCCAGGAACAGCGGACGCATGAACAGGCCGGTGTTCGACACGAACTGCGACAGCGACTCGCGGTAAGCGTCGATGTCGGTGATCGGGCGGGTGGCCACGCCCGACGCAGCGGCGGCCTCGGCCACGGCCGGCGCGATGCGCAAAATCAGGCGCGAGTCAAACGGCGTGGGGATGAGGTAGTCAGGGCCGAAGCGCAGCTCGCGGCCGGGGTAAGCGGCGGCCACCTCGTCGGAGATTTCGGCCTTGGCCAGGTCGGCGATCTGGCGCACGCAGGCCAGCTTCATGGCTTCGGTGATCTTGGTGGCGCCGCAGTCCAGCGCGCCACGAAAGATGTAGGGGAAGCACAGGACGTTGTTGACCTGGTTCGGGTAGTCGGAACGGCCGGTGGCGATGATGCAATCGGGGCGCGCGGCCTTGGCGATCTCGGGGCGGATCTCGGGCTCGGGGTTGGCCAGCGCCAGGATCAGCGGCTTGTCGGCCATGGTTTTGACCATGTCGGCGGTCAACACGCCGGCGGCCGAGCAGCCCAGGAACACGTCGGCGCCGTTCACGGCATCGGCCAGCGTGCGGCCCGAAGTGGGCTGCGCATAGCGCTTCTTCGACTCGTCGAGCTTGTCCGTGCGTTCGGTGTGGATCAGCCCCTTGGAGTCGCACACGAACACGTTTTCGCGCTTCACGCCCAGGCCAACCATCAGGTCCAGACAGGCGATGGCGGCGGCACCGGCGCCGGACACGGCCACCTTCACGGCGCCGATGTCCTTGCCCACCAGCTCCAGGCCGTTGAGCAAAGCGGCGCTGGAGATGATGGCGGTGCCGTGCTGGTCGTCGTGGAAGACGGGGATGTTCATGCGCGCCGACAGCTGCTTCTCGATGTAGAAGCACTCGGGCGCCTTGATGTCTTCAAGGTTGACGCCGCCCAGGGTGGGCTCCAGCGCCGCGATGATGTCGACCAGCTTGTCCGGGTCGCGCTCGGCCAGTTCGATGTCGAACACGTCGACGCCGGCAAACTTCTTGAACAGGCAGCCCTTGCCTTCCATCACGGGCTTGGAGGCCAGCGGGCCGATGTCGCCCAGGCCCAGCACCGCGGTGCCGTTGGTCACCACGGCGACCAGGTTGCCGCGCGAGGTGTAGTCGGCGGCCAGGTTCGGGTCTTGCTCGATGGCCAGGCAGGGGTAGGCCACCCCAGGCGAATAGGCCAACGACAGGTCACGCTGGTTGGACAGCGGCTTGGTCGGTGTGACGGCGATCTTGCCCCGATTCGGCAGGCGGTGGTATTCCAGGGCTGCATCGCGCAGGGCCTGCTCGGCGTTGGACAGGTGCTTGTCGTTACTCATGGGGGTGGCCCGAACCACGGAAATAGGGTGACAGGGGGCGGAAATGGTACGCCATTGCGGCGCTGGCACCCAGGCAGGGGAGTCATGATTTCGTCCTGCGGGCCTGCTGCGGTTGCACACTGGCGGGATCGGTCCAGTCAAGTTTCGACGCCTGGCGCCGATGTCCACGAAGTGATGTCTTCTTCAAACAGCGCCCCGGGCGCCTCCTCGTCAAAGCCGACGGGCCTCGTTGCTTGGCGTGCACTGTTGCAAACCCGGCGACAGGAAGTGACGCCGGACGAGCGCATCGACGGCCCCCAGGCCCGGCAGCACCGCGCCCGCCAGATTCAGGCTTTGTTGAGCTTGATGCCCCTGGTGTCGGTGGGCAACGCCGTCAACACGATCACCTTGTGCTGGATCTTCTGGCACGACATGTCGCACCTCTGGATGGGCTTGTGGTGCATGACGGTGGTGTTGTCGCTCACCGGCTTCGGCGTGTGGTGGAAATCGCTGATCGAGGGGCGGGCCACACCTCACGCCTCCCGGCACGCCATGCGGGTGTTGTGTGGCCATGTGGTGTTTTTTGCGGCGGTTTGGTCTTTGGTGCCGATCACGGTGTTCCCCGTGGCCGACCACAACGGCACCTTGATGTTGGCGTGTGTGACCGTGGGCATGATTTGCGTAGGTGCCTTCATGTTCAGCCCGGCGGTGCAGATCGCGGCGGCCTATGTGCTGGTGATGGGGCTGGCCTGTGTGGTGGCGCTGTTGCGCTCGCCCTTTGCCGACACCATCCAGCTGTATGTGCTGCTGGTCACCTACATGACGGTGATGGTGGGCGTGGCTTACACCAACGGGCGGGTGTTCATGGCCCGTCTGCGTGCCGAGGCCGAAACCGACCGGCAGCGCCAGCTCATCGACTTGTTGCTGCGTGACTTCGAGGAAAACGCCACCGACTGGCTGTGGGAAGTGACGCCGACCGGGCACTTGCGCCACGTGTCGCCACGCCTGTCGGCCTCGTTCGGGATGCCAGCCAAGGCTTTGCAGGCGCAGACTTTTGTCGAACTGGTGGGCGGCATGGTGCCGCACGACGAGGCCGAGGCTGCTGCCGCCTGGGCCCGCTTGAACACCTGTCTGCGCATGGGCCAGCCGTTCCGGGACCTGGAGTTGGTCGTCGAGGTGGGCCACGAGTTGCATTGCTGGTCGCTGAGCGCCAAGCCCTTGCACGACGAGCGGGGCCGCGCTGCCGGCTGGCGCGGCGTGGGCTCCGACATCACCGAGGCCCGCCGGGCGCGCGATGAGTTGGCGCGGCTGGCCAACATCGATGCGCTCACGGGCCTGTCGAACCGCCACCGATTCAGCAGCGAGTTGCAGCGTTGGCTCGCCGACGAGGCCCTGGCCTCGCGCCCGTGCACCTTGTTCTTCCTGGACCTGGACAACTTCAAGCAGATCAACGACACCCTGGGCCACGCGGTGGGCGACCAGTTGCTCAAGCGGGTGGGGGCCAGGCTGAAGGTGGCCATTGGCGACGGCGACTTGTTGGCCCGGCTGGGGGGCGACGAGTTCGCGGTCTTGAGTTGGCGGGTGGTGGGCCAGGCACAGGCGGCCGAGCTGGCCACACGCATGCTGACCCTGCTCAGCGAACCCTGCCAGTTGCAGGATGTGTTGGTGGAGATCCGCGCCAGCGTGGGCATCGCGCAGTCGCCACAGGACGGGTGCGAGCCCAGCGCCTTGCTGCAATGTGCGGACCTGGCCTTGTATGCCGCCAAGGCGGCAGGGCGAGGCGTGTTCCGCTTCTTCGAGCCCGCCATGGCCGAGTCGGCCCGCGCACGGGTGCGCTTGCAGCAAGAGCTGCAACACGCCTTGGCGGCGCAACAGTTCACCTTGTTCTTCCAACCCCAATTGGCCTTGCAGTCGGACGAGGTGTTGGGCTTCGAGGCCTTGGTGCGTTGGCACCACAGCGACCGCGGCGTGGTGAGCCCGGGGGAGTTCATCCCTGTCGCGGAGGAGACCGGTCAGATCATCCCCCTGGGCAATTGGGTGTTGCGGGAGGCCTGCCGGCAAGCGGCCGCCTGGCCGGTGCCCGCCCGCGTGGCGGTGAACCTCTCGGCGGTGCAGTTCCGCAGCCATTCCGTGATCGACGTGGTGGACGAAGCGCTGCGCGAGAGCCGGCTGCCCCCCGAGCGCCTGGAGCTGGAGATCACCGAGACGGCGCTGATCGACGACCACGACGCGGCCGAAGCCACCTTGTCCGCGCTGCGGGCGCGGGGGGTGCGGGTGGCGCTGGACGATTTCGGCACGGGTTACTCGTCGCTGGCCTATTTGCGGCGCTTCCCCATCGACAAGTTGAAGATCGACGGCATGTTCGTGCACACGCTGGGCCAGGACGCCAACGCCGAGGCGGTGGTCACGGCCATCATCAGCCTGGCGCGCGCGCTGCAATTGAGCACCACCGCCGAAGGGGTGGAAACCGAAGACCAGCTGACTTTGCTGCGCGCCATGGGGTGCACCGACGTTCAGGGTTACCTGGTGGCGCGGCCCATGCCCGGGCAAGAGGTGGTGGGCTACTTGCGCCGCCGCCAGCAGCGCCTGGAAGAAGCGGCGGCCCATGTTTGAGTGGCTGGGAAGGCTTCGGGGTTTGCCCAGGGAACCTTCCGCCACGCGGAGGCACCAAAGCCAGATGGCCGACGTGCAGGACAGACACACCCGGGTGTTACATTGCAGCGGACTTGCCGTTGAGCCGGGGCCTGAGCGCCTCAGCCAAGGATTTCAGCAACGAGGATTCGACTCTATGAATTGGATGCGCATGGTGGCCCGTTGGGTCATGGTGGCCTTTGTGGCCGTGGGTGGCGGCTGGGCGGTGGCCGCGCAGGGCGATTACGTCCTGGGGCCGGGCGACCAAATTCGCATTGCCGTCTACCAAAACCCCGACCTGGCGCTGGACACCCGGATCAACGAAGGCGGGGCGATCACCTATCCCTTGCTGGGCACGGTGCGCTTGTCGGGCCTGACCTTGAATGAGGCCGAACTCAAGCTCGCCAAGGGCTTGAAGGATGGCAATTACCTCAAACAGCCGCAAGTGACGATCTTGCTGACGTCGGCCACGGCCAACCAGGTGTCGGTGCTGGGTCAGGTGACCAAGCCGGGTCGCTATTCCTTGCTGGCGGGCAGCACCAAGCTCAGCGAGATCCTGGCTCAGGCGGGCGGCATCGTCGCGGGCGCGGGCACGGACATCGTGGTGGTCTCGGGCTTGCGTGACGGCCGCGCTTTCCGCAAGGAAATCGATTTCCCCAAGGTGTTTGCCTCGGCAGACCCGGAAGGCGACCTGGAGCTGCGCAACGGCGACGCCATCTGGGTGGACCGCGCCCCGCAGTACTACATCTACGGTGAAGTGGTGCGTGGCGGCGCCATGATCCTGCAACGCGACACCACCTTGCTGCAGGCCTTGGCCTCGGCCGGTGGCCTGACCCAGCGCGGCACCGAACGTGGCATCCGTGTGCACCGTCGCCAGGCCGATGGCCGTACCGTCATCATCCAGCCGGGCATGAACGACAAGCTCGAGCCCAACGACGTGGTCTACGTGAAGGAAAGCCTGTTCTGATCGGGCTGCACCCATGAAAAAGGGCCGTCGCAAGACGGCCCTTTTTGTTTTGCGCCCCGCTGCCGAGGCGGGCGCGTCAGTCACGCACCCAGGTCGCGGCGTAGAAGCCGTCGGTGGCATGGCGGTGCGGCCACAGGCGCAGGTGGCCTGCGGGGCTCACCAGCTCAGCCGCGCGTGTCACGCCGGCTTGTTCCAGCGCCTGGGCCGCGTCGAGCGGCTTGAACTCGGGGTGGGCGGCGGTGAACTGCTCGGCGACCTTCTCGTTTTCTGCCGGCATCAGGCTGCAGGTGGCGTAGACCAGGCGGCCACCCGGCTTGAGCAGCCGGGCTGCGCTGTCCAGGATGGCGATCTGCTTGGCCTGCAATTCATCGATGGCCTTGGGGCTTTGGCGCCACTTCAGGTCGGGGTTGCGGCGCAGCGTGCCCATGCCGGAGCAGGGCGCGTCCACCAACACGCGGTCGATCTTGCCCGCCAGGCGCTTGATGCGCTCGTCGCGCTCGTGGGCGATCTGGGCGGCGTAGACGTTGGACAGGCCGCTGCGCGCCAGGCGAGGCTTGAGCTTGTCCAGGCGATGGCCCGAGACGTCGAAGGCGTAGAGCCGGCCGGTGTTGCGCATCATGGCGCCCAGGGCCAGCGTCTTGCCGCCGGCGCCAGCGCAGAAGTCCACCACCATCTCACCGCGCTTGGCGCCGGTCAGCAAGGCCAGCAGCTGGCTGCCTTCGTCTTGCACTTCCACATGGCCGTCGGTGTACAGCGCCAGCTTTTGCAGGCCGGGCTTGCCCGTCACCCGCACGCCCATGGGCGAAAACGGCATGGCTTCGGCCTCGATGCCTTCTTCCTTGAGCGCGGCCAGCACCGCCTCCGGTTTGGACTTTTGCGGGTTGACGCGCAAGTCGAGCGGCGCACCGCCCGACAAGGTGGCCACCAAGGACCAGAACTCTTCTTCGCCCAACTGTTCGCGCAACACGTTGGACAGCCAGTCGGGCAGGTTGTGGCGCAGCTTGTCGGGCAAGGTGGCCACGTCGATGGCCTGGCAGCGCTGGAGCCAGCTTTGCTCGTCGGGCTTGACAGCGCGCTCGAGCACATGCGGCTGGCCTTGCCACGCCAGCATGGTGATGCGGCGCTCCAGTGGGCCTTGGCCACTTTGGGCCAGGTTGGACCACAGCAGCTTCTGGCGCAGCGCGGCGTAAGCGGTCTCGGCCAGGGCATGGCGTTCGCGTGCGCCGAGCGCCTTGTGCAGGCGGAAATAACGGGAAACGATGCTGTCGGCGGGGGCGTCGAGCAGCAGGACTTCGCGGACCAATTGGGTGGCGAGGTCAAACAGGGCGTTGGGATGCATGGTTGGGATTATCCCGCGCCTGCCCCCTGTGTGGACAGGGCCTGCATCGGGGGGCTCAGCTTGGCTTGACTTTGCAATTCGCGCCAAGGCTTGGGGGTAAACGCTTGCCCGCTACTCCCAATGTGCAAAGGAGGTCACGGTGGGCATGATGTCCGGCAAGTCTGACGAGATGTGCCATGACCGAAACCCGAATTGCCGCCAGTTACGCGCAATTGCTGTACGACTACCTGGATCAACAGGGCCTGGACGCTGAGCGCGTGCTGGGCTCGCCGCGCCCGGACGCGCGTCAGCTTTTTGTGTCGATGCCGGAATGGCAGGGCTGGTTGCGCCGGGTCGATGCCATGGAACAACGCCCCGCACTCGGTTTGCGCATTGCGAAAGGCATAGGCGCCAAGCACTTTGGTGTGGTGGGCTATTGCGCCCTGGCTTGCGGCTCGCTGGCCGAAGCCCTGCAGCGCATGGAGCGTTATCACGCCTCTGTCTACGACGTGAACCCGGCCAGGGTCAGCATCGGCCCCACGGGGGTGGTGATGGAGTGGGGGGTGGAGCGGGGGCGCCCTGGCGCTCTGGTGGACGAGACGGCCATCGCGTCGTTGGTGCAACTGGCCCGCGACATGACCGGGCGTCAGTTCCCGATCCGCGAAGTGGGCTTCGTGAACCCGCGGCCCGACGACCTGCGGCCGTATGAAGAATTTTTCGGTGGCCTGGTGCGCTTTGACCAGTCGGTCACCCGCGTGGTGATCGACGCGGAGCACCTGGTGCTGCCCATGCGCAAGTCCGACCCCGCGCTGTTGGCCATGCTGGACCAGCAGGCCGAACAACTGCTTCGCTCGGTGGCCGTCTTGCCGGCGGTGGTCGAGTCGTGGCGCAAGACCTTGGTGCCCTTGATCCGCGAAGGCCAGACCTCGCTGGCGGCTTTGGCTCGGGCCCACCACACGAGCCCGCGCAGCTTGCAGCGGCGCCTGTCTGAACACGGCACGACCTTCCAGAAGCTGCTCGATCAGACCCGGCAACACCTGGCCGAAGGCCACCTCAAGGAAGGCAAGCTCGACCTCGCCGAGATCGCCTTGCTGCTGGGTTATTCCGAGCAGAGCGCCTTCACGCGGGCCTTCCGCACCTGGACAGGGCTGGCGCCCGCGCAATGGCGGCGCCAGTATTTCCGGGTGCAGGCGGCGGCCGCCTGAGCGCTGCCGTCACTCGTATTTCAGCCGCGCGTCGTTGGGGATGCCTTCGATGGGGCACGCCGACGTGCCCACCGTGCTGCGCGTGATGGCTTCGACCTTGGCCTGGGCCGCGGCGGGGTCGTTGACCCACTCGCGGTAGAAGTCGTAAGGGCACTCGGCCACGCCTTTGTCGCCTTCGCCGGAGTTGATCTTGCCCGTGTAGCCTCGGTGCAGCAGCTTGAACAGGTGGTTCTGCGATTGCCCCGTGCTGCGGGCATCGCGGATCAGGCGCTTGCTGAGTTGGGCATATTGGATGCCGTATTCCTCTTCGCCACATTCGCCCAGGGTGCGGCCGTCGAAGCCGACGATGGCGCTGTGGCCGAAGTAGCTGTAGACACCATCAAAGCCCGCGGCGTTGGCCACCGCCACGTAGCAGTTGTTGGCCCAGGCCATGGCTTTGGCCATCATCACCTGTTGGTCTTTGGCGGGGTACATGTAGCCCTGGCAGCGCACGATGAGCTCGGCGCCCTTCATGGCACAGTCGCGCCAGATCTCGGGGTAGTTGCCGTCGTCGCAGATGATGAGGCTGACCTTCATGCCCTTGGGGCCGTCCGACACGTAAGTCTTGTCGCCGGGGTACCAGCCCTCGATGGGCGTCCAGGGCATGATCTTGCGGTACTTCTGGACAATCTCGCCCTGGTCGTTCATCAGGATCAGGGTGTTGTACGGGACCTTGTTGGGGTGGCCTTCATGGCGCTCGCCGGTCAGCGAGAACACGCCCCACACCTTGGCATTGCGGCAGGCCTGGGCGAACACCTCGGTGACGTCGCCGGGGATGTTGACCGCCGTGTCCATCATCTCCTTGGGGTCGTACATGATCCCGTGGGTGCTGTACTCGGGGAAGATGACGAGGTCGAGCCCAGGCAGGCCCAGCTTCATGCCCTCGATCATCTGGCGGATCTTGTGGGCATTGGCGATGACCTCGGCCGTGCTGTGCAGCCTGGGCATCTTGTAGTTGACGACGGCGACGCCTACGGTGTCGTCGCTGCTGGAAATGTCACCGTGCAACATGAGGGGCTCCTGTCCAAGAAGTTGAAGCCCTTCGATTGTTGGAAGTCGGCCCCTGGCGCCCAATACGTTGTTTGACGTAGCCAGGTGGCGCGGGTGATCAGCCGCTTGGCCCTTCCGGTCGGCGCCACATCCAGGTGGCCACGCTGACCATGGTCAGGTAGACCAGGCCGCGGACCCAGGGCGGCACGGGCGCAAACCACAACACCGTGGCGCTGCCGGCCATCATGACCGTGGCCAACCATTTGGCCTGGCGCGGGATGGCGCCGTGTTCACGCCAGCGTCGGATGGGCGGGCCCCACACCGGGTGGCCCAGCAACCAGGCTTCCAGCGCAGGCCAGCCTTTGCCGCCTGCCCAAGCCGCCACCAGCAGGAAGGGCACCGTGGGCAAAACCGGCAGCACGGCCCCGACGACGGCCAGCACCACCGCCACGACGGCCAAGGCACGCCACAGCAAGGTGCGGGTGTGTTGGATCATGGACGGGAGACTACCTCATGTGCGGTGATCAAGCCCGCTTTGAGTTCGCCCACCACGCGCACGGCTTCACCCACGGTGTGGCCAGCACACGTGGTGCAGGCCGGCGAAACCAGGCTGACGCGCCAGCCTTGCACCTCCATCCATTGCTGGGTGGGGTGGATGGCGTTGACCAAGCCTTCCACACTGACTTGGGGCTTGTCGGTCAAGCCACGGTCCACCGGGTCCAGGTTCTGTGTGAACCAGCGGCCGGTGTCAGGGTCTGGAATGCGGGCCATCAGTTTGCCGCGGACCCACATGCCATCGCTCAGTTCGGTGGTCGACAAGCTGCTGACGTAACCCAGTGACTGGGTGCCCACGGTGCATTGGGCTTCTTCCAGGTTCAGTGCGGTCAACACGCCTGTGACGCTGTAAGACGATGGGGCGGTTCGCCACACCAGACGAGTGGCCACGTACCGTTGGTTGGCCACATCCTGCCAACCGTGCACTTCCACGATGTCGCCCAACTGGATGGCCGCCAAAGTGCCCCAATGTGCATCGATGCGGGTGTTGGCGTCCACCTGCACGGCCTGGTCCATGACGTTGAGTGTGCCCACGGTCGTTTGGGGGGGCACGGCCCTGACCGGGCCCAGCAGCAAGGGGGCGACCTGGATGCGATCGGCCGGGGCGTGCAAGCCATCAGCTTGGCGCGTGACCAGGCCAGCGTCCACCACCACGTTGGTGCCTTCGGTGAGGGTGTCAGAGGCCACTGCTTCCCCATTGGGCCCCGTGATGGTGGTGCTGCCTGGTGTGACGTCGATGTGGATGTCGTTGACGCGCAGGCCTTGTGCCTGCACGGTGCCCGACACGGCTGCCGCCTTGCCCGGGCCCACATTGCCGGTGCCGCCACTGCTGACGCCGGCCACGTCGGTGTCGCCGCCGCCGCAGGCGTTCAGCAACAGGCCGATGGCCAGTGCCAAGGGAGCGGTCGGGAGCCGGGGCAAGGTCAGATGGCGAAACATGGGGTCCTCACTGCATTTTTTGTCGTGTGTGGCTGGCTGCGCTTCAGGGGGAGGCGCTCAGCTGCCCGCTGTCGGGGGCATGTCGTCTTCGTAGGTGTACAGGCCGATGCGCATGCGTTTGCGGGCGAGCCGACCGGCCTCGCGGTCGTCTTCGATGCAGCGCTCCATCAGGTTCACGGTGTCGGCCAGCAGCTGTTGCCAGACCCGGTCCACGTGTTCGCGCAGGATGTCGAGCGACGCTTCAGACAGCTCGTCGCCCAGCACAGCCTGGTCGTGGTGGGGGCGCGCGCCGTCGCCGGTGACGTTGGCCACCGCGCCTTCCAGGTGGGCCCCGACGTTGTCGCGCAGCAGGTCGACCATCTGGGCCTGGTCGCCATGGGGCACGAAGGCTTCGTTGAGCAGCGCCACGGTGTCGCGTTCAGGGTCGTGGTGGACCAGGCCCAGGCGGCAGAGCTCGTCGAGCAGGCTGCGGGGGTGCACGTGTTGGGTGACGCTGCGGGCGAGGGCTTCGAAGCTGGGTGCTTCACCTGCCCGCTTGAGGGGTTTGAGTTGGCCGCGCGCGGTGCGCAAGCTGCGGTCGCTCACCCAGCGGGTGAACACCTCGCTGGCCCAGGTGGCGGGCAACGGCGGGGCCGAGGGCGAGGCAGGTGGGGCTTGCTGGGCTTCGACGATGCGGGCCACTTCACGCCGCCCCATGCCGGTGGCGGTGGCGATGCGGCTGACCTGGCGGTGCGCAGGCAGGCCGCTGTCCTTGAGCATGTGTTGGGCGGCGCGCACAAAGGCGGTTTCCACCGCCTGCACGACCACGTCGCAGGGCACGCCATGGGCCATGGCCAGACGGGCCAGCGGCAGCGCGATCGCGTCCGCCACGCCCTGGATGTCCGGGGCGTGTGTGGGGGCGGGCTCAGGGGCGCTTGGCGGCATGGCGGTGGCTTTCTGGTGCCCAGTGTAGCCGCCTGCGCAATTTGTGCATTTGGTGGTTTCGAGCAGCCCTGTCGAGACAGGGGCCGAGCGTCGGCCGCGCTGAAGCCAGCGTCACAGGGCGAGGAGCGAGGCGTGGGCTTGTGCCAGGGTGGGCCGCCGGCCGGCTTGGGGGTGCTGGCAGTGTTCGGCCAGGTCGCGCAGCGCGGCTTGGCGGTGCCCGGCTGCACCTGGCGGCAGGTGGTCGGTCAGTTCTTGCAGCAGGCAGCCAAACGCCCGGGCCTCGATGGCTTGCAGTTGGCGTGCGAGGTGGGGGGCAGCTGGCTGGGCTGCCGATGGCGTGAAGGCGGCGGCGCCGAAGTCGCCCAGCAGGCAGGGGCCACCGGCTTGCCACAGGGTGTTGTGGGCGTAGAGGTCGCCATGGGTCATGTCCAGGCTGTGCAGGTGCGCGGCGGCGCTGGCCACGGCGGTGGCGATGGCCAGGGCGTCGTCCAGGCTCACTTGCCAGCCTTCGGGGTAGACGTCGCGGGTGCAACTCGCCAGGCTGGGTGGTGCGGCCAGCGGGCGGCAGCCTTCCGGCATCAAGGGCAAGACCAGGCCAGCGCGCCCGCCTGGGTGGCCTTGCAGCGGGCCGAATGTCCCGATGAGGTGGGGGTGCTGGCCTGCGGCCAGGCACGCGGCCATTTCGCTGGCGGGCAGGCCGTCGCTGGTCTTGTCGCCCTTGAACAGCTTGACGGCGACGTCCTGCTCGCCGGTGGGGCCTCGCCAGCGCGCGCGGTGGATCTCGCCAGAAGCGCCTTCGCCCAGGCGTGCGCCCAGGGCCAGGTCCTGCCAGGCGATCGCTCTGGCCTGCGCCTGGGCGGCGGCCTGGGCTTCGCGTGTGGCGCTGCAGGGGTTGCCCGCGTGGGCCAGCCAGGCCAGCCGGGGCAGGGTGAGCAGCACTTCAGGCAAGGCGGCCAACTGGTTGTCGGACACGCGCAGCAGCTCCAGGGCCTCGCAATGGCGCAGGGAGTCCGGCAGCTGGGTGAGCCGGTTGCCTGCCAGCATGAGCTTTTGAAGCGCGGTGCACGAGCCCAGTTCGTCGGGCAGCGCCGTCAGGGCGTTGTCGGTGAGGATGAGCCAGCGCAGCCTGGGCGGCAGCGACTGTGCCGGCACGTGGGCGATGCGGTTGTGCTTGAAGCCCACCATGGTCAGCGCCTCGCACCGCCCCAACACGGCTGGCAGTTCGGTGAAGGCGTTGTCGCTGCAAAAGATGACCTGCAGACGGCGCAGTTGCGGCAGCCAGTCAGGCAGCTGACTCAGCGCATTGCCCGTGAGGTTGAGCACTTCCAGCGTGTCGGCCAGGCCCAGCACCTCGGGCGGCACTTCGGTGAGGCCGCAGGCCAGGTCGAGCCGGCGGGCGCCTGAGAGGCGGCCTTGCCGCAGCAGGTCTAGGGTGGCGTGGGAGGGCATGGGCTGAGCGAACCGGCGGGCAGTGGGGAGAGGATTGTGGCCTCTGCCGCCGCCCAACCCGCTGGCGCTCAGTGGCTGATCATCCAGGGCCGTTTGCTGGGGAAGCCCTTGGCCCCGTCCGCCGTGCGCACTGTGGTCGCCTTCTTCGAGGTGCTGCAACACCCGCACCCTGCCGGGTGCTTCAGTCGGCCATAGCTGCCACCCTCCAGGCTCTTCGATGAACGCGGCTCGTGCCGCGCCCGCTCGTTGGTGTCCATGGCGAAGCGGGTTTCACTGCTGACGCAAGCCAGGCGTGGCGCGCTCACGAACACGCGGGGCGAGGCTGTGCCGCAGTCCGGGCAATCGGCGGGGTCGTTGCGCAGGCTCAGGCTGCGGAAGGCGTCGAAGCCGCCGCAATCGGGGCAGGCGTAGTCGTAGGTGGGCATGTGGGGGCTCCTCGGTGCGACCTGTCGAAGCAGCGGGGCAGCGTGTGGCGCCGCCCCGCCACGCTTCACTTCACGATGTCTGGCGAGAACGGCATCTGCACGCTGCCGTCCAGGTAGGTCACCGGGCCGGATGCGGTCGGGTTGATGTCGAAGTCGAAGATCTCGGTGGGCAGCCACAAGGTGGCGCAGGCATTGGGCACGTCGACCACGCCGCTGATGTGGCCCTGCACCGGCGCCGTCCCCAGGATGGAGTAGGCCTGGGCGCCGCTGTAGCCGAACTTCTTCAGGTACTCGATGGCATTGAGGCAGGCCTGGCGGTAGGCCACGTTCACGTCCAGGTACAGCTGCTTGCCTTGCTCGTCGACCGAGATGCCTTCGAAGATCAGGTAGTCGTTGTAGACGGGCTTGATCGGGCTGGGCTTGAAGATGGGGTTCTTGATGCCGTACTTGGCCATGCCGCCCTTGATGAGCTGCACCTTCATGTGCACCCAGCCGGCCATCTCGATGGCGCCGCAGAAGGTGATCTCGCCGTCGCCTTGAGAGAAGTGCAGGTCGCCCACGGAAAGGCCGGCGCCATCCACGTACACGGGAAAGTAGACCTTGGAGCCGCGCGACAAGTCTTTGATGTCGCAGTTGCCGCCGTGTTCACGCGGGGGCACGGTGCGCGCGGCGGTGGCGGCAGCCTTCTCTTTGGCCTCGCCGGTGAGCTTGCCCATGTGGGCGGTGCCGGCAAAGGGCGGGTTGGCCAGGCCCGTCACGCCGGGGTTGCTGTCGATGAGTTCCTGCTCGCGGGTGTTCCAGGCTTCGAGCATCTTGTGGTCGGGCAGGCAGCCGATCAGGCCCGGGTGGATCAGGCCGGCGTAGCTCACGCCTGGCACGTGGCGGCTCTTGGTGAACATGCCGTGGATGTCCCAGATCGACTTCTGCGCCTGCGGGAAGTGCTCGGTCAGGAAGCCGCCGCCGTTTTGCTTGCTGAAGAAGCCGTTGAAGCCCCACAGCGAGTCTTGCTTGGCGCCGATGTCCAGCAGGTCCACCACCAGCAGGTCACCAGGCTCGGCGCCCTTCACGCCCACGGGGCCGCTGAGGTAGTGCACCGTGCTGAGGTCGATGTCGCGCACATCGTCGGCGCTGTCGTTGTTCTTGATGAAGCCGCCGGTCCAGTCGAAGGTCTCGAGGATGAACTCGTCGCCGGGGTTCACCCAGCAGGCCATCGGGATGTCCGGGTGCCAGCGGTTGTGAATGTTCTCGTTGAGGGTGGGCGACTGGGTGAGGTCGACCTTGATGAGGGTGTCAGCCATCGTGTGCTCCTTCGGTATCGGTGGGGGTCAAACAGACAAGTACGCTTTGATGCGGTCCGCATCCGTGTCGGCGCGGGTGGTCTCGTGCACCAGTCGGCCGCCTTCGATCACGAAGAGGCGATCGGCCACGTCCATCGCGAAGCTCAGCACCTGCTCGCTGACCACGATCGTGATTTCGCGCAGCTTGCGGATCTCGTTGAGCGCCTTGGCGATGTCCTTGATGATCGAAGGCTGGATGCCCTCGGTGGGCTCATCGAGCAGCAGCACCTTGGGGTTGGTGACCAGGGCGCGGGCGATGGCCAGCTGCTGTTGCTGACCGCCAGAGAGGTTGCCGCCCTTGCGGTGCTTCATGTCGAACAGCACGGGGAAGAGCGCGTAGATCTCGTCCGGAATGGTCTTGTCCTTGGCGTTCTCCAGGCCGGTTTCAATGTTCTCCTGCACCGTGAGGGTGGGGAAGATCATGCGGCCCTGGGGCACATAGGCAATGCCCTTCTTCACGCGCTGAAAGCTCTCGTC